>JBJFAY010000043.1:0-25419 GCA_051888155.1 Alphaproteobacteria bacterium
CCGGATCAGATAAAAACATGTCCGAAACGGCAAAGCTGTCCAGCGAAATAATCCGAACCAAAAACGAATTGAACTCGCTTCTGGATACGATCGGAGAAACCTATCTGATCCCCGGCGCAATGGAGATCGACCACGAAAATTTAAAAACACTGGAAGATCAAGCCAATCAAACGGTTGTTTCTTTAAACCGTTTAAGTTCAGATGTTGCCGCCCAGATCGCACGCCAACAGCAGTATTTCAGTTCGGAAAGCCAGAACATCAATATGCTGGGCACAGATATTCAAAACGGAAAAATCATGAATGTCAGACCGCAGGCGGCCGTTTCAGTCCCTGCGGCGCCGGCCGCCCTGCTGTCCGCGGCGGCATACCTGCCCGACGCCGATCTGGCGGGACGCAGGCCGCTGATGGTCATCAGATTTAATAAAAAAAACGTCGCGTATGAACAGTCTTTGTATAAAGCCGTTAAGGCCGCTTTGGACAAACGCCCGAATACCGGTTTTGAAATTGTCGCGGTCAGTCCGGCCAACGCAAAATCCGGAGAAGCCGAAGCCGCTAAAAATGCCGACGCAGTCCACACTTCTTTGATCTCTATGGGACTGCCGGAAGACCGCATCTATTCTTCAAAGACAAAAAGCGCTTCCATTCAGACAACGGAAGTTCATTTATACCTAAAATAAGATAATCCCGAAAAACGGGAAAGAAAGGATTCTTTGTGAGCGCGGCAAAAGCGGAGCAACAGCTTCTTGACAAATTAAAACGCATTGAACCGATGAAAGCGGGATCAACGGCTCTTCTTGTCAAAATATCCGCGTTAAATCCGGCGAACCGCACACAAAACCACGTTCAAATGACGCTCGGCGCTTTGAACGAATTAATCATTAAATCTCAATCCGGGCTGTTCGTTCTGGCCAATAACGATATTATGGTCGTCGGGCAAAATATTCTGCCGCAGTCGCTGACAGATACGGTTTCTTCTATCCGGCGGATATTTCAATCCGATTCTTTCGCCGCTTCCCAGCCTAACGATTTTATCCGCGTCTATCCATTAAACCGCGATTTCGATACGGTTATGGCTTACGCCAAAGAACGTCAGGCAGCCGTTGAAAACCAGCAGTTTCAAAAAAAAGAAATTCCGCTGGCTCCCGAACATCTGGACGCGATTCTGCGTAATATTCAGGGATTTAATATTTTAAAAATTATCCGCCGGCAGGAAGCCGTTCAAATTACTCCCGAAGGCAGTATATCTTCGCTATTTTTGGAATACTTTACGTCTATGGCCGATCTGAAAAAAGCGATTGCTCCCGACGTAAACGTTTTATCCAACCGGTGGCTGTTTCAGCACCTCAGCGAAACGCTGGATAAAAGAATGCTGGGAATTTTTAAAGAATTATTCGCGCATACGCCGAAAAACATCTCTTTAAATTTAAACATTTCTACTATTTTCACGCCTGTTTTCGAACAATTTCTGGCAGAAATGCCTGAAAGAATGTCGATCATTGTCGAAGTCCAGCTGATGGACATTATTCAAAACACGCAAAATTATATGGTCGCCAGAGATTTACTGCACGAAGCGGGACATCAAATCTTGATTGACGGTTTGCACCCGATTTCTTTTGAATTCATGGATATGAACATTTTGAATTCGGATTTAATGAAATTAAACTGGACGCCCGCTTTGAATAAAGAAACGGAAACGGACAGACTGCGGGGAATTGATCCGGACCGTATTATTTTAATGCGCTGTGAAGACGAAGATTCTCTGCGCTGGGGATTAACGCATAATATCCGGCGTTTTCAGGGATATTTTATTGACGCTTTAACGGCGGCGAAAATCAGAAAAGGCTGTCCGCAGAACAAAAACTGCACACAGGCGCAGTGCGTGTCCAGAAAAGCCGGCATCGCGGGCGCGCAAACGGCGGGCTGCCTGACGCCGGGGCGGCTGGATATGCCGATTGAATACAATAAGGGGGGCCGCTGATGATCAATCAGGAAGAACCGCTTCGCCATTATCTGGCCGGACCGCTGAAAGCCGGTCAAAAGCTGACGGTCTTGCAGTTAAAAATCTCTTTGATCGACGAAGCGTTGCGCAAAGACGGCCTGCTGAATACGATTGTCAACGGTTTTTATGATGTTTTGGCTTTGTACGGACAGGCTTTTTGCCTGAAAAACGACGATATATTCATTGTGTATTCCCCCAAAATCAGCGACAACACCGTCCGGGCGGCATTGATTAAAACGTGGATGCACTTTTCTGCCGACAAACAAACAATGCGGGCGGCCGAACTGTTGGAAAGGACTTACAGCCTGCCCGCGGACAAAGAAGCGCTGATGTATGAAATTTCGCGCATCGGCAACGGGCCGGCCAGAGTTTTAAGCGAAAAGAAAGAAAAGAAAAAATTCGTCGCGCCGCCCGTTTTTGATAAAAATCAAAAACTGTTTACGCCGGAAATGCTGGCGCGCGTGTCAAAAGCGCTGCAAAATACGGATTTTTCAAATATGATCCGTCGCCAGTCCGTCTGCATTATTCTGGAAGACGCTCAGCCGCAGCCTTTGTTTGAAGAAGTTTTCGTTTCAATCGCCGATCTGGGCGAATCGATTCTGCCGGGCGTTTCGCTGACAGCGACGCCGTGGCTGTTTCAAGATCTGACAGAAACTCTGGACAAACGGGTTTTAAACAGCGTTTCCAGACACGACGACGGCGCTTTTACGCATGATTTTTCATTAAACCTGAATATTTCCACAATCTTGTCCGAAGAATTCCGCGAATTTGACGATAACATTCGCTCCGGCATGAAAAACACGATTGTTCTGGAATTGCAGCCGATTGATATTTTCAGCGATCTGCGGTCTTATTTGACGGCCCGGGATTATGCGCAAAACCTGGGGTACAAGATTTGTATTGACGGCGTAACGTACAAAACGTTGAAATTTATCGACCGGGAACGTCTGTCGGCCGACTATGTCAAACTGACATGGCATCAGGATCTGCCTTTTGCCCTGCAGGAAGATGCGGAATTAACCGAACGTCTGGTTAATATCGGACCGAACCGGACAATTTTATGCCGCGTTGATGACGAAGAAGCTCTGCTGGTTGCAAAAAAATACAATATTACCCTGTTTCAGGGGTGCTATGTGCAGCACCTGATGTCTAAAAATCCCCGTAACCGGCGCGTCGGAACAACTCTGCTGCACAAATACTAAACATATCGGAGGGATCAGCCATGTGGTATTGTTTATCCGGCAATCAGGAATACGGCCCCTTTTCACTGGAAGACGCTTCCCGTTTTATTCAGGCTCACCCGGATTGTCTGGTCTGGCGCGAAGGTATGCCCGAATGGGTGCCGGCGGACAGGTTTTCCGTTTTAACGGATCTGTCGCAAACGCCGCCTTCCGACGTTTATTTTAATTCGGGGTTGGATTTCAAAATCTGCGGCGACGATATGCAGTATGTTGAAATATGCCTGCAACCCGGCGAATCCGTTATTGCCGAACCTGGCGCCATGATTTACAAGGAATTGGCCGTTGATCTGGAAGCTTTGTTCGGGACGGGCAGAAAACAAGGAGTCTTCGGCAAGATTTTCGGCGCGGGCAAACGGGTATTATCCGGGGAAAGCGCTTTTCTTTCTTCTTTTGTCAACACACTGAACGAACCGGCGAAAGTCGCTTTTTCGGCTCCGTATCCGGGGAAAATCATACCGGTGTCCCTGTCCGGATTCGGCGGAGAAATCATCTGCCAAAAAGACAGCTTTTTATGCGCGCAGGCAGATATTGATATCGGCGTTTATTTTCAAAAAAAGATTATGACCGCTCTGTTCGGCGGCGGTGGTTTTATCATGCAGCGCCTCAGCGGCGACGGAGTCGTTTTTATTCATGCCGGCGGAACGATCGGCGAAATAGATTTACGGGAAGGCGAATCTTTGCAAGTAGACGTTGGCTGTCTGGTGGCTTTTCAACCGTCCGTATACTTTAACGTAACCGGAACCGGCAGCATAAAATCGCAGATTTTCGGCGGGTCCGGATTGTTTTTCGCCGACATGCGCGGCCCGGGAAAAGTATGGGTGCAGTCTTTGCCGTTTTCCCGTCTGGCGCAAAGGTTTGCCGATCAGATTCACCCGCGGCAAAAATAAATGCGCCGGATGTTAAATATCCTGTTGACAAATCCCTGAATTTCTGGCTATAAAAAGCTCTCTTTAAAGCGGAATGATTCTGCTTTTGTTATAGATTTCATAAGATGGTGAAGAAAATGTTCGCAGTTATTAAGACAGGCGGCAAGCAGTACAAGGTCGCAAAAGATGATGTGATCGTCATTGAAAAACTCAATGCAGAGATCGGCTCTACTGTGACATTTGACAATGTGCTTGCCCTCGGTGAAAAGATCGGAACGCCGACTGTTGCCGGCGCCAAAGTTTCGGCCAAAGTCGTTAAACAGACACGCGATGACACGGTTATCGTTTTCAAGAAAAAACGCCGTCAGGGTTATCGCCGTAAAAACGGTCATCGTCAGTATATCTCGATCGTCAAGATCACGGATATCGCCGAATAATCACTTTAAGTTTTAAGGAGATAAGCTATGGCTCATAAGAAAGCAGGCGGCAGCACCAGAAACGGACGCGATTCCGAAAGTAAACGTTTGGGTTTGAAAAAATCCGGCGGTCAGGCTGTTATCCCGGGCAACATCATCGTCCGCCAGCGCGGCACGAAATATCGTACGGGTGAAAATGTCGGTTTAGGTCGGGATCATACCATTTTTGCAACGGCGGAAGGCCGCGTCGCTTTTACGCGCAAAGCCGATAACAGAGTATATGTTTCTGTTGTAACGGAATAAGGTTTTCGGCTAAAAGTCTTTTATTTTAAAGGGGAGTGGTATACCATTCCCCTTTATTTTGTGTAAACGGAGAATCGAATCGATGAAATTTTTGGATCAAGCCAAGATTTATTTAAAATCCGGCGACGGCGGCAGCGGGTGCTGTTCGTTCAGGCGTGAAAAATATATCGAATTCGGCGGCCCGAACGGCGGCAACGGCGGACGCGGCGGCGACGTTATTTTTGAAGCCGTCCCCAACTTGAATACATTGATTGATTTCCGTTACCGCCAACATTTCAAAGCCGAACGCGGTCATAACGGCGAAGGCAAAGACAAATTCGGCCGCAAAGGCGAAAACCTGATTATCAAAGTCCCCGTCGGCACTGAAATTGTTGCGGACGACGGCGAAACCGTTATCAAAGATATGCTGGTTCCCTATGAACGTTTTACGATTGCCAAAGGCGGCGACGGCGGATACGGCAACGCAATGTTTAAATCTTCAACGAATCAGGCGCCCCGCCGCGCGGATCCCGGCCAGCCCGGCGAAGAAATGTGGGTCTGGCTGAAATTGAAAATGATTGCGGACGTCGGACTGCTGGGCTTTCCGAATGCGGGAAAATCGACTTTTTTGTCCGCCGTGACTTCAGCGCGTCCGAAAATCGCCGATTATCCGTTTACGACTCTGCACCCGAATCTGGGAATCGCCAAAATTGACGATGAAGAAATGTTAATCGCCGATATTCCCGGCATTATCGAAGGAGCGCATGAAGGAATCGGGCTGGGCGATCATTTCCTGCGCCATGTGGAACGCTGCGCCGTTTTGCTGCACCTGATCGACGGAACGGAAAAAGACGTCGCCGGGCGCTATAAAGCCATTCGCAAAGAATTAAAATTGTATTCGCCCGTACTGGCGCAAAAACAGGAAATCGTCGTTTTAAATAAAATTGACGCTCTGACGCCGGAAGAAACGGCCGAAAAAGCGAAAATCCTGCAAAAAGCCTGCCGCAAAAAACCGATGCTGATGTCGGGGGCGGCTCATACGGGAACGACGGAAGTCCTGCGCCGGCTTGCGCCTTACGTTTTGGAATTAAGGCGGCAGCGCAGCAATTCAACCGCAACCGATACATTTGACGATCATGACGACTAAGATACCTTTATTAAAAGCTAAACGGCTGGTTTTAAAAATCGGCTCTTCCCTGTTGGTCAATGAAACGACGGGACAGGTAAAAAACACATGGTTGAACGCTTTGGCGGACGACATTCTGACAGCGCGCGAACGCGGACAGCAGGTGATTATCGTGACTTCGGGCGCGGTTGCCGTCGGGCGCAGAGCTTTGAGGCTGCCGGCCGGCAAGCTGTTACTGCCGCAAAAGCAGGCTTCGGCCGCCGTCGGACAGATCAGGCTGGCGCATTATTATCAGGAGGTTCTGGCCGAACGCGGGTTAAAAGTCGCGCAGATTTTACTGACTTTGGACGATTCGGAAGACAGGAAACGTTATTTAAATGCGCGCAACACGCTTAATACGCTGCTGGATCTGGGCATCATTCCGGTTATTAATGAAAACGACACCGTGGCGACTTCGGAAATCAAAGTCGGCGACAACGACCGTCTGGCCGCCCGAGTCGCGCAAATGGCCAGCGCGGACGCTTTGGTGATTTTTTCCGACATCAAGGGATTATATACGGCCAATCCGCGCAAAGATCCGTCGGCAAAGCTGATTCCCGTTGTTGAAAAACTGACCCCCGAAATCGAAGCGATGGCGGACGGCGCGGGATCTTCGGTCGGCACGGGCGGCATGGCGACCAAATTAATGGCCGCGCGGCTGTGCATGGAAGCCGGTTGCGATATGGCTATTGCGCTGGGATCGGAACTGCACCCGTTGACGCGCATGGAAAAAACGGGCGAAGGAACGTGGTTTTTAGCGGACAAATCGCCGATTTCCGCCCGCAAAGCCTGGATCGGCGGCGCGATCAAGCCGCGGGGGACTCTGGTATTGGACGCCGGAGCGGTTAAAGCGCTGGACAAGGGAAAAAGTCTGCTGCCCGCCGGAATTAAAGCCGTTAAAGGTTCTTTTGAACGCGGCGACGCCGTCACGCTGGAAGACGAAAACGGCTTGTTTTTGGGAAAAGGGTTAACCGCCTATAACGCTCGTGACGCCAAAGCGATTGCCGGCAAGCACAGCAACGAAATCGAAAGCATTTTAGGGTATCACGGACAAGACGAAATCATTCACCGCGACGATTTGTTTACGGAAAAAAGAGGATAACAATGAAAGAACTGATGCGTTCCATAGGGCAAAAAGCTAAAGCGGCCGCCCGTATTTTGGCAAACGCGCCGACGGAACAGAAAAACAGGGCTTTGACGGCCGCCGCAAAATTAATGCGAAGCAGCGTTGACGAATTGTTAAAAGCCAACGAAGCCGACATGAATGCCTTATCCCCCGAAACTTCTGCCGCCATGCGCGACCGATTGTTGCTAAATGCGCAACGGATTGAAGCAATCGCCAAAGGATTGGACGATATTGCCGCCCTGCCCGATCCCGTCGGCAGAACGCTGGCTGAATGGACACGTCCGAACGGACTGGTCATTACGCGCGTCGCCGTTCCTTTGGGCGTGATCGGCGTGATTTATGAAAGCCGCCCGAACGTCACCGCCGACGCGGGGGCTTTGTGTTTTAAATCAGGTAACGCCGTTATCTTACGCGGCGGATCCGACAGTTTTCATTCTTCGGCAAAAATCGCCGAAATTATGCACGCCGGCTTAAAAGCCGCCGGACTGCCCGAAGACTGTATTCAGTCCGTTCCGACTGCCGACCGCGCCGCCGTCGGCGAAATGTTAAAGCTGGACGAATATATTGACGTGATCGTCCCGCGCGGCGGAAAATCTCTGATCCAAAGAATTACGGACGAAAGCAAAATTCCTCTGTTTAAACACTTAAACGGAATCTGCCACACTTACATTCATGCGGCGGCGGATATCGAAAAAGCGCGGTGCGTCGTTTTAAACGCCAAGATGCGCCGGACGGGAACGTGCAACTCCACGGAAACGATTTTGTGCGACGAAGCCGTTTCCCAAACCATTCTGCCTGCCGTGATTGACGACTTGATCAAAGCGGGCTGCGAAGTGCGCGGCGATGAAAAAACGCAGCGGCTGGACAGCCGTGTTATTCCGGCCGTCGACGCGGACTGGGACACGGAGTATCTGGCGCCGGTCGTTTCCGTGCGTATCGTCGACAATATAGACGAAGCCGTCGCGCACATCGCGCGGCACAGTTCGCATCATACGGAAGCTATTTTGACCGAAAATCCGGCCGCTGCCGATAAGTTTTTAAACGAAGTTGACAGCGCCGTCGTCATGCATAACGCCTCAACGCAGTTTTGCGACGGCGGCGAATTCGGCATGGGGGCCGAAATCGGAATTGCGACGGGCCGTCTGCATGCCAGAGGGCCGATCGGTCTGGAACAATTAACCACTTTTAAATATCAGGTGCGCGGTGCCGGTCAGATTCGTCCGTAAAACAGTCGGTCTGCTGGGCGGATCTTTTAATCCTGCCCACGACGGCCATCGTCATATCAGCCTGCAGGCTTTAAAGCTGCTGGGATTAGACGAAGTATGGTGGCTTGTTTCCCCTTTAAATCCGTTAAAACAGGCCAAAGACATGGCGTCTTACGACCGGCGGGTCGCCAGCGCCGAAAAAATCGCGTCCCACCCGCGGATCAAAGTGTCCCGTATTGAACAGGAAATCAACACACGTTATACGGTTGACACGATTTCCAAATTGCAGGAAATGTATCCGGACGTCAGTTTCGTCTGGCTGATGGGCGCGGACAATCTGTTGGAATTTCATCATTGGTATCGCTGGCGGTCAATTATGCGCGCCGTTCCCATTGCCGTTTTTGCCAGAAAAAATTATGCTTTAAGAGCCCTTCACGGCAAAACGGCCCGTTTGTACCGTTTATACCGGCGCCCGCCGGAAGAAGCGTCCCGTCTGGCTTTTCTGAAACCGCCGGCGTGGATTTTTCTGCCGATCAGAAAACACCCGGCTTCGGCAACCGAGATCCGCAACAAAGGTTTATTTCAAGTAGGAGATTAAAATCATGCCCGTAAAAAAATCCGATAAAACAACCGAAAAAGCGAAAAAAACGACCAAAACCGACAAGACCGTTTCGGAAAAAAAGGTCGTAAAAGCAGCTAAAAAAGAAATCAAAAAAACCGTCAAAAAGACGGTCAAAAAGATTTTAAAAGCCAAAGAAAAAAATGAAAAGCTTTTGAAAAAAGCCGCAAAGCCCAAAGAAAACGCCGAAGAAAAGAAAATCGTCGCGTTAATTGAAAAAACACTGTCCGACGGTAAAGCCGAAGACGTCACGGTCATCAACCTGACCGGCAAAACGGCGATCGCGGATTATCTGGTGATAGCGACGGGACGCGCGCCGCGGCATGTAACGGCTTTGGCGGAACAGGTTCAGCTGCGCTTAAAAAAGACGGGCGTTCCGGCTTCGATTGAAGGCGAAGACGTCGGCGACTGGGTCATTGTCGACGCGGGCGACGTTATCGTGCATGTGTTCCACCCCGAAACGCGCGAACTTTACTGCATTGAAGAACTGTGGGGCGAAGAAACGCCGCGGCGTTTGAAAAAGTAATGGATATCATCATCGCCTGCATCGGACATATGAAACCAAGTCCGGAACTGGATTTATTGTCTAAATACATCAAACAGACACGCTGGAACGTTGTCGTGCGCGAATTTGAAGACAAAAAATCCGGTTCCGCCGAGGAACGCAAAAAACGCGAAGGAACTCTGCTGCTTTCCGCCGTTCCCGCCGCGGCGAAAATCGTCGTTATGGACGAACGGGGCAGACAACTGTCTTCTGAAAAATTTGCGAGGCGTTTGGGCGACTGGCAGGACGAAAGCGTTCCGGCCGTTGCTTTTTTGATCGGCGGCGCGGACGGACACAGCGAAGAAATCAGACAAAAAGCCGATTTACTTTTGGCCTTCGGGGAAATGACCTGGCCGCATATGTTGGCGCGCGTCATGCTGGCCGAACAGATTTACCGGGCAAAGACCATTTTGGACGGCCACCCGTACCACCGGGCGTAAAACGGCGGATTCCGACTTTGTCTGACAAGAAAACAGAAGGCGAAAGAAATCTTTTATCTCAGCCTTTTTTTCAGAGTGTCAAACGCAAAGTTTTGTACTATAGTAGCTGCGATTTTTGATTTTTTGAACGGAGAAAAAACAATGGAAGAAACCAAAAGACCCCGTCCCGTCATGCTGTGCATTCTGGACGGCTGGGGACATCGCGACAGCAAAGAAAACAACGCCATTGAAACGGGAAACACACCGAACTGGCACCGTTTGGTTTCCGCGTGTCCGAATACGCTGATCGCCACGTCGGGTCTGGACGTCGGACTGCCCAAAGGTCAAATGGGAAATTCCGAAGTCGGACACATGAACATCGGCGCCGGCCGCGTCGTCATGCAGGACCTGCCGAAAATTGATCAGGCCGCGCAGGACGGTTCTCTGGCGAAACAGCCCGCGGTTGTTGATTTAATCAATTCTTTAAAAGCTTCCAAAGGAACCTGCCATTTAATGGGATTGATGAGCCCCGGCGGCGTCCATTCTCACAT
Source organism: Alphaproteobacteria bacterium (assembly GCA_051888155.1). GTDB lineage: Bacteria > Pseudomonadota > Alphaproteobacteria > CAAGCB01 > CAG-977 > UBA11549. Next base: position 10,434 of record JBJFAY010000043.1, read on the forward strand.
GAATCACATCATCGCTTTGGCAAAAATCCTCAGCGACGCGGAAATTCCCGTTGATGTACACGCTTTTCTGGACGGCCGCGACGTTCCGCCCGATTCCGCTTTGAGCTATGTCAAAGACTTTGAAGAAAAAACAAAAGCGATGAAAAACGTCAAAATCGTTACCGTTGCCGGCCGCTATTACGCCATGGACCGCGATAACCGTTGGGAACGTATCGAACTGGCTTACAACGCTTTGATGCTGGGCGACGGCGTCCGTATGCATTCGGCCGAAGAAGCCGTTGAAGCTTCTTATAAACAAAAGGTTTATGACGAATTTGTCCTGCCGGCCGTTATCGGCGACTATCACGGCATGAACGACGGCGACGGACTGCTGTTCGCGAACTTCCGTTCCGACCGCGCGCGCGAAATCATGTACGCGCTGGCCGATACGAAATTTGACAAATTTAAACGTCCCAAAACGGTTAATTTCTCCGCCGTCGTCGGCATGACGCAGTATTCCGTCGATCATGACCGCTTTGTCAAACCGGTCTTCCCGCCCGAACAGCTGAGCAATATCTTCGGCGAAGTGGTTTCCAATGCCGGCCTGACTCAGCTGCGCATTGCGGAAACGGAAAAATACGCGCATGTCACTTTCTTTTTCAACGGCGGGGAAGAACGCCTGTTCAAAGGAGAAGAACGCATTTTAATTCCGTCGCCGAAAGTCGCCACTTACGATTTAAAACCGGAAATGAGTGCTTTTGAAGTTTGCGACGCGCTGGTCGATTCGATTAATGCCGGCAAATTTGACGTGATTATCGTCAACTTTGCCAACGGCGACATGGTCGGGCATACCGGTATTATGGAAGCCGCCGTCAAAGCCGCCGAAGCCGTCGACAAATGTCTGGGCCGGCTGGAAGAAGCGATCAAAAACGCCGGCGGCGTCATGCTGATTACGGCGGATCACGGCAACTGCGAACTGATGAAAGACGAAAAAACCGGCGCGCCTTATACGGCTCATACGACGTTTGAAGTCCCCGTCGTTTTGTTTAACGACAAAAACGGCTACAAACTGCGTCAGGGCGGACGGCTGGCTGATTTGGCGCCGACCTTGCTGGAATTGCTGCATTTGGATCAGCCCGCGGAAATGACCGGAAAATCGCTGCTGGTAAAGTAACCGATGGCTTTTAAAAAGACGACACGGCTTTTTTTCCTTGTCTTTGCGGCAGGGGCGGCCGTGTCGTCTTTTGCTTTGGCAGCGCAGAACAACCCCGATTCGGCGAAATCCGAACTGTCCCGGGTGACCAGCCAGATCAAACAGGCTGAAAAAGAACACAAAAAGCTGCGCGAAAAAGCGCAGACCGTCCAAAAAGAAATTCTGGACGTGCGAAAAAAAATGGTCGCGGCGGCCAGTTCCATTCAGGAACAGGAAGAAAGTCTGGACCGGTTGGAACAAAAGCTGGCGGAATTTGAAGCGCAGCAGAGTTTGATGAAAAAACGTCTTGAAGTCCGAAAAGCCCAGCGCATGCGGGTTTTAGCGGCGTTGCAGTCTTTGGCTTTCAAACCGACGGAAGCTCTGCTCGCCCAGCCTTTAGCGCCGCAGGACACGCTGCGCAGCGCTCTTTTGCTGCGCGAAGCCGTGCCGCAGCTGGAATATTCAACGGAAGGGCTGCGCAAAGACTTAAATAAAGTCGCCAGCCTGACAACGGCAATCCGCGCGCAGTACGCGCAGATTAAAACCATGACGCAGCGGCTGGACGAAAAACGGCGCGGCATGAATGTGTTGATTAAGAAAAAATCCCAACTGCAAACGGCTTTTGCCAGCGAAAGTTCCCGCGCCAAAACGCGCGCCGAAAATCTGGCAAAACAGGCCGGCGACTTGAAAGAACTGCTGGCACAACTGGAAGCCGACAGCAAACGCCGCGCCGCCGTTTCCAAAGATACCGGCGTGCCGACGGGCGCTTTTATGGCGGCAAAAGGGCGGATTCCCTATCCGGTTAAAGGTAATATCATCAAAAAATACGGCGAACTGACCGACGCCGGCGTCACATCCCGCGGGATCACGATCAGAACCCGCCCGAACGCGCAGGTGATTTCGCCTTATGACGGCACTGTCTTATTCGCGGGACCGTTCCGCGGATACGGTCAGCTGGTCATTATCGAACACGGCGACGGTTATCATACGCTGCTGGCGGGCGTCGGCCGATTGGATACGTCCGTCGGGCAGTCTCTGCTGGCCGGCGAACCCGTCGGAATAATGGTAGCGCAATCAAAACCAACGTTGTATATTGAGTTAAGAAAGAACGGACAGCCGATCAATCCTGCCGGCTGGCTGAATCAGGCAAACAAAGGATAAAGGAAAAAAACATGAAACGCTTCGGTTTGACGGTTTCAACCATATTATTGGCTCTCTTATGTTCCGGCCCCGCAACGGCAAAGGAAAAAGCGGCCAAAAACGAAAAAAGCAAAGAAGAACAATCCGCTCTGGTTTATAAATACCTGAACATTTTCAGCGAAACGCTGAAACGCGCCAAAACGGACTATGTTGAAGAAGTTTCCGAAGATAAACTGATCGAATACGCCATTAACGGAATGTTGTCTTCTCTGGATCCGCATTCGTCATATCTGGACGCATCAACCTTTAAAGATATGCGCGAACAGACGAGCGGAGAATTCGGCGGACTGGGCATTGAAGTCACGATGGACAACGGCTGGATTAAAATCATTTCCCCGATCGACGATACGCCCGCGTTCAAAGCGGGATTGCAGGCCGGCGATTATATCACGCATATTGACGGAACAACCGTTCTGGGCGAAACGTTGACTCAGGCGGTTGAAAAAATGCGCGGTCCCGTAAATTCAAAAGTCAAACTGACAATCCGCAGAAAAAACAAAGAACCGTTCGACGTTACGCTGACGCGCGACAACATTAAAATCCGTTCCGTCAAAACCGAAGAAAAAGATCCTTCCGTCGGTTATATCCGTATTTCTTCTTTTTCCGAAACGACAACCGACGATGTAAAAAAAGCCGTTGAAAAAATCCAAAAAGAAAACGAAGACTTGTCCGGTTATGTACTTGATCTGCGCAACAATCCGGGCGGTCTGCTGGATCAGGCCGTGTCGGTAGCCGATTTATTTTTGGAAGAAGGCGAAATCGTATCCACCCGTCCGCGCCGCGCCGATGAAATGCAGCGTTACAGCGCGACAAAAGGCGATATTACCAAAAATAAACCGATTGTCGTTTTGATCAACGAAGGGTCGGCTTCGGCCGCGGAAATTGTCGCCGGCGCTCTGCAGGATCATAAACGCGCCGTTGTTGCCGGTATGCGTTCATTCGGTAAAGGATCCGTTCAGACGGTTATCCCCATTACGGGATTCGGAGCGATCCGTTTAACGACGGCGCGGTATTATACGCCGTCGGGCCGGTCCATTCAGGCAAAAGGCATTGAACCCGATATTGAAATCCCGCCCGGCCATGTCGAATATTACGCTTTGCGTTCCGACGATTTTGCCGAAGCGACGCTGCCTAATGCTTTGGCAAAACAGGACGAAGACAAAACGTCGTCCAAAAGCAAAACGTTAAAGGAAAAAAAGGAAAAGAAAGCTAAAACAAAAGGCAAAGATCCCGATCCGTTTGACGAAAAGCCCAAAGAAGAAAAAAAGTTTGAAGATTACCAGCTTGACCGGTCAATCGACATTGTCAAAGCAATGGGCATTTATCAATCGAGATAGGAATAAGAATGCCGCTTTCCGATAAAAAAGCCGAAACTTCTCCTTTTTCCGAAAAAGGATTGACCGCCGGAAAAAAACGCGCGTTTACCGTCGTTTCTTTTCTGGCGGCAGGTTCTTTTTTATGTATGATCTACGGCCTTTATATTGATTTTTTTCGATCTCCTTCCATTACGGCGACTTATTATCTGGCAACAGAGGATAAAAACGTTTCCCGTCAATCCCTGATTGCCCCTCAGCCGCCGGAAAAGAAAACGGAACCGAAAGACGTTCAGGCGGAAAGCGCCGAGTTGATCGAACGGCTGGAACAGGAAAAAAAGACAATCGAAAAAACAGCCGTCGCTTTGCAGGAAATGGTCGAAACCGTTCCGGAACAGCCTGTTTTACCCGAATCTCCCGCTTTACAGAAACTGCAGCAGGAAAAAGACTTAAGCGATCAAAAAAAATTAATTGAAATTGCCGACTTGCAAAAAGAACGCGATGACTTGGAAAATAAAAAACTGACGGCTCTGGACGATTTGGAAGCGGCTTTGGCCGCGTTTGAAGCCGGTAAATCGGAACAAACGGAACAACAGCCTTCTTCCGCCGTACAGCCCGAGGAAAAACCGGCCGCCGTTACGGAAAAGAAAACAACGCTTCCCGCCGGACCGGCCGTTTCGGAAACCGAAGTTACTCAAAAATTAAAATTAACAGAACCCGGACACATTCCCGTCATACCGTATGACAACGAAGCGCCGCCGCCGGATTTAATCAAAACAAATCTGATATCTTCCCTGCCGGATTTTGCTCTGATCAAAAAGGGAATGCCTACAGGCGCGATTCCTTTGCATATTATTGATCCTCTGCCGGAATTGCAGGAGGATTCCCGCTACGGCAAACTGCCGGTAAAAAAAGGAGACAGCTCTCCTTTTTTGGCATACAGCCGGCAGGTCGACCTGCCCGCGCAGTCGCCGTATATCGCCGTTTTATTTTCCGGGCTGGGCAAAAGGACAAATGCAACCGAAGCCGCCATTAATACTCTGCCCGAAACGGTTTCTCTTTCTTTCAGTCCTTATGCCGACAAGCTGAAAAATTACATTGCCTCCGCGCGCCGGACAGGGCATGAAACGCTGTTGGACATGCCGATGCAGCAAGGCGTTTTTCCGGATACGGATCCCGGACCTTTGGGACTGGTGTCGGGCTTGCCGGAACAGGAAAACAGAAAACGTCTGCATAAAGTTTTGGGACAAGGCGTCGCCTTGATCGGAGTCAGCGCCGCCGCTAAAGAAAACTTCTCCTATTCCGGCACTCAAATGAAACCGTTCTTTGATGAAATCATACAGCGCGGACTGGTTTATATCGACGGAACGGACGATCCGCGTATGCCTAAATTCAAACAAGCCGTTCGTCCAGACGTCCATATTGCCGAAAACTTTCACCGGGCGGCAATTCGTGCCAGACTGGAACAAGCCAGACAAATTGCTTTAAAAACGGGATCGGCTTTTGTTCGGGTGGAAACGGTTCCCATTACGCTGCTGGTTCTGGAAGAGTGGATTAAATCTTTCGCCCCGACCGAAGAAAAGCCCGTCCCCGAAATTACTTTTGTGCCGCTGTCCTATTATATTCAACAAAAAGAGGCCGGAAAATGAAACAAAAAAAGCTCTATCGTCCCAATGTCGGCATCATGCTGTTGAATAACAACGGCGATGTTTTTATGGCGCACCGCACCGATTCGCGCAAACAGGCATGGCAAATGCCGCAGGGCGGAATTGATAAAGGCGAAGACGAATATGACGCCGCTTTGCGCGAATTATATGAAGAAACCAATATTTCTTCCGTCGCTTTAATTGCGGAAAGCAAACACTGGTATTCTTATGATTTTCCGGCGGGCGTTCAATTTCTCAGTGAAAAGAAAAAGGCTTTCGCCGGCCAGACGCAGAAATGGTTTTTATTCCAGTTTACCGGATTGGAAAGCGAGATCAATCTGGACAAACCGGACGCCGAATTTAATCAATGGCAATGGGCGCCCGCGGAAAAAATCGTCGATATGATCGTCACATTTAAAAAAGACGTTTATCGTCACGTTGTCGAAGAATTTATGCCCTTTATCGACGCTGTCAGAAACGGTTAAGAAGCGGACACCAGTTTCAGCCCGACCAGACCGACAATAATCATGGCGACAAAAGCCAGACGCAGCGCCGTTACCGGTTCGCCAAAAAAGATCATACCGTAAACCACTGCGCCGACGGCTCCGATTCCCGTCCAAATCGCATATCCCGTTCCCAAAGGAATCGTTCTGACAGCCAGCCCCAAAAGACCGACGCTGAATGTCATGCCGACAACCATAATGACAGAGGGGAAAATTTTGGTAAAGCCTTCCGCATACTTCATTGCGACGACCCACACCACTTCAAAAATGCCGGCCCCCAGCAGATAAATCCATGCCATATATCTCTCCTGTGTTTCCGGATTACACTTCTGTCAGATGAATGGCGCCCAACGTATGGCAGACCGGGCAAGTCGTATAATCTTTTTCAAACGGCGTATGGCAGACTTCGCAGTAATAAGGCAGTTCTGCGGGAACTTCGGAAGCTCTGGCGCGATATTCCTCCGCCGCCTTTTCGTCCTGATTAAAAGCGGCAATTTCCTGCGCAATCATTAAAGCGCGTTTAGAATCAGGGTGAACCGTCAGGTATTTATTTACGGCCGATTTGGCTTGTCCCCATAACCGCGCTTTCAACGAACAATCGGCAAAGACAAGATCATTAATCGCCGCCTTGGGATTTTCCGCAATTAATTCTTCAACGTCTTTAACGGCTTCGATTGAAGACTCCTGCGCCGTCAAAGTCAAATAAACCTCATAGACAGCCCAGCTGGGGGAAATTTTCCATAACTTTTGCAGCAGGCGACGCGCTTTTTTAATCTGTCCCGCGCGCACGTCCAGTTCCGCCGTCTGAATGGCCGCGCGGACAAATGTTTCATCTGTTTCATGCGCCTCGCGGATCAGTTTTTCACGTTCGGATTCTTCCAGCGTGCCGACAGCCTGTTCCAGTAAAACCGAAGCCTTTAACCGTTTGGCCGTCAGCTTGTCAAACAGATTCTGCTTATAGGCCTTTTCCAACGTCGAAACAGCCTGCGTCCATTGTTTTTCATGGATCTGCAGTTCAAAAGCTTCGGACAAAGCCCACGCCGGCGGATTTTTCATCGCCAAAAGCTGCGAACATAATTCCAAAGCTTTGGGCAGATTTCCCGTCAGGCGGTACAGTCTGATTTTGCCGCGCATTCCCAGCAGATATGTTTCGGGCAGATCCGTCAGCTTGGAATACAGACGCATGGCTTCGGCGGTATTGTTTTTCGCTTCGGCCAGCTGAGCCTGAAAAACGGTGATTTTCGTTTCATCGTCGGCAAAGCTTTTTTTAATTTGTCCGGACAGTTTTTCCGCCGCGGCGATATCTCCCGCCGCCAAAGCGGTCAGTCCTTTTCCCAGCAGCGTATAGCGGTCGACTTCTTTATTAATCTTTGATTTGGCAATTTTTTGCGCGCGTTTGTCCGCCCCCAGCCAATAAGAAATCTTTTGCGTTACAATCAAGAGCGGCTTGGCCAGAAAAGCATAAAAAACGGCATAAACAACAATGACCGTGCCGATTACGACGGCCACGGAAGTCTGAACCGAATAACCGATCCATTCCAAACGCAGCGATCCGGGATTGTTGGACAGCCAGGCCGCGGCCAGAGCAATGACGCCCAACAGAAAGGCATTCCAGATGATTTTAATCATGAGTTACTCTCCTTTGGCCTGGTTGGCGTAAATAACGCCCAAAACGGCGGAAACGGTTTCGCTGATTGTTTTTTGCGTCGTCAAATAGCGCTGTGCCGCCTGCGTCCAGTCTTTCATAATTTCTTTGGCTGTTCCCTGCAACGACTGCAGCTGAAGAACGGCCACGGTCAGATCCCCGTTATCCACGGCCTGCTGAGCGCGCGCCAAAATGGCCTGTGTCGAGAAGTCTTCCGCGTCGGAAGCGTCGATCCGTCTGATGACGACAAGCGTACTTAAAGAATTCAAGGCCTGATGGAACCAGTCTTTTTTCGGACTGACCGTTTCGGATAAGACGGCTTTGTCCGCATATGAAGCAAAAGATTGAAGCAGCGCGGTTTTTGTCCACACGCCCTGATCGGCCGCGACGGACAGCGAGCGCAAAGAAGCGGCGATTCGCGGCATCGGAGCAGCCAAAGCCAGCGCCGACTGTTGTTCGGCCAAAAAGCTCTGCCCCGACAAAGCGGCTTCGCGCAGCTGATATACGGCCAGCAGCAAAGCGGCGGCGCGTTCTTTTTCCGCGTTGGAAGCGCGCAGTTTTTGTTCCGTGATTTCCATACGTGTCATCAAAGACAAAACAGCCGAAGCGTCAGCTTTATTTCTTTCGATGCGTTCCATTTTCACGCCGGTTTCGACCAGCTGCTGTTCAAAAGCGTCTTCGCGGGCGCTGACGGCCAGCAGGCGTTCTTCCAGCAGTCCCGTCTTCGGCATGGACGCGCGGAGCTGTTCGATTTGTTTTGAATTTTCGTTTTTCAGCCGATCCACCTGCGCGCGCAGCCGTTCAATTTCCGCCAGCAGCGCTTTTTGCTGATCGGCCAAAGAAGTATAATCTTCCGCGGCCGCGGCGGGCGGTTCGGGTTTTTCAACGCTGGCTACAATGACTTCGGCATTTTCAAAATCGCGTTCGTTTTCCAGCTGTTCCAGACGAACGGCGATCTCGGCAGGTTCGACGGCGTTTTCCGCAGCCGTTTCAACGGCTTCGGGCTGCGTCTCTTCGGCAGACGGCGCGGTAACGCCGCGGTATTTTTCCAACAAAAATTCGCGGGTCTGCGGAACACCCGCCAGACCGGCAGCAACAACAATCAGCAAAAAGAAAATATATTTCCCGGCGCCGACTTTTTTACCGGCGGACTGCTCAGGCTGCCCTTCCGCCGTCTGCGGCTGCGGCGCAGCGGTTTGTGCCGATTCCGGAAGAACAGATTCTTTTTGAATTTCTTCTGCCTTTTGGTTGTCTTTTTGAACTGCCATAAATGCCTCCCTGATTAAATCTACTGGATTTTACCATTTTTTCCGAGTATGGGTAGAATAATTTTACATCAGAGAGTCAAAATGCTTGTTTTAGGAATAGAATCCAGCTGTGACGAAACGGCGGCCGCCGTTGTCGACGATAAAAAAAAGCTGTTGTCTTCCGTTGTGTATTCTCAGGCGGAACATCAGGCGTTCGGCGGCGTCGTCCCTGAAATCGCCGCGCGCGCGCATCTGCAAAAGGTCGGCTCCGTCGTGCAAAGCGCTTTGGATCAGGCCGGCGTTTCTTTTAAAGATTTAAGCGCCGTCGCCGCTTCCGCCGGACCGGGACTGATCGGCGGCGTCATCGTCGGCGTTATGACGGCCAAAGCCATTGCCGCCGTGCATGGCCTTCCCTTTATCGCCGTTAATCACTTGGAAGCGCATGCTTTGACGGCGCGGTTAAATCAGGACGTTCCGTTTCCTTATCTGCTTTTGCTGACTTCGGGCGGGCATTGCCAGATTTTAATCGCCGAAGGCATCGGCAAATTTAAAAAACTGGGGGCGACCGTCGACGACGCGGCCGGAGAAGCTTTTGACAAAGCGGCAAAAATGATGGGACTGGGTTATCCCGGCGGTCCGAAAATCGAACAGTATGCCAAAAAAGGCGATCCGGAACGGTTTGATTTCCCCCGCCCCATGGTCGGAAAACCGGGCTGCGATCTGTCTTTTTCCGGTCTGAAAACAGCCGTGCGCCGCGCTGTGGAGAGCTTTTCGCCGGACGGCATTTTGGAACACGCCGTTTTATCCGAACAGGATATCGCCGACTTATGCGCCTGTTTTCAGCGCGCCGTTTTGGAATCGTTGTGTTCCAGACTAAAAAACGGTATTAAGCTCTTTAAAAAACAATATCCCGCCGGAACGCATCTGGTCGTCGCCGGCGGCGTCGCGGCTAACGCGGCGTTGCGTCAGGCCTTGGAAAATCTGGCAAAAAAATATAAACTGTCTTTTGCCGCCGCGCCGATGAATTTATGCACGGACAACGGCGCCATGGTCGCGTGGGCGGGAATGGAACATTTTCTGGCCGGCTTGTCCGACCCGCTGGATTTCAGCCCCCGGCCGCGCTGGCCGCTGGATCCGGCAAGCAAAAGATAACAAAAGGAGCGCACATGAAAAATATTTCCGTCCTGGGAGCCGGCGCATGGGGAACGGCATTAGCGCATATTGCCGCCTCAAACGGCAAAAAAGTCGTTTTATGGGCCAGAGAACCCGAATTAATCAGCGAAATCGAAACAAAACGCCGCAACACGTTATTTTTGCCGGACGTTGACCTGCATGAAAACATCACGCCGACCAACGATCAGGTTCTGGCCGTTTCAAAAGCCGAAGCCGTTTTAATGGTTATTCCCGCGCAATACCTGCGCGCCGCCTGCCGGACTCTGCGTCCCGTCTGGCCGGACGGGACGCCTGCCGTCGTCTGCGCCAAAGGAATCGAACAAAAAACGGGCGCTTTGTTAAGTGAAATTCTGACCGAAGAACTGCCGCAGGCCGAAATCGCCGTTTTATCCGGCCCGACTTTTGCCGAAGAAGCGGCGCAAAACAAACCGACGGCTTTAACGCTTGCCTGCGGGAACGAGACTCTGGGAAAAGAATTGGTTGAAACGCTGGGCACGCCGACGTTCAGACCGTATTATTCCTCCGACGTTATCGGCGTACAAATCGGCGGCGCGGTCAAAAACGTCATGGCAATCGCCGCCGGCATCGTCGCCGGCAAAAAGCTGGGCGACAACGCGCGGGCCGCTCTGATTACACGGGGACTGGCCGAAATTTCCCGTCTGGCCGCCGCGCTGGGCGGGCAAACGTACACGTTAATGGGATTATCCGGGCTGGGCGATCTGGTCTTAACCGCCAACAGCACGCAGTCGCGTAACTTTACGGTCGGGCTGGAGCTGGGAAAAGGCCGCAGATTATCCGATATTTTATCAGAAAAACGCACCGTTGCGGAAGGCGTATTTACCGCCGCGGCCGTTTTGGAACGCGCGGCGCGGGCTGGCGTCGAAATGCCGATCTGCGAAGGATTAAGCCGAATCATGAACGAAAACGTTCCCGTCGACGACGTTATTCAGTCTTTATTTGCCCGGCCGTTTAAAAGCGAAAATTAAATTTTCGCCTTTTTTATTAACCCGGCCAAATATTTATACTTTATTTAGAAAAAAAAGCTTATCCTGAAAAGAAACTTTCAGTTTTGTTCGGGGTAAGCCATGTCTTTAACAGTTCTGACTATTTTATGTATATGCATAACGTGCTGTGTCGGCATTTTTATCGGCAGCTTAAAGATCCGCGGAATCGGATTAGGCGTCGGCGGCGTTTTGTTCGCGGGGTTATTCGCGGGCTGGCTGCTGGAAAAATACGCGATTTACATTCCCGCGGACGTTTTGGCTTTTCTGAAAGAATTCGGATTGATTATGTATCTGTATTCCATGGGATTGGCCGTCGGACCGAATATCTTTGCCGCTTTGCGCAAAAACGGCATGGTTCTGAATCTGATGTCGCTGGGCGTGACGGGACTGGGAGCGCTGATTACGTTCCTGATTTTTAAATTCGGCAATATTTCTTTGCCCGAAGTGCTGGGGTTATATTCCGGCGCGGTAACAAGCACGCCGGCTTTGGGGGCCGCGCAGCAAATTTTGGGCGAATTGGGCGTCAAACAGGAACTGATCGAACAATCGGGCTTTACTTACGCAATCGGTTATCCGTTCGGTATTATCAGCTGTATTATTGTGTTTATTTTGCTCAAAGTCATCTTCCGTGTCAAAATTACGGACGAAGTCGCTAAATACGAAGCCGAAAAAGTTGACGACGACCCGCATATGCAGGGATTCAATGTTTTAGTCAACAACCCCAGTTTCGACGGATTGGAAATCGGCGATTTTCTGAAGATGATTCATTACACGATGACGATTTCGCGTATGAAACGCGGGGACGAATACATCGTGCCGCACGAAAACATAAAACTGCAAATGGGCGATATTTTGCTGATTTTCGGACCGCGCAAAATCTTTCAGGAAATTTCGTTCCTGTTTAAAATGGATCCCGAACGCGATTTAATGGAAGAAAGCGCCAAACAAATTCAAAGTCAGACTCTGTTGGTGACAAACCCCGCCCGAATCGGAAAACCTTTGAAAAAAATATTAGGCGATAAACGTCATCACTGGGTGATTTCCCGCGTTATCAGAAACGGTATTTCCAATTCCCCGACGCCGGATTTTAAACTGGCTTTTGCCGATCAGGTTGTCGTCGTCGGTAAAAAAGAAGACACCCAAACTTTGATCCGTTATCTGGGAAATGATCAGGAACGCGCCAACGATACCCGCTTTATTCCTTATTTCCTGGGCATGATCGCGGGGATTCTCGTCGGACTGATCCCGCTGCATATCCCCGGCATTGACATTCCCATCAAACTGGGCACGTCGGGCGGGCCGCTGATCGTGGCGGCCGTTTTGTCGTGCCGCGGTTCGGTCGGCAGTATTATTTTCTATACGCCCGCCTATGTGTTAAATGCTTTCAGGTTCTTGGGACTGCTGCTGTTTTTAACGGTTGTCGGCTTGGCTTCCGGTCCCGGATTTTTCCGTCTGCTCAGCGGAACGCAAGGACTGTACTTTATCGCTCTGGGCATTTTAATTACGTCCCTGCCGATGCTGATCGTCGGCATTATCGTCCGCTTGACAAAGAAAATGGATTATCTGTCCTTGTGCGGCGGGCTGTCGGGCTGCAATACCTGCGTGCCGTCCATGACGTTTGTCGCCAATATGTCAAACACGAACGCGCCCGCCATCGGGTACGCCACGGCTTATCCCGTTACGATCGCTCTGCGCGTTATTTCCGCACAGATGCTGGCTTTGATGCTGTTCTGAGAATCTGAGGGCAAAATGTTCGGCGTTTTTATCGGCGGCGGAATCGGCGCGTTGTTAAGAGCTTTGATCTGCGCCGGAATAAATTCCCATTACGGCACAATGTTCGTCAATGTAACGGGAGCTTTTTTTATCGGCGTTTTATACGAATATTTCCGGTCAAAATCAAATGCTTCGCCGGAAATACGCTTGTTCCTGATGACCGGACTGCTGGGCGGATTTACAACTTTTTCGACTTATTTGTTAGATTTTATGGTACTCTTTGAACGTCAGAAAAGCACGGAAGCTTTCCTATACCTGTTCTTTTCAATCGGGCTGGGAATTGCGGCCGTTCTGGCAGGAATGAAAATAACGGCGGCTTTCGTCAATTAATCAAGGTTGAGCTATGAGCAGAAATTATCTGGGATATTTGCAGACCGAAGATCCTTTATATGATTATTTGAAATATGATATTCAGCCTCAGCTGACCGGTTTTTACGACGATCCCGCGTATTGCGTATACCGGCTGAACGGATCTAACGCCGTTTATTTATATGAAGAAAAAAACACCGGCGCCAAAATTATCGGCAAATACTTTTATTCCGAACGCGAAAAGAACCGGCAGACCGCCGCCGGTCATCTGGAAAAAGAATACGACCGGCTGGAAACAATGCGCGGTTTCGGCTTTGACCGGCCGCCTTTTTATGTCGCCAGGCCGCTGGGGAAAAATCCGGATCTGGGAGAGCTGCTGACGGTTGAATGCTGTGAAGGCGAATTATTAAGCAGTGTTATTTCCCGCGCGATTTTTGAAAAAAACAACGATCTGCTGTTTGACCGCCTGAGTCTGCTGGCTTATTTCTTTGCCGAACTGCACAACCGGACTGCGGTGGACGCTTACGTTGATTTTGAACCGGTTTGTGATTACATGAACAGGGTTATCCGGCAATGTTCCGTTTTGTTAGAAAAAGAAGAAGCCGAAGAATTTCGTTCTTTTTGCCGCCTCTGGCACGACCGGCCGGAAATGTGGGAAGACTGTCAGGTATTGGTACACGGCGATGCGACTCCGGAAAATTTTATGTTCTCGCAAGATGATACTTTGGAAACGTTTGATTTGGAACGCTGCACGTATGCGGACAGAATCTTTGACGTCGGACGAATTGCCGGCGAATTGAAACATTTCTTTTTGATGAATATCGGCGATAAATTTGCCGCGGAACCGTTTATCGGTCACTTTTTATGGGAATACGCGACTCATTTCCCTGACAGAGAAAGCGCTTTTTATTCCATTACGCGGCGCGTGCCGTTTTATATGGGCGTAACGCTTTTGCGAATCGCGCGTAATTTCTGGATCGACCGCGATTACCGGCGCCGGTTGATCAATGAAGCCAAAAAATGTTTTCAAGAGGAAGAATAATGATTCGCGGATTACTGTTCGATATTAACGGAACGCTGACGGATATTCTGACAAACGAAGAATCGAACGATATCTATCGCGTTTTAAGCAATTTTTTTATTTATCAGGGTATTTCTCTGCCTGCGGAAGAAATCCGAGAACTTTACTTTGAGCTCAACAGGCGCCAGCGTCATGACAGTAAAGAAGAATTTCCGGAATTTGATATCGTCGCTTTGTTTAACGAAATAATCGCCCGGTCAGCCGGTTCCTATACAAACACTCTGCCAAAGAAAAAAAGAAAATTTCTGGCGCAGACCGCGGCGGAGATTTTCCGCGCGGCGTCTTTATTTCAACTGCAATTATATCCGGGCGTAAAAAAGACTTTAAAACAGCTTAAGAAAACATACCGTTTGGCGGCCGTATCGGACGGACAGTCCGCTTGGGCGCGGGCGGAACTGAACGCCGTCGGACTGCTGGATTTTTTTGATCCGCTGATCGTTTCGGGCGATTACGGATATCGCAAACCGGACCGTCGGTTATTTAAAAAAGCTTTAAAGAAAATGGATTTATCCGCCGACGAAGTTATTTTTATCGGCAACGATTTATACCGCGATATTTACGGTGCGAATTTGATGAAAATGAAAGCCGTTTTTTTCAGATCAAACCAAGGCGACCATAACTTTGAAAAAGCCCGTCCCGACTATATCATAAATACGTTTGAAGAGCTTGAAGACGCTGTCCGCCGGTTTGACAAACGAACGAAGAAAAAGCGCGTTTAATTTTTTACGGAGTATTTTCGAATATTCGGAATCTTTCAAACGACTCGTCCCGGATCAAATAATATTTTTATTTTTCAATAAGATACGAAATATCTTATACCGGCTCTTGAAAAAAAAGTCGAAATATGCGATATTAAAAATAGAGGAGTAAAGATCTTATCTCTGTGTAGCTTAAGGGAAAGCAACTCACTGTCACTGAGTA
>JBJFAY010000044.1:0-25411 GCA_051888155.1 Alphaproteobacteria bacterium
CGGCAAAAGACTGCCTGCCCTACTCCGAAGACTTTACACAGACGAATCCCCGTTTAAAGGCTTTCGGCGCCCTGCTCGGCGACGCTCCGTTTTCCGTACAAATCACGATTAAAGGAAAAGACGAAACCGGTTTCTGCACCTTTTCCGTCACGAACGGTCTGTTTGGCAGCAGCCTCTGCCGTGTTTCGCCCGAACAGCGTCGGGAAATCTATCAGGCGATGTCGGATCGTTCGACGACTCCCGTTACGGAAAGCTTCACGACTTATTCGTTTTTGGAAACGCCGGACGGAAAAAAAGAAAAAATTCCCATACAGACCACCATGACCGACAGTAAATTCAATATTGTCTGGAATAAAATCAACAATACCTCCTGTAGCATTCAGGAACCGACAAAACAGGACGAAGAAAAATTAAAAGAACAGTTTTTATCTTTCCCGCCGGAGTTTATTGAAAAAATCCGATCCTGTCTTCCCGGCTCTTTGAAAAAAAATTTTTTGTTCTTTTCAGCGGAAATTACCGTCCGCGGAAAAGAAAACGGCAAGTGCGTTTTATCTTTGCCGCCGTTTGAACTGCTTTTAACCGACGAACGGCTTGCCGGTATCCGCGGACTGGAAGATTTATATGACCTGGCCGAAGATGAAACGGCCGCCCGATATGTTCCCGAATATCAGGCGGACGGACTGCTTTATACATTGAATGCCTGCGCGCGAAATGAAAAAGAATACAAGGGCCCGATCAAAACCCAAACAATAAAAAACATCAAAATACAAACCGGCGTTCAATCCGTTTTTTCCGGCGGTATCTGCCAAATCAAGCTGGCCAACGTCATTGAAAAAAACAATCAGAAAAAAGGATACGGCAAAATCTGTTATATTCCCCAAAACGAACTGAACGGATTATTGTCGCCGTATCAGGCTGAACTTTCCGGCGCGCCGACAGTCGCCGCGGCCGCGAACGGAGAAATATCCTCGTCTTATTCCTATAACGAAAAAACAGCGAACGCCGACCGGGAACTGCTGCAAAAACTGTTTGCTCACGGTTGGTGCAGATAAAAAAAACTCCGCCGCAGCGGAGTTTTTTACTTTAACGTCTGGCGCCGATCGCTTTTCTGACCCGTTCAATCGTTTCTTTGGCAATAACGCGAGCTTTCGCCGCCCCTTGAGCCAGGATATCGTCGACTTCATCGTGATGAGCCATATAATAATCATATTTTTCACGCATCGGCGAAAGGTAAGCGTTCATGACTTCAAACAGCTGTTTTTTGGCTTCCGACCACAAAATGCCGTCATGAAAAGCCTGCTCATAAGCCGCGATTTGTTCCGGAGACGCGAACAACTTATACAGCGTGAACAAAATGCTGTTCGTGTCTTTCGGATCATTCGGCGCGGAACAATCCGTCTTGATTGACATCACGCACTTTTGCAGCTGTTTTTCCGGACAGAACAAAGGAATAACGTTGTTATAGCTTTTTGACATTTTCCGTCCGTCCAGACCGGCCAGCGTCGCGACCTGTTCGCTGATTTTTTCGCACGGCACCATTAAGGATTTACCGTATTTTTTATTAAAGTACTGCGCGATATCGCGGGCAATCTCGACATGCTGTTTTTGATCCTGGCCGACGGGAACATACTTTGTGTTAAACAGCATAATATCCGCCGCCATTAAAATCGGATAGTTGTACAGCCCCATGTTGATATCGGCGTCGCGGTCAACGCCGGCCGCTTCGTTTTTTTCAACGCAGGCTTTGTACGCATGAGCGCGGTTCATCAGCCCTTTCGGCGTAACGTTGGAAATAATCGTCGTCAATTCAAACACTTCGGGGATATCGGACTGTCTGTAAAAAACGGCTTTGTCGGGATCCAGACCGGCGGCCAGCCATGTGCAGGCAATTTCATAAAAATATTTCTGCATGTCCGCGGCAGACTGCAGCGTCGTCAACGCATGATAATCCGCAATAAAATAAAAACACTGCGCATCGGGATCTTTCATCAATTTAACGGCCGGTTTGATCGCGCCGAAATAGTTTCCCAAGTGCGGCGTTCCGGTCGGTTTTACGCCTGTAAGAATAATATTTTTCATTCAAAAGCCTCCACATATCAAAGCCGTTTTTGTATTAACACAAAAAGCCCGCTTTTGAAAAGCGGGCTTTTAATTTTTCAAAAAAATCTTTTAATCCAGATGTTTCAGTCCCGCGCGCAAATAGTCGTATCCCGTAATGACCGTCAGCAAAGCGGCGACCCAGATCAACACTTCGCCCACTTCGCCGAAATAGCAGAACCACGGGGAAAAATCAGCCACCATCAGCATGGGGATCGCCACCATCTGAATGCCCGTTTTCCATTTAGCCAGACGGGTCACGGGCAGTCCGATTCGGATTTCCGCCAGAAACTCGCGCAGTCCCGAGACCAGAACCTCACGGCACAAAATAACGACGGCCGGCCACAATCCGGTATACCCCAAACGGTCATAAGCCGCCATCATCAACAACGTTGCGGCAACCAGCAGTTTATCGGCGATCGGATCCAAAATCCGCCCCAGACTGGAAGTGCTTTTAAATTTTCTGGCCAGATATCCGTCAAAATAATCCGTTATGGACGCCGCCATAAACAGCCCGCAGCCGACCCATGCGGCTAAAATACCGGGGAAAGAAAAGGAAGCGATCACTCCCGGAATAACTAATATTCGCATAAATGTCAGGTAATTCGGTATTTTCTGTTTAAAAGTTTGTTTTTCCGTCATCTTTTCAATCCGAATATCAAAGGTTTTAAGTAATATATACTAATCTCCCCCGGATCGCCAGAGTGTAAAATAAAATTTTTTATTTACACCGCCGCTTTCTTTTTATGCTGTTTTACCCATGACCTCAAGCAGCCGGAAAGGTCATCATCAGCCGGCGGCATCGGATATTTATCCGGTTCCAGCCCGGCATTTTCCGCATCGACAAAATCAATTTTCTGTCCTTCCGCCCCGACGGGGACGCCCTGCCATGACCGGCAGACAAACAAAGGCATGACCAAGTGAAACGTTTCATATCCGAACGATGCGAATGTCAACGGTTCCAAATGTTCGGGAACAACGGTGATGTTCAGTTCTTCTTTTAATTCGCGGCACAAAGCGTCCTGCGGCGTTTCGTCCGGTTCGATTTTGCCGCCGGGATATTCCCAGAAACCGGCCAGATTTTTGCCTTCCGGCCGGCGCGACAGCAGCACTTTGAAATCAGGCGTAATCAGCGCCCCGGCAACAACCCATACAACTTTCATCTTTTTCCTCTATTTCGGCAGCCAGACGGATCCCGGATTTTCCAGATCGCCGCTGTTAATGTCAATCACGTCAAAACGGTAAACTTTCACTGTCGGCGACCAGTAATCCATAGGCAGTCCGGCTTTCTGTTTCAAATACGCCAAAAATTCTTCCGGCGAAGAAAACGTTTCCCATACCTGCGGCAGGAACAAAGCTTTATTTGACCGTTCCCGCAGAATTAAACCGTCCCGCCGCGGTTGGATCTTTGTCAGCAGATCCTTTTCGTTTTCAAACCGGATCGGCGTCGGGCGCGTTAAAACGGATATAGTAATTTCGGCATTTTTAATTTCTTCTTCGTTCAAAGGAATAAAACGGAAGTCCGAAAAAGCCGCCGCATAGGCGTTTTCGGCGATATCTTCCAGAATCGAACGCATCGGTTCGCCCGATCCGGCACTGCCGCGCAAAGCGCCGTTATAGTAGATATTGACGAACGTGGCTCCTTTTTGGCGCAATTCTTCGGGATAACGCGATTCCCGCAGCCGCAGGGGACGGCCGCGTTCAAATCCGGTCACGATCGACTGAGCCGCGACACGCAGCAGGGATTCCTGATTGGCCTGCAAAATATTTTCCATTTGCACTTTGTTATCTTCGGCTCCGTCGTTTGTTTCATAAACGCCGAAAGCTCCGAAGCCGACGACTTTGTCCGCCTCCAAAAAAGCATCGGCCGAAGTCTGAAGCTCGATTGTCTGAACGGAAAAATGATTTTCCCGCACATACGCCAACAGTCCGGCAACAGGAAGCGGCGCGCAAAAATGTCCTGGTTCGATTTTAGTATATTCTTCTTTTTCCAGCAGTTTCGATATGCCATAAATATCCGACTTGACTTTTTCATTCTGCTTGCCCGAAGACATATCCGTCGAAATAATAATTACCGTTTCGGGTCCGCCCCACACGGCCGCAATCAGGTCAGAAACCTGTTCGATGCTGGCGTCTTCAACCAAAATCGGCATAATTTTAACGTCTTTGTCAAAAACAGCGCTGACAAACGGCAGCTGCATTTCCAAAGACGATTCGGCTTCATGCGCGTCGCTATCAAATCCGATTCCCTGAATTTTCAACAGCTTATCCGTCAACTCTTGATCAACTTCAAAACGCTGGTTCGGCATTTCCCAGTATTTGGCCTGAGACAATGAAATACCGAAATATTTTCCCTGATGCGACGATCCGATCAAAACGACTCGTTTGACAAAAGGTTTCAGCCGGCGCAGCGCCGCATACCCCGCCGCGGCGACGTCGCCGGAAAAGTAAAAAGCGTTATGCGGAACAATAATCACTTTCGGAATTTCCGAAGCCGGCAGGCGCAGCCGGCGGTCAGCCGATTCGATCAGGTCAGCTGTTTTTTTGGACAATTCCCGGGCGTCGCGCGGATAAAAGGTCCCGACGGCGACAGGGTATCTGATCCGCTGCGGCAGAATATTCTGCGCAAACAAATCAACCGGCAGAAAGTAAAAAAGCAAAAACAAAACAATCGAAAATCTCACCGGACTGTCCCTCAATTATTCCGCCGGCCGGGAAACGCACCGGACAAACGAATCAAACATAGCATTCATCATATCCGCGTAAAAATCCGGCCCCGGCGTCAGGCCGACCCCGGCCGGATCCAGCTCTCCGGAAACGACGGGCAGATCTTCCGCGATAACTTTTAATCTTTTATCAGAAAACTGCGGTTCTGCAAACAGGCATACTTTCCCCGCGCGTTTCATTTTTTCGCGCAGACCGCTGATCCGACCCGCTCCGGCGGCATGATGCGGATCAATAAAGACAGATCCCAAAGACGTCAGGCCAAAACTTTTTTCAAAATACTGATAGGCGTCATGAAAAGTCACGTACGGCCGTCCCGCATAAGGGCGAAGCTTCTTTTCGCCTTTTGCTTTTAATTCCCGCATCTGCCGTTCAAACCGAGCGGCATTTTCCTGATAAAGCATGGCATGAACAGGATCCAGAACCGACAGTTTTTCCGCGGCGATCCGCGCCGTCCGGGCCATATTTTCGGGATCCAGCCAAAAATGACCGTCAATATCGCCGCCGCCCCGAGCCGGATAAACCGTCAACCTCGAATCGGCCAAAAAAGAAACGTTTTTATCCGACAAACCGGCGGAAACCAGCGGCTTTTGCAAAAACGATTCCAACGCCGGACCGCCCCAAAATAAAATATCCGCCTTCGCCAAACGCTGCATATCGGAAGGTTTTAAATGATAATCATGCGCGGACACGGCCGGACTTAACAATAATTCCGGTTCGGCGACTCCTTGCATGACGGCGCTGACCGCCGAATGAATCGGCGCGACGGAAACGACGACGGCCGGCTGCGCCGAAACGGATCCGGCCCGGAACATAACGCCGCAAAAAAACGCAAAAGCCGTTCTGAAAAACATAAAAAAATTATCCTCTTTTCCTTTATTGTGTATTACGCTATGAGATGAAAAACAAGTTCTAAAACCGGATAATCCCATGCCTGAACAACAAGAAGCGCTGGTCAAATTGGACAACGTATGTCTGAGTTTTAATGACATTCCCGTACTGGACAATATTTCTTTTGAAATACTGCCGGGACGGATCGTCACGCTGATCGGCCCGAACGGCGCGGGAAAAACGACTCTGCTGAAAATCATTCTGGGCGTTATCCGGCCGGACAGCGGCTCTGTCCGAAAAAAGCCGGGCGTCAAAATCGGCTATGTCCCGCAAAAACTGAACTTATCCCGCTCCATTCCGCTGACTGTCAGGCGTTTTTTATGTCTGGACGCCCCTTACGGCGACAAAGAACTGGCCGGCGTTTTAAAACAGACCGGCCTGCCGGCCGAAATCCTGCACAGAAGCATTCACCCTTTGTCCGGCGGGGAAATGCAGCGCGTCATGCTGGCCAGAACATTGTTAAACCAGCCTGATCTGCTGGTGCTGGACGAACCGGCGCAAGGGTTGGATCCGGTCGGCGAAGAACAGTTTTATGCTTTGCTGGACGAATTGAACCAAACCAAAAAGTGCGCTATCGTCATGGTGTCGCATGATCTGCACATCGTTATGGCCGGATCGCATCAGGTATTGTGCATTAACCGCCATATCTGTTGTTCCGGCGCGCCCGACGAAATCGCCGATCTGCCGGGATATCGCCGTTTATACGGTGAAAAACCGGCTCTGGCCGTTTACCGGCACCACCATGACCACCTGCATCTGCCGGACGGGAGTATTCGACATGTGGACTGAACCTTTTATCCTGCGCGGATTGATCGCCGCCGCCGCAATGGCGGTTCTGGCCGGTCCTGTCGGCTGTCTGATGATCTGGCGGCGCATGGCTTATTTCAGCGACACGCTGTCACATTCGGCTTTGGCCGGCGTTTTGCTGGGAATCGGGTTAGGGATAGGACAAAACGCGGGCGTCGCCGTCATCGTTTGTTTAACGGCTCTGCTGCTGGCGAAAGTTTCGGACAGGTTTATTATCGGCATGGATCTGCTGCTGCTGATTATCGGGCAGACAGCCCTGTGTCTGGGAATTATCGGCTTGTCCCGTCTGCCGGGAATCAGAACGGATCTGACCGCCTATTTATTCGGCGACGTTTTATCCGTCACCGACAGCGATTTGATCTTCATCGCCGCAACCGGCACCCTATGCGCCGTATTGTTGTTCTTTAACTGGAAAAAGCAAATATTCGCCGCCGTCATGCCCGACGTCGCCCAAAGCGAAAACGTTTCAACGGCCTTTCAATCCGCCGTTTTTATGATCGTAACGGCTTTGTTTGTATCTCTGGCATTGAAAACAACCGGCCTGTTGCTGGTATCCGCTTTATTGATAATTCCGCCTGCGACAGCCCGCTTTTTTGCAAAGACGCCCGAAGAAATGGCTGTCGGAGGTTCTTTAATCGGTCTGTTCTGCGTTATCGCGGGATTGGCCTGCTCAATTTATTTTGACACGCCCGCCGCCCCGTCAATGGAAGTCATCTGCGCTTTTTTATTTTTGTTGTGCTGTCTGTTACATCGCCGTAACAAAATAATCATGTAAACTTTCTTGCATCTTCCGAGATTTTTGATCTATATTCTTAAAATCTTTAAATGGATTTAAATTATGGCAACAATTGACGAACAACTTTTTTCAGATATCTGGTACACGCCCGATCATACTTTGTACGTTCATGACGGAGAAACACGTTTCGGGTTAAAAGTGCTGGAGGTGGACGACGCGGAAGAATTCCATCAGGCTTTGGAAAGAGCCTATACGGGACGATCCAGCTATTCCATGGCTTACGGTTCCACGATGTACCGCGTCGAACGTGTTGCAACATTAACGGGCATTATGTATTCCGCCCGCCGCATGCCGCGCAAAACGCCGGACGTTGTCAGGCTGGGATTACCGGAGGCCGTTACAAATCATTTGATTTCTTTGAACCGCGAATCCGGACTGATTTTATGGGCCGGCCCGACGGGCGCAGGAAAAACAACGTCCATTTCCTGTCTGATGCGCAAGTTTTTGGAACGCGAAGGCGGCTATGCTTATACGATCGAAGATCCCCCCGAAATGCCGCTGGACGGCATCTATCAATCCAAACGCGGCGGACTGGGCATGTGTAAGCAAACCGAACCGGATAATAACGACTGGGGCGAATCTTTGAAATCGGCGTTGCGCTGTCGTCCCAGATATATTCTGGTCGGCGAAATCCGTACTCCCGACTGCGCCAGCCAGATTCTGCGCGCAGCGACGTCAGGCCACTTGGTGTTGTCAACCATTCACGCCAATAGTGTGGAAGACGCGCTGAACTCCGTTATTAAATACGCCATGAGCGCAGATTTAAGCGAAGAACTGGCCGCCGACCTGTTGGGTCGCGGTATTCTGGGCGTTATTCATCAGAAGTTACAGGGGATTAAAACAATGTTCCCCGAAGTGCGTTTTGTTTTTGCCAATCCTGATCCGACGGCGGCAGATCAGCTGCGCATCAGCATCAGGGACAGGCAGATTGCTTTGGGTACTTTGATGGAATCGCAATCGGCGCGCATGTTCCAGGGAAAGCCTTTGTTCCGCGAACCGGAAGCTTAAAGAAAAAGCCTCTTAAGAGGCTTTTTTTTATGACCTTTTTAAATCCATTGCCGCGGAATTAATACAGAATCGCTCTCCGGTCGGCGTCGGCCCGTCGTTAAATAAGTGCCCCAAATGAGAACCGCATTGCGCGCAGACAACTTCGGTGCGGATCATGTTATATGACAGATCAGGCTTCAGCCGTATACTGCCGCCGATTGCTTTATCAAAACTCGGCCAGCCGCAGGAGCTGTCGAACTGGCTTTCAGAAGAAAATACCGGATTGCCGCAAGCGGCGCAGCAATAAGTACCGTCTTTTGTTTTACGAAAATACTGCCCGCTGAAAAGAGCTTCCGTCTGTCCCTGCCGCAAAACGGCATACTGATCCGGAGTCAGCCGGCGTTGCAAATCCCGTTCGTTGACGACCCGGCGCGGAATAAAAGGAATATGGCAGGCCGCCGTTTGAGGATTCTTTTCAAAATACTTTTGATGATATTCTTCGGCCGGATAAAACGTTCCCGCGGGCAGGATCTGCGTAACGACGGGATTCTGAAAGACAGACGCCCGGGTCAGCTCTTCCGTTTTTTTCAGCGCCGCCCGTTTTTGATTTTCGTCCATAAAAAAAACCGCAGAACGATATTGTGTTCCGATATCCGGCCCTTGTTTGTTCAAACTGGTCGGATCATGGGCGGCAAAAAATAAATCCAGCAGCGAATCGTAACGCACTTTATCTGCGTCATATTCGATTTCAACAGTTTCGGCATGACCGGTCCGGCCGGAACAAACAGAACGGTAATCGGGATTTTCAGTCTGCCCGCCCATATAACCGGCGCGAGTCGCTATAACGCCCGGGACAGAATCAAACAAAGATTGTATGCCCCAGAAACACCCTCCCGCAAAAAAGGCTTTTTGTATTTTCATTTTTTAAAATCCCGTATGGTATCTTGCAATTCCAGCTTTTTTATTTCCAGCTTTTCGGATTTTTTCCTGATTTTTTCGGCGTCTTGTTTTATTTCCGCCTGTTTTAAATCCGCTTCGGCTTTGGCAACGTCGGCTTGTTTGTCACGAATCTTTGCCTGATGTTTTTCCGCCAGATTTTCATCGGAACAGTTTTCCTCAACGCCTCGCAATGTTTTTTCAAGGCCGCGTATCTTAAACAACTGCTGATTCGCTTGCGCCTGTTGGATTTGTTGTTGAATTTTTGATTTTTTTTCAGCGCACGTTTCCGCCCGCGCCGGAATAACGGCAGAAATAAAAAACAGCGTGATCATGATCAAAATTCTCATAGCCGCTCCTTTCATAAATAATGTATTGTCGAATCGAAACGAAAATTTGTAAAGATCGACATAGTATGAAAAAACGGTTCTGACGGCAGTCAGCCTGCTCCGCACGGACCATTTCAATTTATCAGCCGCCGGCCTTCCCGCCAGATTCAGGCTTATCACTTCGCGCGCGCCCGGAAAGATTGTTCGCTCCGCTCACCCCTTACGGGGCCGCCTGCGGCGTCGCTCCCTCTCGGTCGCCGAACTCTCAGCCTTCTGATCCGTAGTCTGTGAACATTTCTTTTATTTCAAATAGTTAAACGATATTCGTTTAACACGTTTTTGCTCTTATCTGCATTTTTTAAAAGCGATATTGTTCATATCAATCTGCCTGATTGTTTCCGGGGTATCTTTTTCGTAATCAGGAAAAACAGGCTGATAAATGTCGCAGAAATCACCGTTTAAAACGGTCGTGCAGTTGCTTAATAGCATCAGGGTCGTTAAGAGAATCCCGCAGACGGCGTACTTCCGCCATCGTTTTTTTCTTTTCCTCAAAATCTGCATTTCTTTCCGTCCTTTTACCGAGGTTATAAGACAACACACCGACCGCCCCGATCAGCAACGCGATCAGACCGGATATAATTAAGTCGTTCATTCTGCCGCCTCTTGCGGATTTATAGCTTTCTTTTCGGAGAAATATTTTCTTTCCGCATATTCGCTTTTCTTTCCGATGTTAAATTCAGACACCGGACGAAAATATCCCATGACGCGCGTCCAGATTTCGCAGGGCTGGCGTTCGGCATCATTCAGTCTGATTTCAGATTCGTTTCCCAGTGTATAATCAGTCATTTTTTCAGCCTTTCATTATGCGGCACTGCCGCGCTTTAATTCCGTCGGGAAGGCGTTATGCGTTGCTCGCCGACCGTGCGGTTACATTTCACTTTGCGCGAATAAACGAATCAGGCTATAAAAGAAAAGACGGTTGCTTGAACAACCGTCTTTATCCGAAAAACTCGGAAGGAGCTAATGTATCTAACTCCAACCCATGGTTTAAGGATACGAAAAACGGTTGACTTTGTCAAACGGTTTTCTTTTAGCTCCTTCCCAACGCGGTAATGTTTCCGCAAAGGAGAGAGCACAATGATTAAGCTTTTAATTATATTAAAACTAATCATTGAAGCCCTTATCGTTTTATTGCGCTAAGGCAGGAAGCGGCAGGCTTTAACCTGCCGTTTTCTGTTATTTTTCCCTATCCAAAATCTCAAACTTCGGATATTTCTTTTTGAACAAATCGACGAACGGCTTGAAGTCGATCGCCGTTCCCTCGATCACGCCATAGATTTTATCCGCAACGATGTTGTCCTTTTCGGTCTTCGTCCAGTTGACGACGACATACACGACGGGTTTTAAAACGGTAGCCAGAAACACCAGCCCGCCCAGAACGACCAGAGCCGCATTCAATTTCGGATAAGTCGCGCCGAACTCCAACGCTTTCATCAGCAACATATTTACAACGTCCATTTTCATTTCCTTTCATAAAAAAGGCCGGAACCATTCCGACCTTGTCAACGTTGGGATATGCCTGTAATATGCCTTTCGTCTGCCTTACAGCAGATTGAAAGGCACTACCCGTGCGGGGATCACTTTTTTCATTTTCAACGATTGCAGTTTTATTAAAAGCAAAATAGCAAGTAGATAAAACTCACCCCCGCAAGAGCGGCAACTCTGCGGGGGTGTTCTTTGAAAGTCGGTTTTATGCTACAAAACCCCGATAACACATTATAAGCATATCCGTTTTAAAAATTCAAGTCTTCAATACAGCCAGACGACGCCGTGCGGCTTTGTCAAATCGTCGTCAACATGTATAAAAGTCTTTCCAATTCCGATCCGGTTAAAACCGGCCTGTTTCAAA
Source organism: Alphaproteobacteria bacterium (assembly GCA_051888155.1). Classification (GTDB taxonomy): domain Bacteria; phylum Pseudomonadota; class Alphaproteobacteria; order CAAGCB01; family CAG-977; genus UBA11549. Next base: position 11,477 of record JBJFAY010000044.1, read on the forward strand.
GCGTCAATGACGATCCAGCGGGTCCGGCTGTCACTACATTTGATATCGACGGCCAGTCCTGCCAAATGCGAAGACGTTTCCGACCCGCCGACTTCGGCGTTATGCGCGGAACATCGGAAGGCCGAATTAAGCACGAACGGCACGCCGGCAATCTCCCGCGCTTTATTCAGCTTGTCCCTGAAATCAGACACCAGCCCGCCGCCATGACAGCACGGACACCATTCTTCCGACCGCTTAAAGTAGTTTTTTCCGCTCATTCTTCCTCCAGCCGGTCGATCCGGTGCGTATTTGATTTTGACCTTTGCTCGACCTCGATCATTCTGACTTGCAAGTTGTTGTATTTGCCCTGCCGTTCGCGCAGATCGTCGACTTTAAATTCAAGCACGGCCAATCTCTTTTCCATGCGCCAGACAAAGAACACGAACCCGCCGAACCAAGCGGCGCACTGCATCAAAACGTCATTCATCTTCAACCTCCGGCCAGACGACATTGTCCGGGAATCCGTCCTGATCCGGCACGTCGCGCAAAGCCTGAACATAAAGCAACAATGCTTTATACTGTTTCGCCGTGTCGGTTGTTTCCAATCCTGCCGCAAGTTGTGTCTGGTAGCGCTCGATACGCCAGCGCGCTGCGTCAATGCGTCGATCTCGTTCGGCGCGGGCGGCGGCGGCTTTCTGTTCTTTGGCCGCGTCGTCTGTCTTTAATACAAACTGCCCGTCAACATGGACGTAATCATCTGCAGTGTGTTCCGCGTCTTCTACAACAGAATCAAAATTCAACAAGGGAAAATCAGCCTTGTCGCTTACTGCAATGACTTTGTTGTCTTTGATTGCTTTAAACATTTATTCATCTCCCTCTGCGTAGATAAATCTAAAAATATTATCGGCACCACCTGTAGTGTACTTTATTATAAAATCTTCTCCTTTTTGAAGCGGATGATAAAAGATAGGAATATGTCCTCCCCAAGTGCAAGGAACGTTTTCAACAGTTGCGCCGTCTACGACTAATTGTATAACTTGTCCGATCTCTGTTCCGGCTTTACCAAATACAACCCACCCATTCGCCAGAGCTGTATAAGTCGAACCGCTTGCCCCCAGAGTGAGGTCAATATACCTATTGCTAGGCATACTTGCTGCAGCAGCTTCAACTGAATTTGTCTTTGTAGCCAACTGACCCAAAACCGCTCCGGCATTTATCAGGCTTGCGTCCTGAACTGTATCGCCTACATAGAAGTAGAGGGAGCCGTTGCCTTTAGCGTAGATGAAGCGAAAATCTTCTAATGTAAGGTTTGCACAAATAGCGTAAATAGATTGCCCTCTTGATACCTCTAAACTGACATCAAGCCTAGTGTCTGAAGTAACAGAATATTTCGTGTCTCTTTCGCCGCTCGTCTGGTTTATCAACAGATTATATGAACCTGCGGATGCTGCTGTTGCCGAACCATAGCAACTAAACCAACCATTTGCCTGGGCTGTATAAGAATTATCCGAAATATAGGTTAAGCTGTCATACCTATCACTCGGTAAATCCTCACTTCCGTCAAGCAACGGCAATCTGAAAGTCTGATCTTCAGTGTTAATAACAAAGTCATAGTCGTCATAAGTATCAGTCGAAAGCTTAACAGATACTCCATCAACAACTTCCGTTCCATTGTAAATCTTCAACAACCACTGATAGTAATCAGTATAAACAGTACCGCTGTTCCACTGACCGTCAGATTTTAACCAGCTTGCATTACTCGGTTCAACATCAGAATACATTGACTGACCGAAGAAATGAGGGTTGTTAAATTTGTATTCTTTTAACTGAGTAGCGTCTGCCTTGACACCTGTCGCGACCTGCACCATGGCGCGGTGGACTTCGATATTTTGAAATTGGTATTCCGCCTCTGACGGAATTTCTGCGTAACCGCAAGCAAACCAAGATACAGCGTTGTTTTGTGCTGATCCGTTATAACAGCCTGTAACAGTAAATCCCGTTGTTGTCGGAACTGTCCCGTCTTTAATCCCAGCATTAAATGCGCTTGAGTTGTTTGCGTTTTGCATACCGATAGTCAACGAACTTAATTTATTAAACGGTTTTGGAAAAGTTACCGTGTGACTTAACGGATACGCTGTTACGCCGTCAAATTCGTTTCCGCCCTGTTCACACCAACCGTCTGAATAAAGATTATACCAAGCATTCCCTTCTTCTTTCTTTGCCACAAGAACACGTTTCTGTTTTTCGGCAGTAGGTACTCTGAACGTATTGCCATTATCCCAACCCCAAGCACGACAAGAACCGTTAGCCGATACAATGCTTTCATATTCGGACATTGAAACGAACGGCAGACTTCCTTTTCTCAATAATTCAGGAACGCTCTGTTCACCCGTGAATTCGTCAACGGCATAAACCGCGCCGTTTGCTTCGACGGCGCCGTTCAACGCCGCGTCCAGCCGCGACGTGTAGAAGATGTCCCCGACGTTGCGCCTGACGGCCTGCAAAGCGTAATCATGGGCGGTCCGCGCAGACCCTGCCGCAGCCGCGGCGCTGTTTTCCGAATTTGCCGCCGACGAAGCGGACGCGGCGGCCGAAACTTCCGCCGCATTTGCGTCAATATGCGCGCCCGATGCGTAACTCGCCGCCGTTTGCGCGCTTGCCGCGGCGTTCGCCGCCTGTTTCGGCGCGTCCTTGATCGCATTGATATCCTGCGCCGCCGTAACGATCGAACCGATGTTCTCCGCCGCGGTGACGACATCGTCTTTAACGTCGTACAACGCTTCAATCTCACTGACCAAAGACGACGGATCCGTGTCTGAAAAAACGTCAACGGTGACGGAGCGATCGGTTTTCTCCTCCAACTGTTGAACCGCCATTGTCAATTTATCCAAGGCCAATTCGTGCAAAGCGGCGGGAAACGTTGACCCCTCTTGATAATCGGCTTCTTGAGTTAAAGGCACTTCGCGCAAAATGATAAATCGAGTTCCGGCGGCGGGCATCGCGGCCATGACGACCGTTCCGCCGTTCCTGTATATCGACCCGTCCGGCTGTTCCGGCGTGCCAGTGATCGTGTAGTCCGTATCAAGCGTCAACAACTCTTGAACGTCCCCGATCATTTGATAAACTTTAAGGTCGGATTTATAGATAAAATAAAACGGGACCGTAAAATTTTTACTTGTCCCGTTCGCCGTATAAGCAATTTTATTGACCGCGCTTGATATTGTCATCTGTCAAATCTCCATTGTCACATACAAAGCCTGAACCGTCATCGGTAAAGGCAAATCCTGAACGATACAGACGTTTGATTCTTTGCTCCATTTTCCGCCTGTCCCTATTTCCTTGACGCCTGAAAACAAATTCATCGGAACGCCCATTGTTTGATTTCCGGTATAATAAACGAACTCTCTGGCGTTCGCTTCGTCAACGCCCGCCTTGCCGCCAAGCGTATCCAAGAACATCGCTTCGATCTTCGATATATGTTTTATTGTCCTTTCGCGTCCCTCCGCCGGAACGATAGCCGACGGTTCGACGATTGATTTATAACCGATCCCGACGACGACGTGTTTAGCGGCCGATTGCAGTTCGATTTTTCCGTTCGTCACTGTTTTGGACGGTTGCGCTCCGCCGTCCGCCAGAACGTCCACTTTCACGCCCTCAAGGTGATTCAAGCCGGTGATTTCCGTTTGCTCTTGCTCAAAATCAATTTCTTTCGAGCAATCGACATAAACCGCGTTGACGGCGTTTTCCTCGGCTTCCGGCAATCCGTCGGTCATTTTTTCAAGATAGGTTTTAGTAACGCCGCCGATTTCGCGTTTTACGGCCAAATACAGATCGTCCCGCTCTCCGGCCATATCCGGCAGAGCGCAAAGGGAAACGACTTCACCGGAAACGTCGGCGTCGAACCACGCGACGACGTTGTCTTTTATGGACAGCGTGCAACCGATCAGCTTTCCACTTTGCAAACAAGCCCAATAAACGGGCGTTTTTCTCTGACACATGGCGGTTTCTTTAATTTTCCCGCGCGTGATGTCGGGATTGAACTTTGTTAACTCCGACTTTTCAAAGTTTTCATAAACGGCGGAATAGCGTAAAAAATGAACGCTCCGGCGGTAAAGATCGACGAACACGATCCCGTCGTCCGTCGTTTCGGGTTTTAACGCGCACGAACCGACGTCGTAAGCTTTGACGGGCTTTTTATTCGTCGGGGTAACGGCGTAGCCGAACGTGCCGGAAGTGATTCCGTATTCGTAGGACAGCGTTCCGATCATCAACATTTCGGAACTCGTCAACCAATAAATATCTGCGCCTTTTTCAACGGCCAGATTGACGGAAAATCCGTGCGTTTCAAGAACCGTCCCGTCCGGTTTTTTAATCAGAAAGTTTGTTCCGCCGGATTGAACGGGCGCGTAAACGCGGCCGGACTTGGCGACGTAAAGCCTTTCTTGATGATAACAGACGGCTTCGGGATAACCTAAAGCGGCCGAAAAAGGCGAAAGCCGCCACATTTTTGTCGCAACGCCCGTGTGGAACTCGCCGCTTATGTTTCCGATTGTCGCCGTTGTCGAGTTTGCCACGGCCGTTATTTTTGCGTCGGCGCATTTTGTCGTTCCGTTATCGACGGTTTCAAAGTGAATCCACCGCCCGACGTCGGCCGCGGTCAGAAGTGCCGCGCTTGTCGTCAAGGTTGTTCCCGACACGCTGACGCTGATTTCCGTGATGTTCTCGTCCAGATACGGGCCGTTTGTAAATTCGACCGCGCTTATGGCGAACGAAGCCGCGCCGTTGACAACCGACCGGACGATCTTTTTCGTCGGATAGTCCGAATGCGCCAAATACATCACGTCTTGAATTTGCGTGATGTAAATAAACGGTATGTCTTCGGCGGCGTATGAAACGGACAGCGACGCATACGCCGCGCCGTTCAGCAGAACGTCTATTTTGTCGGCGTAAAAAACAAACAGATAAACCTGAACCGGCGAAAAAACGAACGGCACGATCCTGACCGCGCCCGTGATGTCGGCGACGTATTTTGTCCCGCCGCGCCGCTTCAACGGGCCTTGCACGGTCGGGATCATGTTCATCAGCGTTTTGCACGACGCGACGTATTCGTCGCGGGCTTTCAGCAACGGCGAAAATTTGCCGCCGTTCAAATTTTTGATGCAACTGATTATCGCCATGGCGCGCCCCTACCGATACGACCACGAACATTCGTATTTGATTTCTTCCGGAACGCTCTCTTGCGCCGAGTTTGATTTGGCTTCCTCATACAGGCGCGCCCGTTCGCCTTTTAGCGATTCCCTTAAATCAACCCTGCTTGTCTGGCCTAATGACACTTCTATGGCTAGATCATAAGCAAGGATTGTAGCAACATCGGGGTCTAACTGACCTTCGTTGACGTTGCAGATTCCGACGAAACGCATTTCCCGGGCGTCCGAAAAGACACACTGACCGACGCGCACGCCGCCGTTTTCAGCAAAGAACTGCGGATTAATCCGCAAACAATCATTCGGAATCTGGTATTTATACATAAATCCGAACTCCGGCGGTTCGGTCAACGGGTTCAGGACGTATAATTTTTTGGCGCAAGAAAAAGGATAGGAACGCAACAACTTTTTTTTAACGGTATCATAAACGCGGTTTACGGCTTCCGATCCCTCCGGCGACAGAACGGCGGCTTCGCCTAACAAAGTCAAGGCGTGGTTAACGATTTCGATTTTATCCATAGTCGTTTTTCCCAAAAGAAAAGCCGCCTTGAAAGGCGGCTGTCATACGAATTTGATTATACTCTTATTATGCGGAAAAAACGTCGATGCGTCAAGTGTCTATGGAAACTGATTATTTTGATTTAAAATCCCCTTTATAATATTGTGCATATTTGTATAAGGAGTATTGCTACAACAATACGCATAGCTTCCTGCATTTTGAATTGCCCTTTGCAATCCTTCTTTTCCTCCGACAAGCGTAAAAATATCATTTCGTTTTTTCATTTCTTCTACAGATAAATTCAAATTATTTTGACGATTAATCTCTTTTTTCAAACATTCACAACATTCATGCGATGAATGAAAATCCTGATCTGTATTCCTTAGATGCAGCAATAACCAATATTCATAACAAGGCGCTGAAACTGCAGCAGACACAGGAATTTTTTTATAAGTGAAATCTGTTTTTTCTGTTTCCTTTTTAAATTCTGCTGCCGATAATTCATCACGATCAAACAAACAAAACCCTTCTTTGACCTCTCCTTTATTATAACTGTCTATTTCCCGTTTTAATCTTTTCCGTAATGCCTCGGACCTCATATCTCCGCTTGTTATAGTTTGAATATTAACGCCGTATGCCGCTTTAACGGCATTCAGATAAATTCGCGAAGATTTATTGTCTTCACAACAGAACAAATAAACTTTACGTTTCTGGCGTTTGTTAAATGTTCTTGGCATATCAAGACTCCATAATGCGCGGAACAGCACCGTATATACCGCGGAGATATGATTTATAGAAATTCAAATCGATTCTTTTGTCCCCGAAATCGCTCAAAGGATACAAATCCGTATAAAATCCGTTTTCTTTAGATGTGAACCAAATCTGATCACGCGTTAATGTTTCTCCATCCATCAGATAATGAGCGTGAGATGTAAAAATCAACTGCGCGCCAGTATCATTTCTATTGAACAAATCCACCAAATTACGTACCAAAAAGGGGTGCAATGATTCGTCCAACTCGTCAATAAATAAAACTTTTCCGGCTTTCAAAGCAGTTAAAACAGAATCAGAGATTGCCAAATACATTTTTGTTCCTTCGGATTCCGTTTCAATTAGTTCTGTTTCCTTGGTTCCGCCTTCTTCGGTGTTGTGATATGTTTTAGCTTCCATCGGGCGCACTTGATTGAAAAATTCTTTTTGTTTATCATTTTCAAGCACTTCTTTAAAGTTAATCTGCTTTAAAAAATCTTCCAATGGCTGAACTTTTACAGATATGTTTTCTAACCCGAAATCGGCATTCTTTGTAAATTCGATAATATATTTTCGACATTCCGCATTATCGGCGATTTTATGCAGTACTTTTGAAAAATTAATCGATTTGTTTCCGATAACAACAATGTCTTTTCTAAAAAATTCGTAAATATCGCGAATCTCATCTCTATCTGTGTTTCTGTTGTTTATCAGATCGGACAAAAAAACGCGTTGCGGAAGCAATTCGGTAGTCCACGTGTTTTTTATTCCCTTTGACACTGAAAAATCATATTTTCCGTCATCGTTCCGTTCTCTGGAAAAAATACATTTCCGCCGTTTGGATCCTTCTTCCGAAAAATCGCTGAAAAAAGCGCTTTCTTTGACGACAAGACCGTTCAGCAAAGAAATTTCATAGTCATATAATTTTGAATTTTTTAAGAATATTATCTTAAAAGAAGTCGGTTTTTCATCATACCCTTTTGAAAACAAATAATAATCAGAGGGTAATTTGTCTTCACTTTTTGTTGTAGCCCCCATGCTTAAAATGGATTTAAGATGAGCGAGGGCTTTCAAAACATTTGTTTTGCCAGAAGCGTTCGCACCAAAAATGCCGGAAGTTTTGTAAATATATGGCACTTTTGAAAATCCGGTTTCGATCAAATTCGTTTTTTCGCCGTTTTGTGAATAAGGCTCCATTGAAAAAACGACTTCGTCCTTGAACGACCGAAAGTTTGAAATTTTAACTTCAACCAACATTTTTGCGCCATTCCTTGTGTTTTTTTTGCATAGAATGACTTTTTATAACAAAAATAAATTAATAATGTCAAAAAGAATCAAAAATAACTTGACATGTTTTTTTGTTATATCTCAATTTTCTATCGTTCATACTTTTCTACGATTTTTTCAACCTCTTTGAACAATTCGTTCCCCTCTCTGGCAGTGTCAATAATGTCCCTGTATATCTTGTCCAACATAATGCGTTTTTCAGTTTTCTTCATATCCGACTGTTGAATTTCAAACGCGGCAGCTGTCAGTTCTGATATTGTTTTTTTATAGTCGATCATCGTTTCGTAGGCCGACCAATAAGCGCGATCTTTTATAGTGTCGAAGTTCCGTCTTTTTTCTTCGATCTTTAATGTCCCGATATACTTTTCCGCCTTGTCTGCATTCTGATAAAAGCGCGCGACTGATTCCGCATTTCTCTGCGGGTATCTTGATATAAAGGCACGGAAAAACGGCATTTGGTTTAATGTTTTTTCAGGCGATTTGTCTTCCCATACGCCCGCCTTTTTTCCGACCCAGTCGATTGATCTTAAAATTGCCGTTCCCGCCTGTCCCGTCCAGCCGCGCAAGAAATATTCAAGTTTTATCGGCGAAACGGCGTTGTCATCGCCTAAAACAAAAGCAGTCCCGCGACTAAACGCTTTTGCGGCTTCCGTCGTATATTCTGTGTATTGATATGCGGGTAAAATTTTTTCTTGCGACCTCGGAACAATCGGCTTTCCGGAAAAGAGAGAGTAATTAGCGGCAACCTCGAACGGTGTCAACACGATATTAGGGATAGGCGTTATGGATAAATCCGCCCAAAACGATTGCGCTAATTCGTTGATAATATTGTCTCTTTCTTTTCCTTCATACGCTGACAAAGCCTTGTATGTGGCCTGTTCGAATAAGGTGGAAATAAATCCTAATTGTTGCGCTTTTGGTATTCTGAAATTAAAATTTTCGCCGATTGGAAAAACATAGTTCGTATCCCTGTTTATTTTAGGCTCTTCTTGTATTTGCTTTTTAACGTCCCATTTTTCCAAATCCCAATTTGCCAACGCATTCATGATGCCGAGCAACCCAAGATACGTTACCGCCCGGCCGCCGCTTTTTCTCAAGACTTCCGCGTTTTTAAAATTTCCCAAAACGTTTGCGTTAAAGAACGCTGTCATCACGTTCATTTGCTTGGAAACAACGCCACCTTTCGCAAAGTCCAGCGTTGCTTCACGCGCTTTAAATCCAGCACGTTCAATGTTTTCCTGCGTAAACATTTCTTCAAGCGGCTTTCCGGCTTCTCTTGCCATTTTTAGCATTTCGGCCCTGAAAACACCGAAACGAGTAAGCTGTTCCGATTTATTTCCGACAAAAGCCAGAGCGTCTAACACGGGAGTGACAAGCCCTTTTTCGACCGCTTTTCCAAATTGTTTTTGAGAAACGCAATTCCACAAGTCGTCAAAATATCCGGTGGAAGTTAAATCTCGTATCGTTTTTTGCAGACTTGAACGCTCTGTTTCCTGAAAGGTCACCATAGACGTGCCAGACTTTAAATAGGCTTTATAAACCGGTTTCTGTTTTACCATAGCCCAAGCTGTCGCCGGTATTTTCCGCCAGCCGTATTCCCCTTTTGTCGTTAGCGACGCCATTATTGTATCACGTACAAGATTTTTCAAGGCGAAGGTTCCGTTATACGATGTCGCCCCCGCTCTTAATGATTTTGAAATCATGCCCGCCGCCTGCATTATCCAAATCGCGTTTTGAGCGTCAAGGTTGTTCACGACCGCCGCCAATTCGGGAGCGACTTCGTATGTTTCAAGTTCCCCGTTCCTATATGCTAAAATCTGGTTGCGCTCGTTTATTTTATTTGATTTCCGCCAGATTTCGTTAAATTCGATTTCCCCGTTTTCGCTTTTTACCGGAACGGATATTTTTTCCATATTGTTCGGAACCTTGAAAACAAATTCGCCGCTTCCCTCTATCTCGGCCAAATCCGCTATAGCCAGAGCCACACGATTCTTTTCGGCGTTGCCGATGATCTGTATTGTGTTTTTAATAATGCTTTCAAGCGGCGGGATAATGTCGCGCGTTGATCCTTTGGCTTTTCTTACAGGATTTTTCCCTTGTATTTTTTTGACGCCCATTCCATAGGCGAAGTCGTTTTCCATTTCACGGTTCAGCGGAACATAAAACTGATAGGCTTCGTCTATGTTTTTATACTGTTCGTCCGATATAAGCCCTGAATCCTTCAAGATTTTCAGGTTGTTTTTTTCAAACCGCCATATTTTTTCTGCTATGGATTTATATTTGGGCTCTAATATCGCGACGGCCGTTTTTACGTCTTTAAGCAAAAGCCCTGTTGTTTTTCCGGCCGCTTCGCGTTCTATAGAGTGTTTTGCGACCAGATAGGTGTTCAGCTCCCGCATATCCAGATCGCCCTTTTCCAGCCCGAACCATTTTCTTTTAACGGGCTTCAAGATTTCTTTCAGGCTTTCGCCGATGTCGTTTCCATAAAAATCAATTTGCCTTTCGGTCAAAGTGTATTTTGTTTTTGCTTCCGGCAAGCCACGCAACATTCTGGCGCGAAAATACGGGCTGTTTTCGCTATCCGGATCAACGGACAGTTTTTCGCTGACTTTCCCGACCTGATACAAATCGTCCGCGATGTTTTCGGCAAACCAATCGTATGCCTTGGACGCTTTTTCTTTCAACGTTATTTTCGGTTTTTGAATGTCGAAAGCGATCTGACTCATCGCTCTGGCAACGGCTGGCTGTTCAACCCAACGCCGGACAATTTCTTGACTTTCGTTCAGCATATCCAATAATTCCGGCGCATTCGATTTCATTTCCGCTTCAAACTTTTCAAAGAACTTCGGACAACTTTCTTTGGCATATTCGGGATTGACGACGTAGGCCGAAACGAACTCGGCGACGCCCTCGGCGTTTTTTAATCTCTTTGTGTCTTTTCGCGGCTTCGTTGCGATCTTGCTTAATTCCTCATAAAAAGGAAGAGCTTCTTCGCTTCCAATCCCGCCAAACACGATGTTTTCGATATGGTGTCCGGCTTCGTGTGCGACTACCTCAATATCGTTTGCGAAACGGGTTCGGATCATTTTTTCTTTCGGGTAATACTTGCCCAAAATGTTTTTTCCGCCTGTCACTTTTCCCATTCTGACAGGAACGCCGATTTTGTCTTTTATTTTTTGGACGGCGTCTTTCAGTTTTGCGACGTCTTCGATGACGCCCGATTCCGGCATAGCCGCTTCGTTGAGATTGACGGGAAACTTTTTCATTGTTATATTATTATTTACAGGGTGTTCCCCCGCCGAGTTCGAGAAGTACGGATCGACCGGTGTGTATCGCTGACGAGTTTCGAAAGACTTTTCATCGGACGGGACGCCCTCTTCTTTTGCCTGTTGAACATCTAACGGGATTTTTCTTTTCTTTGAATAATTGCGCCCGTCTTCTTTTGGCAATTTATACATCTTTTTCTTGAAACAGGGACAAATAGAAACTTCGGCTTTACGAAAGCGATTTTTAAGCACGGTTTGACCGCTGACGAAATGGCTAAATTGTATGACATTATAAACCTGTATGAACCGGACGTTTCCGGAAAAAGAAGCCGTTTTCTTGTTCCGGCCGATGACGTAAACGATTTTCAGGTTGTTTATGATAAAGAAACACAGGGGAATCGCTTAATTACGATCGTTGCCTTGAACGATATAATCTCCGTTTTTGTTTTGGATAGCCGCGCCGCGTTCGATGACGTAGTTTTTCAAAAACCGCGCCATTTCATCAAGCGGCGTCCCGCCGGTCGGGTCTGCTTTTGTGGCTTCGTAGCCTTTTTTTATGCTTTCAATTCCCAACAGCTTTTGCATTTTTATGGGGTCTTCCGATGCTTCTAAAACGGCTTCGGCGGGCGATTGTCCTGTTTTGACGAACCTTTCATATAGGCGCGGCAGAACGTCTTTCTTCAGGTTGTTCATTTCGGTTAAGGTCAGTTTCTGCGCTTTATCCAATCCCTTATAGCCGAGTTTCAGAACGCCGATCGCCGCCGCGCTGTCAAGAAAATCCTGCGCTGTCGGAATGCGCCCCTCGACGCCCGCGCTTGCGGTTGTCAGCCCGAAAATCTCTGCGGCCGGCGAAACGGTTTTAGCGGCAACTTCGACCGCCTTTTTTGCAACCGGCTGCACGATTTCCGACGCCGTCTTTTCCAACGCGCCGCCTGCGACTTTTCCGCCGATTCCGAATACGCCCATAACTGCACCGACCGTTCCGCCTTTCAGTGTTTCTTTTATTGTATTTCCAACGCGAAACATCATTTCTTCCGCGCTCAACACTTCACCGCGCGAATAGGCGTCAACCAAGATTTGCCGCGCCGCCGCGTGGAACGCGAACGCTCCAGCGGACGACGACAAAGCCATGGCGGCCGGTTTTGTGTTTCCGGGGGCTAACGATCCCGCTTTTGCTCCGATCTTTCCGCCCGTCCAGAATACGGGAATATCGGAAAAGATACTCGCCACGCTCGCGACCGTCCGATCCATAAAAGACATAGAGGCTTTTTCTTCTTCCGTTAATTCGTCCGGCAGCTTTCCACGTTTAAGCATACCGCTGACGCTGTTCTGCCAACCGATTTCCAACGCCCGCTTAAACGTCACTTCGTGCGGTTCGTCTTCTTTGGCTTCCTGTGCAGCGGCCTCCGCCAATGCTTTGACGCTTTCGACTTCTTCGCCCTGATACGCTTTCAATGCGCGGCCGCTTTGTTCATAAATCCATTGTTTGATTTCCGGTTCGGCGAATCCCGATTCCGTCAATTCCTTTGTGAACTGCTGTTCAATTTCGTTTTCTGAAAATCCGGCTTCGCGCAATTCTTCGTATTCGTTCATTTCTTAACCCTTTGCCTGTATTCGTCGATTGTTTCGTTAGGTTTTCTCTGTGGTCTTTTCTTGTTCTTGAACGATCCGATGATCGTTTCCGCTTCCTTTACCGTGCTTTCTTGGACAGCCGAATATCGGCTCATTTTGCTTTCAATGGTTTTTTCAAGCGTTACCGCAAATCTTTGTCTGATCTTTTCTACGTTTTCAGGTGAAAACGCCTTTTGTATATCGCTTATTGAATATCCGTTTTTCACGGCGTCGTTCCACATTTCCATAATGGCCAAAGAGGCGGCGGCGTTCTGCGCCGCTTCCTCCGGCGAAAGTTTTCCGAGTAATCCTTTTGTTGCTTTTATCTGTTCTAACGCCGACTGAACGAAGGCGAATGCTTTTTCGTCCCTGTTTTTAAGGAACGTCCGCGCTTTGTTGCAAACCTGATCCGATATTTCGCCTTTTGCGACAAGGCTTATAAGCTCCTCGTCCGTGTTTATTTCGCGCCTTGCAATTTTTCCGGCGATTTCCTGTTCTTTGTAATAATCGCTTTCCGTGCCGAATTTATTATTTTTCAGCTTTTCGATCAAATTCATCTTGTCCGTTCCTTTGATCGTTTCGGAATCCTGTATCGCTTGAATGGCCGCTGCCGCGTTTCCTTTGTAGAATGCGTCAATAGCTAAATCTATTTCCGAACTTGCCGCCGCCGATCTGTTTTTTTCGCGCATTTCAGCTTCTTGCGAAAACTGCGAATAAAGCATATCCCCGACCGAATTTGCGGCTTCCGCCGTCAGTCCTAACGCCTTTTGATTTTCGGGTTTCCTTAAAAAGAGAACGGCTTTTGAATAATCGAAAAACCCGTTTTCGTCTTTGAAATTTTCATACAGTTGAGCGTAAACGTTTGATTTGGCAGATTCCAATGTTTTCTTTTCTGCTGCTTTCAGGTATTGATCCTGTCTTTCGACGCTCGAATAATCTTTGAACGCTCCGCTTCTTATTTTTTCCGCCAATCCTTTCGGATCGTTTTTCAGGTCTTCGTCCATAACGGCCAAAGACATATCTGCTTTCATTTTTTCGATTAAGGCCATTTTTTCTTTTGGCGAAAGCGTTACTTTATTTATTTCGTCAGTCATTTTATTGATTTTATCGTCAAGCATTTCAGGCGACTGTCTAACCGAAACGATCTCGCTTGATATTTCCCTGTCGATATCTTCCCTGTTCTGCCGCAACATAGCGTTGACAACGGCGTTTTCGGCGACAGAACTTAATTCCACTTTCATCAACGGATATTCTTCCTCGACGGCTTGCGCATAATATCCGCCCTTGTTGCGCAACGCTTTCATTCGGTTGTCGATTTCCTTGTTCAATTCGGCGGGCA
>JBJFAY010000045.1:0-5960 GCA_051888155.1 Alphaproteobacteria bacterium
ACTAACCGGAGCATAGTATTCATGCTCCAGTTCATTATCCAATATTTCCGCGATCAAGACTTTATCTTCCTTTTGCAAAGAAGCCAAAGCCATCGGAGACAGGTACTCTAACAAAATAGCGCGTTTTGCATCGCGCATCAGTAATCCCGTTTCCACACCATCAAAGAAAAAGCGAGGGTGATCGGGAACGCCCGTACGCGCCCGAATACAAAACAGTAACTCGCCGTCTTTATTCTGCACAACGTCGTACAGGCCTTCCTTTTCAGCCATCGCTTTTTCCTTTCTTTAAGCGTCCAGTTTTTTCTTCACCAGCTCGTTAAGCATGGCGGGATTGGCCTTGCCTTGCGAAGCTCTCATCGTTTGGCCGACGAACCAGCCCAGCAGCTTTTCCTTGCCGCCTTTATATTCGGCGACTTTGTCCGGATTGGCCGCGATAACGTCATCAACCATTTTTTCAATCGCCGATGTGTCCGTTACCTGTTTCAAGCCTTTTTCTTCAACGATTTCGTCCGGCGTTTTGCCTTCTTCAACCATAAAAGCAAACACGTCTTTGGCAATGCGCGAAGAAATCGTGCCGTCATTAATCAGGTCAACCATACGCCCCAGATTTTCAGGTTTAACGGGGCTTTCCGCGATTGACTTGCCCTGTTTGTTCAATACCGCGAACAAATCGCCCATAATATAGTTGGCGACTTTTTTCGCGTCATGTCCTTTGGCCGCCGATTCAAAATAAACGGCAATGTCCTTTTCCGCGACCAGCTGTCCGGCGTCATAAGCCGGCAGGCCGTATTCTTCGATAAAGCGTTTTTTCTTCGCGTCCGGCAGTTCGGGCATCTGCGCGCGCAGCCGTTCGATCATCGCGTCGTCCAGCGTCAAAGGAATTAAATCCGGATCATAGAAATAACGATAATCCACCGCCGTTTCTTTGGAACGCATGGATTTCGTTTCGCCTTTGACGGAATCAAATTTACGTGTTTCCTGAATAACTTTGCCGCCGCTTTCGATTAATTCGACCTGACGCATGGCTTCGTATTCAATCGCCTGCATGACGAAACGGATCGAGTTGACGTTTTTGATTTCCGCGCGCGTGCCGAACGGTTCGCCCGGACGACGTACGGAAACATTCGCGTCGCAACGCATCGACCCTTCGTCCATATTGCCGTCGCAAGAACCGATATAGCGCACAATGGAACGCAGTTTACGCAGATAGGCGCCCGCTTCTTCCGGCGAACGGATATCCGGACGCGACACGATTTCCATCAGCGCGACGCCCGCGCGGTTCAAATCGACAAAAGATTTGCTGGGGTGCTGATCGTGCATCAGTTTGCCCGCGTCCTGTTCCAGATGCAGACGTTCAATACCGATGCGGCGCGTTTCGCCGTTTTCCAAATCAACGTCAATATAACCGTCGGAAATAATCGGGTGATCGGACTGCGAGATCTGATACCCGTTCGGCAGATCGGCGTAATAGTAATTTTTACGGGCGAAAATGGATTTTTTATTGATCGTCGCATTCAGACCGAACCCCGTGCGCACAGCCTGTTCAACACATTCATGGTTAATCACGGGCAGCATACCGGGGAATCCGGCGTCAACAAAACTGACCTGCGTATTGGCTTCCGCGCCGAAAGCCGTCGCCGCGCCGGAAAATAATTTGGCTTTGGAAATAACTTCGCAGTGGACTTCCAGCCCGATAACGACTTCCCAATCGCCCGTTTCACCTTTAATGATATAAGACATATTACTTTCCTCCCACGCGCAAAGGACGAACCGGCATACCGGACATCGTTTCAATCGCTCCGGCGACGCGCAAAACAGTTTCTTCCGCAAACGAATTTCCAATAACCTGCAGTCCGACCGGCAGACCGTTGACCTCCGACGTTCCCGCCGGAACGCATACCGCCGGCAGCCCCGCCAAAGAAGACGGCACCGTAAACACGTCGTACAGCTGCATTTTCAAAGGATCGCTTGTGCTGTCGTCGTCCTTGCCGAAAGCGGTTTCCGGAGCGGCCGGCGCCAAAATCACGTCAACCTTTTTATAGGCTTCGGCAAATTCATGGCACAACAGACGACGAACCTTTTGCGCTTTCAGATAGCAGGTTTCATAATACCCTTCCAGCAAAATGCAGGTGCCGATCATAATACGGCGCTTAACCTCTTTGCCGAACCCCTCGGTACGTGTATTCGTATACATTTCGTCCAGACTTTTTCCGTCAACGCGCAGACCGTACTTCACCCCGTCGTAACGCGCCAGATTTGACGACGCTTCCGCCGGCGCGATCAGGTAGTACGTCGGCAAAGCATACTGCGTCGAAGGCAGAGAAATATCGACGATTTCCGCTCCGGCCGCTTTTAATTTGTCCGCCATGGCTTCCCAGACATGACGCACGTCGGCGTTCAGCCCCTTGTCAGGGTTGTATTCGCGCGGAATCCCGATGCGCAGCCCTTTCACGTCGCCGGTCAAAGCCTTTTCATAATGCGGCACCGCGACGTTGGCCGAAGTTGAATCTTTCGGATCAAAGCCGGCCATCGCTTCCAGCATAATCGCGGTATCGCGCACCGTGCGGGTCATTGTTCCCGCCTGATCCAGCGAAGAAGCAAAAGCGACCATGCCCCAGCGCGAACAGCGGCCGTATGTCGGCTTACACCCGACAATCCCGCAGAAAGACGCCGGCGTGCGGATCGACCCGCCCGTATCCGACCCCGTCGCGGCCATGCACAACCCCGCGGCGACGGCGGCTGCGGAACCGCCCGAAGACCCGCCGGGAATTAAAAACTTGTCCGGATCGGTTTTATCCTTGTACGGATTGCGCACCGCCCCGTAATAACTGGTCAGGTTAGCCGTCCCCATGGCAAATTCGTCCATATTGGTTTTGCCCAGCATGACGGAGCCTTCGTCTTCCAGTTTTTGAGAAACGGTTGATTCATAAGGCGGCACGAAACCGTCCAGAATATGAGAACAAGCCGTTGTCCGCACGCCTTTCGTGCAATACAGGTCTTTCATGCCGACGGGAATGCCTTCCATTTTTCCGGCGACGCCTTTCGCGCGGCGTTCATCGGATCTTTTTGCGCGTTCCAGCGCGATTTCCGGCGTTTCCAAAACATAAGCGTTTAATTCGCGGGCTTTTTCCATTTCCTTTAAATGCGCCTGCGCCAGTTCGACGGCGGAAAATTCTTTTTTAGCCAGCCCGTCCAGAGCCTCGGCAATCGTCAATTCAACTAAATCGGTCATTGTTTACTCCACCACTTTGGGAACCAGGAAATAACCGTCCATGGATTCGGGGGCGTTCGCCAGAATTTCATCACGGATATTGCCGTCGGTGATAACGTCGTCGCGTTCGCGCAGTTTCATGTCTTCTACGACCGAATTCATCGGCAGCACATCGTCGGTATTAACGTCCTTTAATTGATCGACCCAGCCCAAGATTTTTGTCAGTTCGCCGACCATTTCGTCCATATTTTCCTCCGGGATTCGCAAACGTGACAGAATCCCAAGTCTTTTGACCATTTCCCTGTCGATTGACATAGGTATACTTGCTCCTGTATTACTAAAAAAAATAAACTTTACAGAAAGTAGCATTTACGGCGCGCGACGGCAAGTCCAAACCCGTTTTTCCCGACAGTTTTTTATTTCAGCCCGCGGTTTGTTTTGTTCGTCCGGAACGCAGGTAGATTAAAGGAATACTGAAAAGCGAGATTAAATATTTTACGACAAAGTTGAACAAAAAAATCTGCCACACGATATCCCAGCCGTATGTTCCGGCAAATGCGCCGACGCAGAAAACGGCGTTGTCAACGGGGATACTGACGGAATTGCTGGCCAAGACGCGCCCCCATTTATATTTTTCCCGAAACCGTTTTTCAAACATGTGATAAATTTCCGTATCAACCAATTCACTGACCAGCTGAGCCAGCAAAGAAAACGCGACGACACGCCAGACCGGCGCCAGACATTCGTCAAAAGCCGCCGAAGCCGGCGACGACGGATCCGACGCGAATAAAGCGATAAACGCAAAATACCCCGTCATCAACAAATTAATCAGAGCGGAAAAGTAAATACAGCGTTTCGTCATTTCTTTTCCCAGTTCGCGGTGCACCAGATCGCGCAGCGTAAAACTCAGCGGATACAAGAACACGCCCATATCGACGGCATAATCAAAAACCAATCCGACTTTAATGCTGCTGACATTGGAAACCAGCTGAACGGCCAGATACGACAAAGCGACAAACAAAGCGGTGTTACTCATTGAATTTACCCGGAAAAAATTTTGTTTCTTGTACATCAAAAACGATTTGATTAAAAATATTTTGTTCATTTAAAAAAGGATTTTCTCATGCCCTCTTTTTCCCCCGACGTTTTTTTATCTTCTGTTTCCCGCGGCACGTCGCTGGCCGGTTTGGACATCGGCGCGAAAACAATCGGCGTTGCCGTATCGGATACTTTATGGCTGACGGCGACGCCGCTGAAAACCATTTTCAGAAAAAGCTTCCGGTATGATATGGACGAATTGTCCGCTTTGCTCAAAGGCCGGGAGATCGGCGGTTTTATTTCGGGACTGCCGCTGCAAATGAACGGAGAAGAAGGAACGCAGGCCGCCTATACGCGCGAACAGGCGCAAAAAATAGCGGATTATTTTCAAAAGCCCGTTTACTTTCAAGACGAACGTCTTTCTTCCGCCGCTGTGGAACGCATTATGATCGGCGCGTACGACATGAGCCGCAAAAAACGCAAAGAAAAGCTGGACTCCGGCGCGGCGGCCTTTATTTTACAAAGCTTTCTGGACCGGATCCGCTGAACGCTTCCGCCTTACCTGCCGCGTCGGGCCGCCATTAACTTGGCCGCGGCCGCCGCAGACATGGGCGCATTTGAATTGGACGGCTTTTGTTTTTGCTTCCGCGCTTTTAATTCCTCGCGCAAAGGCAAAGACTGATATGTCTTGTCTTCTTCCAAGTTAAAGCCGTTTTTGCGTATCATAAAGGCCTGTTCGCATTTTTTCCTTGTTGATTCCGTAATCGCCAGTTTCTCGGGCTGTTCCAAAATATCAGGGTTATCCGACCAGTAACATTTTCCGGCCGGATCACGGCACACCGTTTCGACGATCTGTCTGGAAGTAACCGGCTTGATATAATACGTTTCGGGGTGATTGCGTTCGTCCCAGCTGTAATTCAGCCCGCCGTCGCGCAAATACCCGTATTCATAACGCAAAACCATTTCTTCGTTTTGATACCACCCTTCAAAACCGCCCTGCAGCATTTTATGCGTAAACGGCGCCTTTTCATCGGCACAGGCCGCCATAAACCCTTTGGCGACCAACGGAACGTCCGCTTCAAATTCTTTCCACGGCCCGTCAACGCCGTTTTGCTTCATTTCATAACAAACGGCGCAGGACGCCGCTTCGGCGTCAGCTTCTTTTGCCCTGTGCGACATGACCGCCCCTTTAAACGTATAATGATTGCAGTCGCTGTCGATACCGTTGGAAAACTGTTGAACATGGCGGGCTTCATGTCCGATAATCTGCATCAGCTGATTGTCCGAAAAACAACAGTTCAAAGATAATGTTTTTGTTGATTCGCTGACCATTCCGCCCCAGCCGCAAGCGCCGTACATGGCGACCTGATAGCCTTCTTTGGCAACGTTTTCCAGCAATTCCCGTCCCAGAGGCGAATTTTTTGCCACTGTATTGATAATATGAACGGCGCGCTGTTTATTGTTTCCGTAACAGCGGCTGATATCAATCGGGATCAGCAGTTCTTCCGGCTGATTTGCGGTTTCAGTTTTCTGCGCGTTAAAAGCGTCGCTTAAAGTTTCGGTCATAGAAAAAACACTGCCTTTGCTGTTCATTTAATTTGATTCATTTTATACAAACATATTTGCGCGGGCAAAGATAAAACATCGCCCAGCGGATATATTTTCCCGCCATAAAGCCGTCTTGCCTTTGTAAAAAAAAGCTGTCACTTTT
>JBJFAY010000046.1:0-5955 GCA_051888155.1 Alphaproteobacteria bacterium
GTTATTTTGGTCAAAGACGTTTCACGGCTGACGAATGAGGGTTTGAAACAAAATTATCTCGCGGCCGTAAAAAATCCTTTTGGCGTCGAAATCTAAGAAGATAAAGATTCTTGCGTCCGGGCGGTTCGTGCTTTAAACTATCGGAAACTTTTTTAACGGAGCTTTTGGCATTATGGAATTAACCGCAGATCAAAAACGGGAAATCGACGAATTAACGGCGGCGGCATATACGACAAAACGGCCGACCGTTCCCGCGCTTGAAGACATTCTTTATAAACCTTTTCCCGTTTTGGATCACGGCTTTGTCCGCGTCGTCGACTACATGGGCGATGATTCGGCCGTCGTTCAGGCGGCGCGCGTGTCTTACGGCCGCGGGACAAAGCAGACTTCGCAGGACAAGGGGCTGATCAATTATCTGATGCGCCACCGTCATACTTCGCCGTTTGAAATGTGCGAAATCAAGCTGCATGTCAAGCTGCCGATCTTTGTCGCGCGTCACTGGGTGCGTCACAGAACGGCCAGCATTAACGAATATTCGGCGCGTTATTCCATTCTGGACCGTGAATTTTATTTCCCGAAGTTTGAAGACATGGCGGCTCAGGCAACCGAAAATCATCAGGGACGCGGGGAAGTCCTGTCAATGGACGAAGCGCAAAAAGTCTTTGACATTTTAAAAGCCGACGCTTTGAAGTGCTATGACGATTACGAATACATGCTCAACGAAAATCCGGACGGCACGCGCATGGACGAAGACCGCAAAGGGCTGGCCAGAGAGCTGGCGCGCATGAATCTGCCCGTCAGCATTTATACGCAGTGGTATTGGAAAACGGATCTGCATAATCTGTTTCACTTTTTGTCTTTGCGCGCCGAATCGCATGCGCAAAAGGAAATCCGCGATTATGCGAACGTGATTTTGGATATTTGCCGTAAATGGGTGCCTTTGGCAACCGAAGCGTTTGAAGAACACCGTCTGGGCGGGGCTCACCTGTCCAAAAAAGGATTAAACGCCGTGCGCCGCATGATCAAAGGCGAAAAAATCGACAGGGAAAGCGCCGGATTGATGAAGGGCGAATGGAACGAATTAAAGACAGTTTTGGGAATCGGGGATTAAAAATATGGCTAAGAATAAAAGCCCGTGGGGCAATTCAAACGATGACGATCAAAATCCGTGGAAACCGCGTCAAAACGACGCTCCGCCGGATATTGAAGGGCTGTTGCGTAAAAGTCAGGATAAAGTTTACCGGATAATGGGCGGCGGGAAAAACAAAGGCGGTTTTAACTTTAAAAGTTTTTGGGGAATTGCCGCGGTTGTCGTCTTACTGTGGGCTTTGACCGGATTTTATCAGGTTCAGCCGCAGGAACAGGGGGTCGTGCTGCGTTTCGGAAGGTACGCATACACCACGGCGCCGGGACTGCATTATCACCTGCCGTATCCGGTTGAAACCGTTTTAACGCCGAACGTATCGCGTGAAAACCGTATTGAAATCGGTTTCGTTTCCGAACCCGTCCGCCGGGGCAGAGGCGTACCCGTCCGTAATCTTCAGGCGGAAAATATTGCTTTGACCGGGGACGAAAATATTGTCGAAGTCAACTTTACGGTGACCTGGAAAGTCAAAAATGCCGGCGATTTTCTGTTTAATGTCCGCGATCCAGAATCAACGGTGCGCACGGCGGCCGAAAGCGCCATGCGCGATTCGATCGGGGTGACGCCGATTATGGAAATCATCGCCGACGACCGCAAAGGCGTTCAGGAACGGGCCGAAAAGACGCTGCAAAGCCTGCTGGACAAGTATAAAACGGGGATCGCCGTTACTTCCGTACAGCTGACAAAGGCCGATGCGCCGGCGCAGGTGATCGACGCATTTAACGATGTGCAGCGCGCCAAAGCGGATAAAGAGCGTCTGAGCAATGAAGCGGAAGCTTACCGGAACGATATTCTGCCGCGCGCCCGCGGGGAAGCGTCGCGTATTATCAGCGAAGCCGAAGCGTATAAATCGCGCGTCGTCGACTCGGCCAAAGGGGACAGCGCCCGTTTTACCGCCGTGCTGGACGAATATCTGATTGCAAAAGAAGTCGTTGCCCGGCGTTTGTATCTGGAAACGATGGAAGACGTTTACGGTCGCGTCGATAAAGTGATTGTCGATAAAAAGACCGGCGGCGTTGTGCCGTATCTGCCGTTAAACGAATTGAACAAAAAGAAATAGGAGAACAAAGCGATGAAACCGCAGATTAAATTGATTTTCGGCATTGTTGCCGCGGCTGTTGTGATTGTTCTTCTGGATTCTCTGTTTGTTGTTCCGCAGACTCAGCAGGCGATTGTGATTCAGTTCGGCGAACCCAAACGCGTTATTCAGAACCCCGGACTGCATGTCAAAGTGCCTTTTATCCAGAACGTTATTTTGTATGACAACCGTCTGCTGGGGCTGGATCCGCCGGCGAAAGAAGTGCTGTTGTCGGATAAAAAGCGAATTGTCGTCGATGCTTTTCTGCGCTTCAAAATTGTCAATCCGCTTCTGTTTTATCAGGCTTTGCAGACCGAAGAAATGGCTCATTCGCGTTTAAGCGACGCGACGGTTTCGTCTTTGCGCGACGTGCTGGGCAAATATGACATGAAAACGATTTTGTCGCCCAAACGGACGGAGATTATGGCGCAGATCCGCGGTGAAGTCGATTCCAAGGCTAAAGCTTTCGGGGTTGAAGTCGTTGATGTGCGTATCCGCCGCGCCGATCTGCCGGAAGAAACGTCGCAGGCCGTATACGCGCGTATGCGTTCCGAACGTGAACGCGAAGCCAAAGAATTTCGCGCTCAGGGTCAGCAGATGAATCAGAAAATCAAAGCCGAAGCGGACAGAGATAAGGTTCGGATTATCGCCGAAGCCCAGAAAAACGCGCAGATTCTGCGCGGGCAGGGCGATAAGGAAGCCGCGCATATCTGGGCGAAAGCTTCTAAACGCGATAAAGATTTTTATGCGTTTTACCGTTCTTTGGAAGCTTATAAAAATTCAATGCAGGCAGAAGGGACGTCTTTGGTGATTTCGCCTGAATCCGAATTTTTTAAATTTTTCGGAACGCTGCCGGCCGGCGCAAACCGTTAATGCCGGAGAAAACAGATGCAGGATCTGGCCGTCGCTTTTGCTTTGACTTTTGTCATTGAAGGAATTTTTTATGCGCTGGCGCCCGAAAAGGCGCAGGCCATGATGCGCGAACTGATCCGTCTGGATCCGGAAATGCTGCGCAAGGCCGGGCTGCTGATTGCTTTGATCGGCGTTGTTTTTGTTGTTATGCTCAGGGGGCCTTAATGATATTTAGGGCTGTCTTCGGTCTTTTTTTGTTTGTTTCATGGCCGGCGTCGGCGCAGACGGTCGTTTCTTTTGCCGATGCGGTTCAAAAGGTGCTGCCTTCGGTCGTCAGCGTTTCCGCGGCAAAAGTACAGGCCGAACCGCCTGAAATGATGCTGGCTTTGCGCGGGTCGCCCTTTGAACAGTTTTTCAAAGACGTTTACCGTGACGGCGGATTTGACGCGCCGAAATCCATTTTGCTTGGCTCCGGTCTGATTTATGATCGTGACGGGCATATTGTCACCAGCGCGCACGTTGTTGAAAATATGGACGAAGTGACGGTGACGATGAATGACGGCTCCGTTTTGACGGGAAAAGTCGTCGGAAGGGATCCGAAAACGGATTTGGCTGTCGTCCGGGTGGAAGGAAAAAACTTATCCCCTGTCGTTTTGGGGGATTCCGACGCCGCGCGGATCGGCGATCCCGTCTTGGCCGTCGGCAATCCGTTCGGTCTGGGCAATACGGTAACGGCCGGGATTATTTCGGCGCGGTCCCGGGATATTCAGGTCGGTCCCTATGACGACTTTATTCAGACGGACGCGGCGATTAACCGCGGTAATTCCGGCGGCCCTCTGTTTAATGCCGCGGGACAGATGATCGGCGTTAATACGGCGATTTTCTCTCCGTCGGGAGGCAGCGTCGGAATCGCTTTTGCCGTCCCGTCCAAAATGGTGAAAACAATCGCCGACGCTTTGATTAAAAACGGCGTCGTCAAACGCGGCCGGCTGGGATTGAAAATACAGACCGTTACGCCGGAAATGGCTGAAAATCTGAAAATGACCAAACCGCACGGCGCAATGGTTGCCGGAATTGATCCGGCGTCCGCGGCGGCGCGGTCAAAAATTCGGGTTGGGGACGTTGTTATTCGTTTTAATCGGCAGAACGTTCCGTCCATGCGGGCTTTACCGCGCATGGCGGCCGAAACGCCTGTCGGAACAACAGTGCCCGTGACGGTTTGGCGCGGCGGAAAAGAAGTGGAATTATCCTTAACTTTGTCCGAAATGCCGGAACCGGCGCCGGCGCAGATCTTGCCGGACGGAAAAGAACGGACGGATATCGTCGCTGCTAAAACTCTGCCGCTTTTAGGTGTCGCCGTTGCCGAACTGACGCCGGAAATCCGCCGGAAGTACCGCTTGTCCAAAAATGCGGCCGGTCTGGCCGTCGTCAATGTCCTGCCCGGATCGGACGCCGCGTTAAAAGGATTGACGCCGGGAGATCTGCTGGTTGAACTGGACAGGAAAAAGCTGTCTGATTTTCAGACGGCGGAATATTGGGAAAAAGAAGCCGCCGAAATGGGGCAGGAATCCGCATTTGTTTTGATTGACAGAAACGGCGAACGTTTCTTTGCCGTTGTCAGATTTGTTCCCGTACCGTAGGCGAAAAAGATGCGTGTTGATTTTTATCATTTGCAGAAATCTTCTTTGGAACAGGCTTTGCCGATGCTGGCGGAAAAAGTGTACGCGACGGGAAAACGTTTGCTGATCAGAACGGAATTGACCGAAAAAGCGGAATATCTCAATACGCTGTTATGGACGTACCGGCCGGATTCCTGGCTGCCGCACGGTTCGGAATCGGACGGAAACGAATCCGATCAGCCGGTATTGATCTCAACGCAAGACGGCAATTTAAATCAGGCGGAAATGGTTATGTTGGTTGATGGGGGAACTGTTGGCGAGATCCGGTCGTTTGAACGTTGCTTGAATTTATTTAACGGACATGACGAAACGGCCGTTCAACAGGCGCGCGAATTGTGGAAAGCAGTAGTAGCCGCCGGGTTTGAAGCTTATTACTGGCAGCAGAACGACGCCGGAAAATGGGAAATGAAAGCGTCCAAAGTTCCTGAAAAATAATTACCGTCCGGACGATGAACGCCGGCGCAGGGTTGCGGCAGCCGTATTGCCCAGCGAAGCGACGACCGTTTTAATGCCGAAAGCTTGCTTTTCCGGTTTTTTCTTTAATCCCTGCAGAATATCTTTGGATACTTTGCGCGTTGAAGAAAAGCGCGATAAAATATTTGCGGTCGCTTTTTTCAGATCCTGCTTGATCTTATGCGCTTTTTCATACAGCCGGATTCCCAAAACGGCCGATACCGGGTTATGAAACAACGGCTGCGGCGGCAGCTTCAGATCGGCCTGACGCAGGGCTTTATAAGCGAAAACAACGCAGTTTCCGGAAAAAATGCTGTATTTTGGCGGGTTGGCTTTTTCCTTTTCGACATAGGATTTGATCTTGTCGTACTGTTTAGGCGTAATATTGTACACCATTTTGTCGTCATAAGGTTCTTTGGAATCATCGGCGACGAAACCCTGATATTTCCCGCTGACCAGCAGAGGCAGTTTTTCTTTAAAGCTCAGATTTTCATTTTCGGGCAGCGCGGTCGCCGCATGAAAACCGTAAACGGTTTCTTTGCCGTTCTGATCGGTCAAACCGATAAAAGCATGTCCCGTAACGGCGCCGACGTCGGCTTCACGCTTCATGACCGCGTCCTTTAAACGGGAAGGAATTAAAAATCCCGGAGATTCAAGATAAAGCGTCGCTTTGCAGGAACGATTGTCCGCCATGGTCTTATTCCTCTTTTTCTTCGCTGTCGTCGGCTTCGTCTTCTTCCAGCGCTTTG
>JBJFAY010000047.1:0-5946 GCA_051888155.1 Alphaproteobacteria bacterium
ATAAAGACCGAATACACCGGCGTTCCCGTCCGTCCCGAAATTCTGTCCGTGCGCGATCAGACATACAAACCGGCCGCGGAAACGTTCAATCTGCTGATTTTCGGCGGATCACAAGGCGCTTCCGTTTTCAGCCGCGTTATTCCCCCGGCTTTAACCGCGCTGCCCGAAGACATAAAAAAACGCCTGCGGATTTCCCAGCAGTGCCGCGCCGCCGATCTGCCTGCCGTTCAAAAAGCCTATGAAAATTCAGGCTTAGAGCCGGAACTGGCGCCGTTTTTTACCGATATGGCCGACCGGCTGGCTCAAGCGCATCTGGTCATTTGCCGGGCGGGCGCTTCCAGCATTGCGGAATTAAGCGTCGCCGGACGGCCGGCTTTAATCGTGCCGATCCTGCGTTCCCCCGATTCGCATCAATTAAAGAACGCTCTTTTTATTGCAAAAAACCACGGCGCTTTCCTTTGCGAAGAACCGGACTTTACGCCCGAATACCTGAGCGATAAAATGACGGAATTTGTTAATACGCCGCAAATTTTAACGACGGCGGCCGAAAAAGCCAAAGAGCTGGGCAAACCGGACGCCGTCCGCCTGTTTGCCGCCGCCGTTTTAAAAACAGCCGGAGGATCTTAAATCATGACGATACAAAACCATCTGCCCTTTCCCATCGGCACCATTCATTTTATCGGCATCGGCGGCAGCGGCATGAGCTGTATTGCCGAACTGATGCATAATCTGGGATACAGCGTGCAAGGATCGGACATTTCCGAAAATTCAAATGTAAAACGGCTGCGTTCTCAGGGAATTTCAATCATCATCGGACACGCGCCCGAAAACGTGGAACATGCCGGCGTCGTCGTTGTTTCTTCGGCAATCGACACTGAAAACATTGAAATCAAAGAAGCCCGCATGCGCCGTATTCCCGTCGTTCGCCGCGCAGAAATGCTGGCGGAACTGATGCGGCTGAAATGGTCGATTGCCGTCGGCGGCACGCATGGCAAAACAACGACGACTTCCATGATCGGGTTGGTTTTGCAGACGGCGGGACTGGATCCGACGGTTGCCAACGGCGGGATAATCAACGCTTACGGCACGAACGCCCATTTAGGCGACGGACAATGGCTGGTGGCCGAAGCCGACGAATCGGACGGCAGCTTTTTAAAACTGCCGGCAACGGCCGTCATTGTCACAAATATGGATCCCGAACATTTGAACTATTACGGCACTTATGAAAAAATGAAGGACGCCTACAGAACGTTCGTCCAAAACATTCCTTTTTACGGCTTTGCCTGCCTGTGTGTCGATCACCCGGAAGTCCAGCGGCTGATTTCTCAAATTTCCGACAGACAGATTATTACTTACGGCTTTACCCCTCAGGCGGAAGTCACGGCGCAGAACATTCATGCCGTCCCCGGATTGATCACATTCGACGTCGTCATTGCCGACAGCCTGAGTCCCACGGGAAAAACGCAGCGCATGAACGGCTTTACCCTGCCCGTTTACGGCAGACATAACGTATTAAACGCTCTGGCCGCGATCGGAGTCGGCATACGTCTGGGCATTTCGGAAGAAAACCTGAAAAAAGCGCTGTCGGCTTTTACCGGCGTCCAGCGCCGTTTTACAAAGACCGGAGAAACCGACGGCATTACAATCATCGACGATTACGGCCACCACCCGATAGAGATCGCTTCGACATTAAAAGCCGCGCGCGACGTCGCGCCGAAAAAAGTCATTGCCGTTTTTCAGCCGCACCGCTATACACGTGTCGCCAACCTGTTTGAAATGTTCTGCACGGCGTTTAACGACGCGGACTGCGTTATTGTCGCCGACGTTTATTCCGCCGGAGAAGAAGAAATCCCTTCCGCGAATAAAGAAGCTCTGGCGGAAGGCCTGCGTTCCCACGGCCACCGCCATGTCATCACGTTAAACAAACGTGAAGATTTGGCCGGTATAATCAGACGGGAAGCATCGTCAGGCGATATTGTCATCTGCCTGGGCGCCGGCAGTATTTCTTCCTGGGCGAAAGCTTTGCCTCAGGAATTGGCTCAGGCAGGCGGAGTTTCAAACGAAGGATAGGAAATGTTTTCGTTTTTCAAACGTTTTTTTTCAAACGAATCAACTTTAAAACAGCTGATGCCCGCCGTGCGCGGCCAAGTTGTCGAAAATGCGCCTTTGAATAAAATGACATGGCTGGGGGTCGGCGGCCCTGCGGAAATTTTGTTTACGCCGGCGGACGCGGACGATTTGGAATATTTTTTAACCAATCAGCCCGGCGCGCCGCTGACCGTTATCGGCGGCGGGTCAAACCTGCTGATTCGCGACGGAGGTATTCCCGGCATTGTCGTTCATTTAGGTAAAACCTTTAATACCGTTAAAATTGAGGGGGATAAAATCATCTGCGGCGCGGGAGCGAAAAACATGGAAATCGCCAAAGCCGCGCAGGAAGCGGGCTTATCGGGATTTGAATTTTTATGCGGTATTCCCGGCACGCTGGGCGGTTCGATCCGCATGAACGCGGGCGCGCACGGCCGTTCTGCCGCCGATGTGATTGAAGAAGTCACCGCTTTTGACATTATCGGCAAAAAAATGGTTTTGCAAAGAAATGAAATTCCGTTTGACTACCGCACGAACGCATTGCCGGACAACTGGATATTCACCGGAGCAATTTTAAAAGGCACGCCCGAAAATAAAGAAAATATTCAGAAACGTATGACAGAATACAGGCAAATTCGTGAAAAGGCCCAGCCGACCGGCGTCAAGACAGCGGGTTCGATGTTTAAAAACCCGATCGGATTAAAGGCTTGGCAGCTGATTGAAAAAGCCGGCTGCCGCGGATTGAAAGTCGGCGGCGCAATGGTGTCGGAAAAGCATTGTAACTTTTTCATCAACACGGGCAAAGCGACGGCACAGGATTTTGAAATGCTTGGCGAAACGGTGCAGCGGCGCGTTTACGAAACAAGCGAGATTACGCTGGAATGGGAAGTGCGGCGCATCGGCGTCAAAACCAAACGTTTCAGCAGTTTTGGAGGCAGGTAATTGACTAAAAAAGTTGCGGTATTGATGGGCGGCTGTTCATCAGAAAGAAAAGTTTCCCTTTCCAGCGGCAGAAATGTTTTGGAAGCTTTGGTTCATGCGGGGTATGAGGCTTTTCCTTTGGATATTTCCCATGACCTGAAACCGTTTATTTTTATGTTGGAATCCGAAAAACCGGACGTTGTTTTCAACGCTTTGCACGGCCAGTACGGCGAAGACGGCTGCGTTCAGGGTATTTTGGATTTGCTGGAAATTCCCTATACGCACTCGGGCCGTATGGCGTCGGCTTTGGCGATGGACAAAGTCATGTCGAAAAAGATCTTTAAAATGGCCGGTTTGCCTTTGGCAAATGAAAGAATCGTCACCAAAGAACAAATTCTGGCCGGCGATATTCTGCCCTATCCTTTTGTTTTAAAACCGATTCGCAACGGATCTTCCGTCGGCGTGTTTATTTTTGACAAGGACAACGGCAAAAAACCGTTTGAAAATGAACAATATCCTTATTCCGACGATGAAAAGATTCTGGCCGAAGAATATATTCCCGGCCGTGAATTAACCGTAGCCGTCATGGATAACAAACCGCTGGGTGTTTTGGAAATCATTCCCGCCAAAGGCTTTTACAACTATCAGGCCAAATATTCCGAAGGCGGATCGGAACACGTTATTCCGGCCAATTTGCCGGCCGAAGATTATGCGGAAGCCATGCGGATAGCCGCCGAAGCGCATACGCTTTTGGGCTGCCGCGGCATATCGCGTTCCGACCTGCGTTACGATGATACGCGCGTTGGTGAAAAACCGCGTTTTGCTCTGTTGGAAACCAATACCCAGCCCGGCATGACGTCATTGTCTTTGGTCCCCGAAATCGCGCGTTATGCCGGCTACTCTTATCAGGATATCGTCGTATGGATGGTGGAGAACGCCAGATGCGGGGATTAAAGTTCCAAAGCATAAAACAGCTCAGCCCGTTTTTGGCCGCTTTTATTTTACTGTTTTTGGCAACCTTAATTCTTTGGTTTTCCAACAGTCCTTTTTACGCCGAAAAAAAGGAAAGTCTGACTTATTTTATCCATAACGCCGCCTTGTCCGCAGACTTGCGTTTGGCGGAAGTATATGTCCGCGGCCGCAACAAAACGACGCAGAAAGAACTGCTGGACGTTTTAAAAGTCGAACGGGGAATGCCGATTACGGCGGTGGATATTCAAAAATCACGTCAAGACATTCAGCGTCTGCCGTGGGTAAAAACAGTCCATATCGAACGCCGGCTGCCCCATATTTTATATATCCGCCTGACCGAACGGACTCCGGTTGCCGTCTGGCAGAATAAAAACCGGTACCGTCCGGTGGATTCCGACGGTCAGCCGGTTGAAACCTTTGTAAAAAAACTGGACGGCCTGCCGCTGGTATTAGGCGCCGACGCTCCGGAAAGGACGCCGGACCTGCTGGCATTTCTGGCTCAGGAACCGGAGCTGAACAAACGAGTCAAAGCTGCCGTTCGGGTCGGCCGGCGCCGGTGGAACGTTTTGCTGGACGACATAGATAAAGGCGTCACGATCCGCCTGCCCGAAAAAGATCCGGCCGCCGCCTGGGGCAGATTGGCTAATTTAAACAGAACGCAGGGATTACTAAGCCGGAAAATAACAATGGTTGATCTGCGTCAGCCCGACAAGCTGATTGTTCATCTGGAAGACGATCCCGCCAAAAAAGAAAAAAATAAGAAAAAAACGACTTCTGTTTCCTCCCCCGTGAAAACACCGTAACCGGAAAAGGAACTCCCGTGTCCCGTATTTTAAATGACAACAACCTGATTGCAGTTTTAGATATCGGCACGTCAAAAACGTGCTGCGTTTTAGCTTATCCCGTTGACGAAGACAAAGCCGTCGTTGTCGGGGCGGGATCGCATCAGAATACGGGCGTCAAAACAAGCGAAATTGTCGCTTTGGTGCCGGCGGTCGATTCCGTCCGGCATGCCGTTGCCAATGCGGAAGACTGTATCAAAGAACGCATAAAAACCGTTGTCGCCGCCGCCTGCGTCGGCACTTTGTCGTCGTCAATCATTCAGGACAGTCTGGATTTAGGCGGCACGGAAGTCACGCAAAGCGACGTAAACCGCCTGATTTCCGGAGCGCAGAATAAAATTCCCGCTTCGGAAGACGAAGTTCTGCATTGTATTCCGATTGATTACAGCCTTGATTCGCGCCATTCGATTACGGATCCGCGCGGTTTAACGGGGAAAAAACTGTACTTGTCTTTACATACGATTATGACGCCGCCGTGTCCCGTCCGCAACATGAATACCGTTTTGGAACAAAATCATTTATCCTGTTCGAAAAAAGTCGCTTCCCCTTATGCCGCCGGCCTGGCCTGCCTGACTCAGGAAGAAAAAAAACAGGGAACGGCCGTCATCGATCTGGGCGCCGGCACAACGGGCGTCGGCGTTTTTTATGAAGACCAGCTGGTTTTTACGGCTCAGCTTCCGCTGGGCGGCGACATGATTACCAAAGACATCGCCATCGCGTTTACAACGTCTTTGGATAACGCGGAACGGATTAAAACTTTAAAAGGATCAACTCTGCCCTCCGTTACTTATGAACAGGAAGAAGTAGATATTCCTCTGATCGGCGAAGATGAAAACGTTTCCGTTCTGCGGGTGCCGCGCGCCAGAATCGTACAGACGATTGTTCCCAGAATTGAAGAATTGTTTGAACAAATAAAATCTTTGCTGGAACAAACGGGTTTTTACGATATCTGCCTGAATTTTGTTTTAACGGGCGGCGGCGCTTTGCTGCACGGGATCAACGAAAAAGCGTCGGCCGTTTTACAGCGTAACGTCCGCACCGGCCAGCCTGTCCGATTGTTTGACAAACAGGAAATCATACCGCCGCACGCTTATCAAAGTTACATGAACTGCATCGGCCTGCT
>JBJFAY010000048.1:0-5936 GCA_051888155.1 Alphaproteobacteria bacterium
TTTAATTAAAAACAGCCTCTGAAAAAAGGCTGTTTTTTTTACCGGACCGTTCAGTTTTGCGGGTATTTGGATTTAAACCAATCCAAACAAGCGTTGCGCTGATCGGCCTTGATTAATTCGGGACAAATAAACGCATGATATTTTTTATGAAACAGCCGGTCGGCTTTAAAACGCCAGGAAAATTTATACTCCTGCGGATTTTTGATTTCCAGACACAGCATTTTACAGCCCAGAAAACTTTTAAACGCCGTCGCGGCAATATCATTAATTTTGATATCCGTTTCCGCATCAATCCTGATCGTATCGTCCGTAATAACCAGATAAGGTTTTTTACGGATATGGAAAAACCAAAACGACAGGTTTGAAATCCCGAATACCAGCAGAATCAATCCCAAAACATTCGGGAAAACATACAAATACCACCAATGGATAAACCATTGCCCGTTCCAGTAACACGGACACAAAATCATCGGCGCCATTAAAAAAGCCGCCAAAAAAAACAGATCCCGCCCCGAAAAATAAAAAGCAGAAACTTTTTTTATAATCAAAAACCAGTTCTTGTCCCATGATTATTTCCTTTCCCAACCGCGGCGGCGTCTACCGCCTTCAGACCATGTTTTAAAGTCTATTTGTTAAAGTTAACTTTAGGTCAAGAACTTTTTTATTTTTCAATAATCGTCGCCAATCCGCCGGCGGCGGTTTCTTTGTACAAAGCGGGCAGATCATGTCCGGTTTTGCGCATTGCCGTCACAACGTTGTCAAAAGAAACGCGGTGCTGGCCGTCGGTATATAAAGCGTATTCGGCCGCGGCGACCGCGCGGTTTGCGGCGATTGCGTTACGTTCAATGCATGGAATCTGCACCAATCCCATAACGGGATCGCAAGTCAGCCCCAAAAAGTGTTCCAGCCCGATTTCGGCAGCGTACTCAATTTGCGATATTGTCCCGCCGAACAACTGAGCCGCGGCGGCGGAAGCCATGGCGCAGGCCACGCCGACTTCGCCCTGGCAGCCGACTTCCGCTCCGGAAATCGAAGCGTTTTGCTTGACGATATTGCCGACCAGTCCCGCGGTTGCCAAAGCGTTGATAATTTCCCGATCGGTAAAGCCCTGATGGTGTTTCAGATAGTACAACACGCCCGGCACAACGCCGCTGGACCCGCATGTTGGGGCGGTAACAACGATGCCGCCTCCGGCGTTTTCTTCGCTGACGGCCAGAGAATATGCCGACAACAGCCCCGTACGCGCCAGATCGAGCCTCTGGGCGGACGCTTTTTTATAAAAAGAATATGCTTTGCGAGCCAAACGCAGACCGCCGGGCAAAACGTCTTCATGTTCCAGACCGTTTTGAACGGACGACTGCATCTGATCCCACACGTCGGACAGATACTGCCGGATTTCTTCGCCTTCGTTGTCAAAAACGATTGTCCAGATCGGCCTGCCCTGTTGTTCCGCCCAGGAAACGATATCCGCAAACGTTTTATAAGCATACACTTCTTTAGCGGGAGGTTCTCCTTCTTCGCGCAAAGCGCCGCCGCCCACGCTGTAGACCGTCCACGTATCCGCCGCATTTTGATCTGTGTCAAACGCTTCGAATTTCATGGCGTTGGTATGAAAAGGCAGGACAATGTCTTTTTGCCAGACGATCTGCGTTTTGTCTTTGCCCAGAACGTCCAGAATCGCCTGATCGGTAAAGTGGCCTTTCCCCGTAGCGGCCAGACTGCCGTACAAAGTCACGCGGTACGAACAGGCCTGCGGATTTTTTTCAAAAAAGCGCTGGGCAGCCCGTCGAGGCGCCATTGTATGACTGCTGGACGGCCCCATGCCGATTCTGTAAAGCTCTTTTAAAGACTGCATCGTATTTTTTCCCGCAAGAAATGTTTCAAACCAGTTTAACCGGATATTCTGGATATTCAACCCTTACCATTAAATAAGATTGGATCGTTGCATAAACGCTCGTCTTGTTTTAGAAAGGAAACAACTTCTTTAGAACTGACAAAAAGAAAGAAAATCGAAATGAAAAACCTGTTTTTTCTGTTTATCCTGTGCCTGACGGCATACACGCCCGCACATGCCGACGGTTTTCCCGCGGAATTACAGGATAAAACGATCGGCGTCCAGCTGGGAACGACCGGCGATATTATGGCGACGGAAACGCCCGGAATCCGGATTGAACGCTATAACAAAGCCAACGACGCCGTGCAGTCGTTAATCAACGGCAAGATCGACGCCGTTATAATTGACGAACAGCCCGCGCTGACCTTTGTTCAGAAAAACGCCGGATTAAAAATACTGGACCGGGAATTTGCCAAAGAACAATACGCCATCGCTCTGTCCAAAAAAAATAAAACTCTGAAAACGCAGATTAATCAAGTCTTGTCGGATCTAAAGCAAAACGGCGTTATTGAAAACATCGTTAAAAATTATATCGGCGACGAAACAAAGGGGAACTTTCCTTTTCAGCCCGACCCGCGGCCCGCTTCCCCGCATAAAACGCTGAAAGTCGCAACCAGCGCGACGTTCCCGCCCTATGAATATTATAACGACGCTGAAATTGTCGGCATTGACATGGATCTGGCCAAAGCGATCGCCGAACGTCTGGACAGACGGCTGATTATCGAAGACATGGAATTTGACGCAATCGTCAACGCCGTTCAATCCGGCAAAGCCGATCTGGGTATCGCGGGAATGAGCGTTACGGCCGACAGATTAAAAAATGTCGATTTTACAAATCCTTACACGGAATCAAAACAGGTTGTTATCATACGCGCGCAAAACGCGCCGGCAGTCCGGGATATTTCTTTGATACAGCACTTCAAAACCGATTTTATGACCGACGCCCGCTGGAAATATCTGGCAATCGGACTGGGAAATACGTTGTTGATTACCGCTCTGGCCGTTTTAATCGGTATTATTTTAGGCGGCCTGATCGCGATTATCCGCGTGTCGCATGATAAAAACGGTTCTTTTCCCGTTTTAAATTTCCTGTGCCGGATTTATCTGACCGTTATCCGCGGCACGCCGGCCATGATCCAGCTGCTGATTATGTATTACGTTATTTTTTCCGCGGTCAACGTTAATAAAATTGCCGTCGCCGTTTTGGCTTTCGGGCTGAATTCGGCGGCTTATGTCGCCGAAATCATACGGTCGGGCATTTTATCCGTCGATCACGGCCAAAACGAAGCCGGACGCAGTCTGGGATTAAATTTTTCCCAGACAATGCGCTTTATCATTCTGCCGCAGGCTTTTAAAAACGTTTTGCCGGCCTTAGCCAACGAATTTATCGTTTTGTTAAAAGAAACCTCTATCTGCGGTTACATCGGCCTAATGGATTTAACGCGCGGCGGCGATATTATCCGCAGCATCACATACGACGCTTTTCTGCCGCTGGCCGCCGTGGCTTTGATTTACCTGAGTTTGGTCGTCGTGCTGACGGCCGGCGTCGGCAAACTGGAAAAAAGGCTGAAAAAAAATGAACGCTGAAAGAAAAACCATTCTGGACGTCCGCAACGTCTGTAAGGCTTACGGACAATCCGTCGTTTTAAACAACATTTCCACCTGCGTCAAAGAAGGCGACATTATTGCGATTATCGGCCCGTCCGGCTGCGGCAAATCGACTTTTCTGCGCATGCTGAACGGCCTGGAAACGCCGACGTCCGGATCCGTACTGTTTGAAGGCACCGACATTACCGACAAAAAAACGGATATCAACCGCGTACGCCGCAAAATCGGCATGGTTTTTCAGCAATTCAACCTGTTCGGCCACATGACCGTGCGCCAAAACATCACGCTTGCCCCCGTCAAATTAAAAATCATGTCTGAAAAACAGGCCGACGAACGCGCCGGACAGCTGCTGGCGGAAGTCGGTCTGCCCGACAAAGCCGACGTTTACCCCGCGATGTTATCGGGCGGCCAGCGTCAAAGAATTGCGATTGCGCGGGCTTTAGCCATGAATCCCGACGTGATGCTGTTTGACGAACCGACTTCCGCGCTGGATCCCGAAATGGTCGGCGAAGTATTGGAATTGGTTCGGCGGCTGGCGCAAAAAGGCATGACAATGGTATTGGTCACCCATGAAATGGGATTTGCCCGTGAAGTCGCCAACAGAGTCATGTTTTTTGACGAAAAAGTTATCCGCGAAGAAAACACGCCGCAGGAAATATTTTACAATCCGCAGAGTCCCCGCTTAAAGGAATTTTTATCAAAAGTGCTGAAATGACTTATTGTTTAGCTTTTGTAATGCCGCGGTTCACGACGCCGATGAACAACGCCAGCATAATATAGCTGCTGACACATTCAAAGGACACGATAATCTTTGCGAACGGCGTTAAAGGGACGATATCGCCGAAACCGACGGTCGTTATGCAGATAAAAGTAAAATAAACGGCGTCCAAAATTCCTTCTATGCCGGGTTTAAAGTTAAACGCTTGTCCCGCGCCGAAAAAGTCATGCAGAAAAGAAACGGTCAGATTTAAAACGATAAAAGCCGTTATCAGAGAAATGAAAAACGAAGAAAAATTAAACATATCTTCTTTAGTCAATATCTTATCCGGCGCCAGATAGACCCATAATTTGCGCATAAAATCGCGCAAATTGATCAGCGTAACGCACATTACGGCCAGGAAAATGCCGAAAGAAACCAGCTGCGACCCGGCGGCATAAATCGTCAGCAGCCCGGTAAAAAAAGAAACGGCCAGCACCTGATTTTTGTTTTGATAGCGCGACGGCGCCATTCTGTGCCTGATCAGCCCGAAAAACAAAGCGATCACAATACAGCTCAGCGCCCCGTTGACAAAAGGCAGCAAGACATAAAAATAAACGTAATAGTCCGGAGCGAACAAAACGGCGATCTGCCTTGAAAACAAAGACAAAATCAACAAAGAAACCAAATAACACGGATTAAAGCTGTTCACGGCGACGACTTTGAACAGTTTAGCCTGGTCTGATGTAAAAATCTGCCTCAGAGGAATCATTTTTTTTCCTTTCTCCGTTACAGTAAAATCCGTTTTTTTTCCGGTCAATGCGGGAAAAAGGCGATATTCGCCCAAGACATGTAACTTTGTTTATGTTACACTGCGCTTCGTTTTTTATCGGAGTCAGTTTAATCATGTCTTTTGAATTTTTACCGGTTCATACCCGTCTGGTTCACCCGCCCAAAGACGATATTTTCGATATTCTGGAATCCCTGCCCGCTTTGCAGGAAAAAGATATCGTCTTCATTACGTCAAAAATTCTGGGGATTCATCAGGGGCGCTGCGTTCCCTGCAGCGGAACGGATAAAACGGAACTGATCCGGCAGGAATCGGACCGTTACCTGTCTTATACGCACCCAAGCGGCTTTAACGTCAATCTGACGGTAACGGACAACGTCCTGATCCCGGCGGCCGGCATAGACGCCAGCAACGCCGGCGGATATTATGTCATGTGGCCGAAAGAAACCGATAAGCTGTGCGCCGAAATCAGGGCTTTTTTGTGCAAAAAAAACAAACTGAAAGACTTGGGCGTCGTTTCCACCGACAGCCACACGACGCCTTTGCGTTACGGCGTAACGGGCATTTCAACCGGCCTGGCCGGCGTGGAACCGTTAAAAGACCTGCGCGGACAAAAAGACCTGTTCGGCCGTGAACTGGCTTTAACGCAGGTCGATCAGATCGACGCTCTGGCCGCTATGGCCGTTTTGCTGATGGGCGAATCCGACGAATGCACGCCGATTGTCATTCTGCGCGGGTGGGATAAAATCGTTTTCAATGAAACAGCGTCCATGCGGGATTTTAAAATCAGTCCCGAAGACGACCTGTACACGCCCTTATTATCGGTGATGAAATGCAAATAACGCTTTTTGCCGCCGTTTCCGCAAACGGCTTTATCGCAGACGAAAAGGGAAACGGAAATTTTTCCAGCCCCGAAGATAAAACGCATCTGCGTTCTTTTCTAAACA
>JBJFAY010000049.1:0-25128 GCA_051888155.1 Alphaproteobacteria bacterium
ATACAAAGCCGGGCTTGTTTGAAGCGGTGAACATCGCCGGTAAAATCGAAAAATCCGTTATCGGCTCCATTCTCGACCGAGAAGCTTTGCAAAAAGCGTTTGACGACTTCAAGCCGGAAATCGTGTTTCATCTGGCAGCTCAGCCGTTGGTACGGTTAAGTTACGCCGAACCCGTTCTGACGTATGAAACGAATGTCATCGGTTCCTTGAACGTTTTGGAAGCCGCGCGCAAATGCGGTTCCGTCAAAGCGTTTGTCAATATTACGACGGACAAGTGCTATGAAAACAAGGAAACGGGAAAGAACTTCGAGGAAGACGACCCGTTCGGCGGCTATGACCCGTATTCGTCCTCCAAAGGGTGCGTGGAGGTAATGTCCGCCTCTTACCGCCGTTCGTTTTTACTGGGTGAAGACGGTTACGCCATGGCGACGGCGCGCGCGGGCAACGTGATCGGCGGCGGCGACTGGGCGGCCGACAGACTGGTTCCCGACTGCGTGCGCTCAATCAATGACGGCATTAAAATCGAAATCCGCAACCCTGTCGCCGTCCGACCGTGGCAGCACGTTTTGGAACCGCTTTCAGGGTATATGCTGTTGGCGGAAAAGCTTTACACGGAAGGCAAAAAATATGCTGAAGGATTTAACTTCGGCCCGAATGAAGACAGCGTTTTAACAGTTGCGGAGGTCGCGCAAAAGATTGTTTCCTATTACGGCAAAGGCGAAGTCGTCGTTCATAAACGCGATGATTTGCACGAAGCGGGATTGCTGATGCTATCAATCAAAAAAGCCGCCCGCGTTTTAGGCTGGAAGCCGACTTTAACCGCTGAAGAAGCGATTAAAAATACAGTCGAATGGTATCGTCGTTTCTATGACGGCGAAGAAATGACCGATTTTACTTTAAAGCAGATTGACGAATATATGAAAAGGAGAAGAGAAAAATGAATTCTTTTCCCTTGGTTACTGTTGCGATTAATTATTACAACGATAAAAAATTTCTGCCTGACTGTATCGAAAGTATTTTAAATCAAACATATAAA
Source organism: Alphaproteobacteria bacterium (assembly GCA_051888155.1). Lineage (GTDB taxonomy): Bacteria > Pseudomonadota > Alphaproteobacteria > CAAGCB01 > CAG-977 > UBA11549. The sequence continues at coordinate 1,037 of JBJFAY010000049.1, forward strand.
AATTTTGAATTGGTTTTATTCAATCACGCTTCCACAGATGAATCCCGTGACATTGCCCGTTCTTATAACGACCCGAGAATCATTCATGTCGACGCCACTAAAAATTTAGGAGCGGGAGCTTCTTATAACCTCCGTTATACACTGTCTTTGATAAACGGAACATATTTCAAAGGATTTTGTGCAGACGATGTAATGAGCCCCGATTGCCTGACAAATTTAGTTGAATATGCCACGGCGAATCCCGATAAAGACTTGATTTTCGGAAATTTGGAATACATTAGCGCAACAAGGAAAAAGCTTGGGAAAGATTGGTTCCACAACGTTAAAAACTTTTCTATTACCGCAAACGAAACCGATTTATTGAGAATGTTCGCCGAAGGCAAAAACTCTCTGCCTTGCCCGGCGGCAATGTTTAAAACGGATTTGTTAAAAAAGATCAAAATGGATAACAGTCTGACGATCAGAGCAGATATGTGGCTATGGGTAAGCTTGCTTCTTCAAGGCGCAAAAGTCGCCTATTGCGATAAGATTGTCGGAGCGTACCGCTTACATGACTATCAGGAAAGCTCTTTTGATATGGACATTGTCCGGCGGCGCAGCGAATACGAAAAATCTCCGTTTTTATCGCTTTTCTTTGAAATTAAAGATATTAATATGGCAAAAACCGTTTTTCCCGACAGTCCGTACGCCGATAAACTAACAGATCCGCAAGACATTCCTTTTTATGTCGCCGAGCATTTTTTAAGAAAAGACGGCTATCCGTTTGCTTACGAAGCCTTGTTTAAAATGATGCTTGACGATGAAACGTGCGGCCGATTGGAACGCGTGTTCGGTTTCGGCGTATTGGAATTGCGGCGACTGTACGCTTTTAAGAAAAATGTCGGCTGGAAAAAACGCTTATACGCTAAAAACCCGAAAAAATTAAACGAAGCGGAATTGCTTTATCTGCTGGTTAAACGTTGCCTGAAAACAGCGGCAAACATTATTACCCTGCGTTCTTTACGTCATCGAAAAATTTAAGGAAAACCCAATGACCCCTGAAGAAATCAAAACAAAAATTCTGGAATTATCCAAAGAATACTACCGGCAGGTTCGCCCTGATAAAAGACGGGCGGGATATATTCCGGCATCGGGCAAGAAACTGGGTGAGGAAGAGCTGTGCAATATGGTCGAAGCCAGCTTGGATATGTGGCTGACAGCCGGTCGTTTCAACGCCGAATTTGAGAAGAAATTCGCCGAAAAACTGGGCGTTAAGTTTGCTTTGACGACAAACAGCGGTTCCAGTGCGAACTTATTGGCGTTGACGGCACTGACCTCTCCGAAACTGGGCGATAAACGTCTGAAAAAAGGAGACGAAGTCATTGCCGTTGCGGCGGGATTCCCGACGACCGTTAATCCGATTTTCCAAAACGGGCTTGTTCCCGTGTTCGTCGACTCCGAGATCGGCACCTACAACATCGATATTTCCAAAATCGAGGAAGCGATTACGCCTAAAACAAGGTGCATTTTCTTGGCGCATACACTGGGAAATATGTACGATATGGACAGAATCGTCGAGATCTGCCAAAAGCACGATTTATGGCTAATTGAAGACTCTTGCGACGCTCTGGGCGCGAAGTGGAATAATAAATACGCCGGAACGATCGGGCATATCGGCACGTTTTCTTTCTATCCCGCGCATCATCTGACGATGGGCGAAGGCGGAGCGGTCATCACGAACGACCCGAAATTGCACCGGATTATTCTGTCCGTGCGCGATTGGGGGCGCGATTGCTGGTGTCAGCCGGGGCACGACGACACCTGCCGCGCGCGGTTTAAAATGAAGCTTGGCAACCTGCCGGAAGGCTACGATCACAAATACACTTATTCCCACGTCGGTTATAACCTGAAAATCACGGATTGGCAGGCGGCTTGCGGCGTTGCGCAGTTGGACAAGCTGGACGGCTTTTTAAAGATCCGCCGCGACAACGCGGAAACGCTTCTGAAAGAATTGGCGGATTTGAAAGATTATCTGATTTTGCCGTCACATAACGCAAAGTGTCAACCGTCATGGTTCGGATTTTTGATTTCGGTTAAAGACGACGCGCCTTTTACAAAACAGCAGCTGGTTGAATATCTTGAAACACACGGGATCGGCACGCGTCAGCTGTTCGCAGGCAATCTGCTCCGTCAGCCGATGATCACAACAAACGATCTGCCGTTAAGGATAGGCAACGGCGCATTGAAAAACTCCCGCGATCTGACGGAAGACGATTATAAAACCCTGCCCGTCACCGACTTTATTATGAACAATACGTTCTGGGTGGGCGTCGCGCAAAACGTCACGATTGAAGATATGAAACAAACAAGCAAAATCTTCCACGATTTCGTTAAGGAATTTGAAAAATGAAAAAAATTCTTTTAACAGGCGGGACAGGTTTTATCGGGCGTAATATTTTACCGATTTTGCAAGAGAAGTATGATGTTTTTGCTCCGAACAGAGCCGAATTAAACGTGAACGATCAAAAAAGCATCGATATGTGGTTGGATAAAAACGACGTCGATATTTTGGTTCATTGCGCAATCGTCAATCCTGCCAAAACGGAAGATCGGAACAGAAATGTTTTAAACGATACGTTAAAATCTTTTCTTTGTTTCAACCGGCACGCATTTGAAAAGATTGTCTATATCGGATCGGGCGCAGAGTATGATAAATCTTCAGATATTATTGACGTTTCAGAAGAAGATATCGGCAAAAACATTCCGACAGACGAATACGGGTTGGCAAAATATGCTTTAAATGAAATTGCGCGATCCAGTGAAAATATCATCAATTTAAGAATTTTCGGTTGCTACGGTCCTGCCGAACCGGAACGCCGGTTTATAAGGCACGCAATAGAGTGTTGTTTAAAGAGCGAACCTGTTTCCATTCGTCAGGATTGTCAGTTTTCTTATGTCTATGTCAAAGATTTGGGACAAGCTGTTCTGCGTGTTTTGGAGACGACGACAAAGTTTCGTGATTACAATATTTGTTCGGATTTTTCTTATAAGCTGTCGGATTTAGCCGAAATTGTAAAGAAACAAATGCGAAATTTTCTTGCGACTAATGTTCTTACCCCCGGTTTAAACAAAGCTTACACCGGGAAAAACAGTCGTTTTAAAAATGAATTTCCGGATTTTGAATTTACTCCGATCGAACAAGGAATAGCCGAACAAATTGTATGGCAAAGGAGCCTGTAAATGAAAAAAAGAGTTGCTGATATCATTATGGACACATTGGCTGATAACGGTATCGAACAAGCCTTTTGCGTTGTCGGCGGCGGTTCCATGTTTTTAAATAACGCATTAGGTATCTCAAAACGTATAAAAACGGTTTTTAATCATCATGAACAGGCTTGCGCCATGGCGGCGGAAGGTTATGCCCGTTATACGACGGACAAACCGGCGCTTGTGTGCGTAACCTCAGGACCGGGCGGAACAAATACTTTAACCGGCGTCATGGGCGCTTACGTTGACAGTATTCCGATGATTATCGTTTCGGGACAGTGCCGATATAATACGTCCGTACAAGACGCCGGCGTACCTTTACGATCCCGGGGCATACAGGAATTTAACATCGTCGACACCGTTAAAACGATGACAAAATATGCCAAACTGGTAATAAATCCTTTAGAAATCAAACGTGAACTTCAAAAAGCCTTCGATATCGCGATGACAGGCCGCCGCGGTCCTGTTTGGCTGGACATTCCGCAAAATGTTCAAAATACAATCATTGAAGAAGAAGATCTATTGCCTGTCCTGCCTAAACCCGAACCGATCAAAGCAGATAAAGATCTGATAAAGAAAACGCAAGAACTGCTGTTATCTGCGAAACGTCCCGTTATTTTAGCGGGAAGCGGCCTTCGATATTCCGGGAATTTTGATGCTTTTCTTAAATTTTTGGAAAACGTGCGAATTCCTGTCGTCAACGCAGCGTCTCAGCCTGATTTACTGTACAGGGAGCACCCTCTTTTTGTCGGAGCCGAAGGACTGACCGGTCAACGCGCGGGAAACTTTGTTTTACAGAATGCAGATTGTGTTTTGGTTTTAGGAGCTTCTCTGACTTTCAGCGAAACAGGTTGGGTTCAGGAAAATTTTGCGCCGCGAGCACATATTATCATGGTCAACGTTGATGAATATGAACCGCGCAAACCGGGAATGCGCATTAATACATTCATACATGCCGATTTAAAAGAATTTTTCCGACAAATTTCCGACATTAAAATAAAGGCTCCTCAGACATGGCTGACGTATGCTGAAAATGTCAAAGAAAAATTCGATCCGTTTGAAGGATCGGGGGAATACGACAACAAACGTGTAAATCCTTATACATTTTGGAAAACCTATGCGGAAAAGATTCCGCGAAACGGCATTACCTGCTTAGGAAACAGCAGCAGCATCGGCGGCTGGCTGAGATACGGCAACATTACAAAGGATCAACGCTCTTTTGTCAATATAAACTGCGGCTCCATGGGAGACGATATTCCTTTGGCAACAGGCGTTGCCTGCGCAGCGAAACGGCCGGTAGTCATTCAGACCGGAGACGGCAGCTTTATGATGAATTTACAGGAATTGGCAACAATTCGTCATAATAAGCTTCCTGTAAAAATCATCGTTTTTTCCAACGGCGGTTACGGCGCTCTGCGCAACACGTTTAAAAATTATTTTAACGGAGTTAATACCGGCTGCGATTATGACAGCGGCATATCATTTCCGGATTTTAAATATGTTGCTCAAGCTTTCGGAATTCCTTACCGGCACTGCCAAACTAATCATGATGTTTCAGATTCGATTGACTGGCTGTTTGCACAGCAAAATGCGGCGTTTTTGGAAATAGAACAGCAGTACGAAAATGTTTTATCGCCTTGCGTGATTTCAAGGTTAAAAGCGGACGGCACATCTGAAGCGGCCTTTTTACAAGATATGTCTCCCTTTGTCGACAGGGACGAATACAACAATTTAATGATTTCTGACAAGAAAGGAACTTTTTAACATGTTAGATGGGAAATCCATATTAATTACGGGCGGCACGGGCTCTTTTGGGAAAAAATTTATTAAAACTGTTTTAGAAACCCATCCGGAAATAGAACGTATTGTTATTTATTCACGTGACGAATTTAAACAGTTTATGATGAGCAATATGCCTGAATTTAAAAAACATGCCGATAAACTGCGCTTTTTTATCGGCGACGTCCGGGACAAAGAACGTTTGTACCGTGCGCTGGAAGGCATTGATTTCGTTGTTCATGCCGCAGCTTTAAAACAGGTTCCCAGCTGCGAATATAATCCGTTTGAAGCAGTTCAAACAAATATCATGGGCGCAGCCAACATCATTGACGCTTGTATTGACAAAGAGGTTAAACGTGTTGTCGCTCTGTCAACTGACAAAGCCTGCGCTCCTGTTAATTTATATGGAGCGACAAAACTGTGTTCTGACAAACTGTTTATTCAGGGAAATGCATATTCCGGTCCCAAAGGCACAAAGTTTTCCGTTGTCCGTTACGGTAACGTAGCCGGTTCCCGGGGATCGGTTATTCCATTTTTTCAGGAACTGGTAAAAAACGGAGCAAAAGAATTGCCGATTACCGACATGAAAATGACCCGTTTCTGGCTGAAATTGGAACAGGCCGTTGAAATGGTTTTAGAAGCTTTGGAACACATGCACGGCGGAGAACTGTTTGTCAAAAAAATTCCATCAATGCGCATGCCTGATTTGGCAAAAGCGATTGCGCCTGAATTGGAAACAGTAGAAATAGGCATTCGTCCGGGCGAAAAAATCCACGAATGCATGATCACCAAAGAAGACGCGCGCAATACCATTGAAAAAGAAGGGTATTACATTATTTTACCTGACATTCAGCGTAAAGAAATCAAACAGTTTTATGCGGATGAAAAACGTGTTCCTGATAATTTTGAATACAGTTCCGGAAATAATGACTGGTGGCTGACAGTTGAAGATATGCGCCAGTTGATTGAGGAAATCAATAAAGGGAAAGAATAAAATGAAAGCTCTGATTTTAGCCGCGGGAAAAGGACGCCGTTTAAGAGACAGCATCGGAGAAATATCCAAATGCATGATTAATTTAAATGGCCGCCCTTTATTATCGTATGCACTGGATAACGCCGTCAAAGCCAAAATAACAGAAGCTATTATTGTCGTCGGTTATAAAGCCGAAACAATTATGGAATATTTCGGAAACGAATATAAGGGAATGCCGTTGACATATGTATTTCAAAAAGAGCAAAACGGCATTATTGACGCGATGGAAAGCGGTATTGATGCGTTAAACGGAGAAGATTTTTTACTTTTGGCAGGGGACGAACTGTTGTTTAATCCTCATCATCAGGAAATGATTGCCGAACATTACGCCAAAAAGAGCTTTATTACCTGCGGTATGGTTGATAAAGACGATATTGAAACGATCAAAAAAACTTATACGATTCAATATAATGATGACAAAATCATCACCAAATTGGTCGAAAAGCCTCAAACGATTTTTAACAATTTAAAAGGCTCATGCAGTTGCGTCTTTAACGGTCATATTTTTGATTATAAAAAAGATAAAAAAGACGATGTGACGACAAATCGAATAACCGGTCAAAAAGAATTTGGCGGTCTTTTACATTACTGGATGCGGCAAAATGCAACCACCCGTTTTTTTGTTGTCGCAGACCGTTTCATCAACGTAAATTTTGCAGAAGACCTTAAATCGGCAGAAGAAGTGATGGAAATAAAATAATGGTTAAAAATACATATTATTGCAGCGAACAAACAATGAAGCAGTATCGTATGATAGAAAATCTTGATTACGAAATGCATCATGATTTGGCTGTTGAATATGTTAATGACGGTATCGTATACCCATTGGAACGAAATATATTTCCTGATTATGAACAATATGGCGGCGTAACGGATAAAAACGGAAACTTTATTCGCCTGTCATTGCAAGACAGATACATTTTTGATCATGAAGACGCCTTAAAACCGTATCGTGATTGGTATATTGGTGCAAACCCGAAATATCTGCCTCAAAACATTCAACAAAGCGATGAAACGGTTGTTTTTTTTGGCGTATTGTATCCTCATTACTGCCATGCGATTTTAGAAATGCTGTCGCGGATTTGGTATTTTCTGGATCACCCGTATTGCACAGCTGTCTATATCGCAGATTCGGAAATCAAAGAAGAAAAATGCTTTCTGGATTTTGTCAAAGCTTTTGGTTTTCCTTTAAAAAATTTGATTAGAATTACACGGCCGACACGTTTTAAACAAATTATTGTGCCGGAACAGTCTTTTCGTCTGCACGATAAATTTCATAAAAAACACGCTGAAGTTCTGGAACGGATCAAAAACAATCTGCCTTTAGAAAAAAATGATCTCTATCAAATTGAAAAGAAACAATACCCTCGTTTATTTCCGTTATTATGGTTGAAACATAAATTGGGATTGATTCGTCCGGAAAACTACAGAAAAATCTATTTGTTGAAAGATCCCGCTTTCACTTCCCAGGGAACCCCCAGATTCAGCGACATACATATCGGTAAAATTTTTGCAAAAAACGGCTACAAGCTTGTGAATCCCGAACGGATTTCCGTTACGGACGTCGTTAAAATATTAAGCTTGTGCGAAGATTTGGCTGCGCAAAGCGGCACAAACGCCCATCAAATCTGGTGGATGAAAGACAAAACAAAAGTAACTGTTTTGAACAGATCGCGTCATGCCTGTCAGATTCAAAATACGCTAAGCCAAATGAAAGACATGGATACGACTTATATTGACGCGTCGTTCAATCCACTGCCGGTCGGTTGGATGAACGGTCCTTTTTTAATGTGCGTGACGACATATTTAAAACAATTTTTTCAGGATAATCATTTCAAATATAAGCCGGCAAACGAAAAAGCTTTTATTAAAAAACATTTATACGATTTTTTGCTGTTGTGGGCGAAAACGAATATTTACGGCAACGGCAGGAAGCGGTTGACTTGGGACGCCAAAGAAACGGCGCGCGATATGTTACAAGCCTTTACCGAAACAGATCTTGAAAAACAGGAGTAAATCATGAAAACATACGGATACGGGCATCAAACAATCAGCCAGAGCGATATTGACGCCGTCAGTAAAACTTTAACTTCTGATTTTTTAACCTGCGGGCCTGCCGTAAAAGCTTTTGAACAGGCGGTTTGCGACTACACCGGCGCAAAGTATTGCGTTGCCGTATCAAATGCAACGGCCGGACTGCATATCGCCGCCTTGGCGGCCGGATTAAAAAAAGGTGACGAAGCGATCACGACGCCGATTACTTTTCTGTCATCGGCGAATTGCATCTGCTTTGTCGGAGCCTTTCCCGTTTTCGCCGATATTGATTCTGAAACAGCCAATATTGATCCGCAGGAAATAGAAAAACATATTACCGAAAAAACAAAAGTTTTGATTCCCGTCCATTTTGCAGGCCAGTCCTGTGATATGGAAACGATTTCAAAAATCGCTAAAAAACATCATTTAATCGTCATCGAAGACGCCGCGCATGCCATCGGTTCAGATTATAAAGCGACAAAAGTCGGTTCCTGCGCTTACAGCGATATGACTATTTTTTCTTTTCACCCCGTCAAAACCATTACGACCGGCGAAGGCGGCGCCGTTACAACGAACAGCAAAGAATTGTATGACAAACTTTGCGCTTTTCGGGCGCACGGCATGCACAAAGACGGCGACATGAAAAACACCTGGGAATATGAAATGCGGGAGCTGGGCTATAATTACCGCATGACGGATTTTCAAGCAGCTTTAGGAATCAGCCAGCTAAAAAAACTTAATGCTTTTAAACAACGCCGTCGGGAAATTGTGGATTATTACAATAAAAACCTCGGATTGCCGCACTTAATCGAACGCGATTTTTCAAACGCCTGCTTTCATTTATATCCTGTTTTGGTTCAAAACCGCCGCGATTTTTATTTCAAAGCCCGCGAAAAAGGATTGAATTTACAAGTTCATTATATTCCTGTCCACACCCAGCCGTATTATGCGCAATTCGGATATAAAAAAGGGGATTTTCCCAAAGCGGAAAATTACTATGAACGCTGCATTTCCCTGCCGTTGTATCCGACTTTGACAGATGAAGATTTGGCTGAAATTGTTAAAAGACTAAAGGAAATCAATGTATAAGATCGGTTTAAAATTATGGTCGATTAACACGGACTTTTATTTAAAAGAAGCCGAACGTCTGTTTGATCTGAAAGTATACGACTATATTGAACTTTACGTCGTTCCGGAAACAATACGGACATTACCGCTGTGGAAACGTTTAAAAGTACCGTATATCATACATAATGCTCATTTTGCGCACGGTTTCAATCTGGCAAAAAAAGATCATGAAAAACGTAATGCGGAAATTTATGATCAAACAAAGCGTTTTGCAGACGAATTGAATGCAAAGTACGTTATCTTTCATGGCGGCATTGACGGAACGGCTGAAGAAACGGCACAACAGCTGTCCGCTTTAAATGAACCGCGCGCGCTGATCGAAAACAAGCCGTTTATCGCTCTGCCCAACCGTATGGGCGGAAATTTTTGTCGCGGGGCAACGTATGATGAACTGAAAATAATCATGGACACGGCGAAATGCGGTTTTTGTTTAGATGTGGGGCATGCCGTTTGTTCGGCTAATTCACAGAAAAAAGAATCGTACTCGTTTTTGCAAGAATTAATGATGCTGAAACCGGCAATGTTCCATTTGTCTGACGTAACGGATATGACGTCACCCTACGACGCTCATCCGCACTTAGGTTCGGGACAACTGGATATTGCACGGTTAAAACAGGAAATTTTTCCTGCCGACGCAATCATTTCCGTTGAAACCAACAAAGACAGCAAAGAAAATCTGAACGATTTTGAAAAGGACACTCTGTTTTTAAAGAAAGGAGCTTAGCCAATGAAAGAACAAATTACAGAGATTTTAAAAGAAGCGATTTCGGAACTTAACGAGCAGTTGGACGATGATGAAAAAATCGCTTTTAACGATGAAACACGTTTTATCGGATCTCATGCCTGTATAGATTCAATGGGATTTGTAACGCTGGTTTCAATTATCGAAGAATTGATTGCGGATAAGACGGGAAAAAATATTCAGTTGGTGAATGAAAAGGCTTTTTCACAAAAACACAGCCCGTTTTATTCCGTTGCCACTTTGACGGATTATATAGAAACGCTGATTAACGAGGCTGAATAATGATTATCGTTATTACAGGAACCAGCCGGGGGATCGGTCGCAGTTTGGCGGAATATTACACAAGTAAAGGGCATACGGTTGTCGGATGCAGCCGTTCTGAATGCGATTTCAAGCACAATCTTTATGCGCATTTTACGGTCGATATGTCCGATGAAACAGCCGTCAACGATTTTGCGGCGGCTGTCCGCAAACAGTTCGGACATATGGACGCTTTAATCAACAATGCGGGTGTCGCGTCCATGAACCACTTTATGCTGACCCCGTTGGAAACGGCGAAGCGGTTGATGAACACGAATTTTTTCGGTCCGTTTGCGGCGATCAGAGCTTTTATCGCGCTACTGAAAAAATCAGAACACCCGCGTATTGTCAATTTTTCAACTGTTGCCGTTCCATTCAATCTGGACGGCGAACTGGCGTATGTGTCCTCCAAAGCGGCGGTGGAAGAACTGACGAAGATTTTAGCCAAGGAATTGGCTGGATTTAAAATTACGGTTAACGCCGTCGGCCCTACGCCGGTAAAAACGGCTCTGACGGCCAAAGTGCCGGAAAATAAAATTCAAGCATTGTTGGACAGGCAGGCAATCAAACGTTTCGGCGAATTTGAAGACATACGCAACGTCATCAATTTTTATTTACAGCCGAAAAGCGATTTTATTACGGGACAAATCATCTATTTGGGAGGGGTGAATAAATGAATATCGATTTTTTCAAACAAAGTATGCTGAAAAACAAAAACGTCACTGCCGTTATCACGGACGGAAAAGAATATTCTTTTGCGGATATTTATTCGGAATACGAAAAAGCGGCTGATTTTTTGAAAAAATCAAACATTCCGGCGGAAAGCGTTGTTTCGTTGTTGGCGGATTTCAAACCGCAATCAATCGCCATGTTTTTGGCTTTGATTGAACACAATGCGATTATCGTTCCGATTTCCCAAACAATTAAAGCGATTGACAATTATGTCCGCATTTCGGAAAGCGAATATTTTATCGATATCAGCGGTAACGAACCGGTGGTCAAGCCGACGGGAATAACGGTTTCTCACCCGATGTTGCTGAAATTAAAAGAGGAAAAAGCTCCCGGACTGATTTTGTTTTCTTCGGGAACGACCGGCGAACCGAAAGCGGCTTTGCATGATTTGACGTTTTTATTGGAAAAATTCAAAAAGCCGGGAAAGACGCTGACAACCGTTACATTTCTTTTGTTTGACCACATCGGCGGTTTTAACACGATGATGCACACGATTGCAAACGGCGGAACAATCATTACTTTGAAAACACGGTCGCCCGATGAAGTTTGCTCTTTGATTGAAAAATACAAAATCGAGTTGTTGCCGACGTCGCCGACTTTCATCAATTTGATTTTGCTGAATAAAACTTATGAAAAATACGATTTATCGTGTTTGAAAATGATGACGTACGGCACTGAACCGATGCCGGAATCGACTTTAAGGGCGATGAACAAAATTTTACCGAACGTCAAATTGAAACAAACTTACGGTTTGTCGGAAGTCGGCATCATGCCCACAAAATCAGAAGACAATACGTCTTTGTGGATGAAATTGGGCGGCGAAGGATTTGAAACGAAAATCGTTGACGATATTCTGTATATCAAGGCGAAATCCGCCATGATGGGATATTTGAACGCGCCTTCGCCTTTTGACGCGGACGGCTGGTTCAACACCAAAGACAAAGTGGAAGTCAAAGGCGATTATATCAAGATTCTGGGGCGTACAACCGATTTGATCAATGTCGGCGGAGAAAAAGTTTATCCGATTGAAGTCGAAAGTGCTTTGTTGGAATGCGACGGTGTTTTGGATGTCCGCATTTACGGCGAACCGCACCCGTTGATGGGAAAAATCGTCGCGGCGGAAGTCAAGATCGCGGAAGAAAACAACAATCGCGATTTTATCAAAAAACTGCGCGCTTACTGCAAAGAAAAACTGGAACCGTTCAAAATTCCCGTCAAGTTCAATCTGACGACCAAAGACCTCTATGGCGACAGATTCAAAAAGAAAAGGTGAGATAATGCCAAACTTAATTTTTAAAAATTTTACTGAAACGTCTACGGAAGAAAGAAGACAAATTCTAATTTGGAGAAATTCCGACAGGATTCGTTTAAAAATGTTTGATCAAAACATTATTTCTCTGGACAAGCATATAAAATGGATTGATTCTTTAAAACAAGAAAAAGATCTGTTATATTTTTTGGTGTGCCTTGAGAATAATCCTATCGGTGTTGTAGATTTTACTTCTTTAAATTTTATAGAAAAAAGCGGAAGTTTTGGATATTATACAGATGAAAAATTTACCATATATGCGCCATTGATCGAAACAGAATTGTTAAGATATTTTTTTGAAGAACTACATTTTGACATAATCTACGCATCTGTTTTGGAAAACAATCAAAAGGTGTATCTGAGCCATAAAAAATACTTTAATTTTAAAGATATCGACTATTCTATTCACTACGAAACAAAACTAAAAATTTTCAATCTTTGCTTATCAAAACAAATTTGGGAAAATCGAAAAATACTTTTCGAGCGACAATTAAAAAATACATTGAGAATTAAAAAGATTTTTTGGAAATGAAGAAAGGGAATTTTATGCCTAAAACTTTCATCATAGCCGAAATGTCCGCAAATCATTGCGGCGATAAAGAACTGGCAAAAAAGATCATCAAAACGGCAAAAGAAATCGGCGCAGACGCCGTTAAGATTCAAACATATACGGCAGATACAATCACATTAAATTGCCATAATCCGGAATTTAAAGTTTCCGGAACAAAATTATGGAATGACAAATACCTGTATGATTTGTATCAAGAAGCCTCTACGCCGTGGGAATGGCAGGGCGAATTAAAAGCTTATGCCGACGAGATCGGGATTCCCCTGTTTTCAACGCCGTTTGACTTTACTGCCGTTGATTTTTTGGAAACATTAAACGTTCCCATGTATAAAATCGCCAGTTTTGAAGCGTTTGATTATCCTTTAATCAAATATGCCGCCAAACGCGGAAAACCCATGATTATTTCGACCGGTATTTCTTCATTGGAAGAAATTCAAGAAGCGGTCAATGTCTGTAAATCAGTCGGGAATAATGATATTACCCTGCTCAAGTGTACTTCGGCTTATCCGGCAGAACCGAAAGACATGAATCTGCTGACAATCAAAGACATGATTGACCGTTTCTCTCCGCAGGGTGTAAAAGTCGGCTTATCCGACCATTCCATGAGCCTTGTCCCGCCCGTAGCCGCCGTTGCGTTAGGAGCAACGGTTATTGAAAAACACTTTACTCTGGACAGAGCCTTAGGCGGTGCGGACAGCGGATTTTCCCTAAATACGGAAGAATTTGCATTAATGGTCAAAACCGTCCGCGAAACCGAACAGACATTGGGAAAAGTTGATTATACGATAAATGAACAAAACCGAAAATTTGCCCGTTCGCTATACGTTGCAAAAAACATAAAAAAAGGGGAAACATTTACCTGTGACAATGTGCGCTCCGTCCGGCCTTCGAATGGTCTTCACCCCCGCCATTATGACAGTGTAATCGGTAAAACGGCCGCGCGCGACTTGTCGTTCGGGACGCCGTTAAAATTAGATGATATAAACTAAAAGTTTATTACATGCATACGCTTGACGTTATCGTTATCACCTATAACAGAACAGATTTACTGGAAAAGGCCTTTCATTCCATTTGTAATCAAACATATAATAATTGCGTCATTAAATTATTTAATAATGGCGGAACTGCTATTAATGCCGACTTTATTAAACCGTTTCAAAGACGATATCCGGATAAAAAAATTGAATATCATTCTGTCCCTGAAAATGCGCAAGGCATTCAGGGAATAAAGAATATTGGCTCTCTTATGCAGGCTGAATACGCTGTTATATTTCACGATGATGATTTGATACATCCGTATTATCTGGAAAATGCAATGACGGCATTAAAAAATTCCCCTTGTTGCGTGACTTTGATTACTTCTCTGGCTTTAAATTCAACACACCCGGATGAATTACCCTTTGACCCGCATATCAAACAAGGCGAACCTAAATATTGTATCGGCGATGAAAAAACATTGGCTGCGATGTATTTTATGGGCTGTAATTTATGCTTTCCGTCTACTATTTACAAAACAGACGTATATAAAAAAAACATATTTGATTGGGAACCCTATAAAAAACTGGGAGATCGCCCTTCTACGTTATATTACGCTTCGTTTGGAAAAGCGATTATCCTTCTTGAAAACTATATGTACTATCGTATTCATTCCGGACAGGATTTAATACAAACACATAACTCGTTACATTTCACGGAATTGTGTAATTATTATTCACTTTTCAAAAATACATTATGCGGTTCCAGTCGTTTGTATAAAAATATATGGAAATATTATTCAAAAAATTTTACAGAACTACTTGCAAAAGCAAACGGATACAAAACAAAAGAATTTAAAAATTTTTATAAAATATATCCCGACTGGCTTTCCAAAAAAAGAAAATCATTCTGGACACATCGATTTGCAAAATTATTTTTTCCAAACATGACATTGAGCGATATTTTTTCGATAAGTAACGAACTATACGTTCGATCTGGAAATAATGAAAATCAAACAAATACAGAGAAAAATGCAAACGGGAAAAAACTGTTTTCGATTAAAAGCGTTTTTAATAAAAATGGAGAAGAGCGAAAAGTTTTGTATTTTTTAGGTATTAAAATTCGTTTAAAAAAGAATAGCCGTTTAATTAAACATATCCATGGATCGGATAATGTTATACGTATAAAAAATTTATCTATACACGGACGTTTGGAAATTATAATTCACGGTAAAAATAATGTCGTTAATTTTGAAAATGTCGATTTTCAGGGGAGTGGTAAAATTTTTATTTCTGGCAATAATCATATTGTAGAAATTACAAATGAATGGATTGGAAAAAACTTATCTGTTTTTATCAATCCTTCTTCTTTTAATCGTTCCATTTCTTCATGTATTATAAAAATCGACGGAGGAACGATAGAAGATCTGAATATTATTAATCCCCATGGCGGGACTGGCGTCATTATCGGTAGAAATCATATGATTTCCGCCGGCGTTTCAATTCAGAATACAGATTCTCACCCCATTTATGATGCCGATTCAAACAGGTTGCTGAACAAGCCGTCAAAAAACGTTATTATCGGAACGAATTGCTGGATCGGCATGAATGTAACAATTTTAAAAGAAGTTGTTTTGCCTCCGGGAACCATTGTCGGATACGGCGCAGTTGTTACGAAATCACATCAAGAAAAAAACTGTATTATTGCCGGCGTTCCGGCAAAAATCGTCAAACAAAATATATTATGGAAACAAAAAGATGAAAATTTTTTCTAATCTTCTTTTTTTATTAACTTTTTGCCTTATCATATTCTTTTCTCTGGAATATAAAACAAAAATTGAATTTATTCCAACAGGCTGTTCAGAAAAAATAACAGTAAATATTGACGGTCATCAAAAAGAAATTGATCTTTCTAAATCTAAAAAATGAAAAATAAAAAAAGAAATGATAAATAATATTTCGTTTCTTTCTCTTCCTTCAGCTCCCGAATGTAGCCTTAAAATAAAACTATACGGGAAAAGTAAAATCGAATTGAATGGTTTTATGTTTAAACAAATAAATTTTCCGTCAAAATTGCATATTAATTTTGAAAAATTTCTGATTTTTATGGCATCATTCAGTTTTTTCGTTCTTTATTTAAAAAATCCCTCTCCCACAAAAACTACTCCTCCCCCATCTACATATCCTTCCCGATACAAAAGATTTTATAATTTGGACTTTTTACGTCTGATTTTTATGGGACAAATTGTTTACACACATTTAAGTTTGCCGTTGAACTTTAATTTTTCTATCGTTGGATATACGGAATATTTTTTCATTTTATCCGGCTTTTTTATGATTTTAACGTTCAAACCAGAAAAGTCTATTTTTGATTTTACGTGCAATAAAATCATTCGCTGGTGGCCTTTAATGATATGGGGAATTTTAATTCGTTTATGTATTAAAGGCGAATTTGACGGATACACTGTTATTTCTGAATTACTTTTTCTGCCGCTAACCGGCATTGCGGGCGTCGGCATCAATCAACCGGATTGGTTTTTAGCTGTTTTATTTTGGTCTTCTATGTTTTACTTTTTACTTTTTAAATCATTTGATGAAAATAAATTTGAACTGATTTTGTTCTGTATTACAGTTTCCTGCGCTTTAATCTTTGCACGCGGAACTTACGGTATTTATAATATGCAAATTATTCGAGGTGTTTTAGGGGTAGGACTGGGATGCTTTGTTGCTAAAAGCTATATAAGCGTCAGTGAATGTTTAATACAAAATAAAAATAAGATAAATCCTATTTTTGCAACGATATTAGAATTATTTTCTTTGTTAAATGCTTTTGTCTGTAAAAATTGGTTATTCGTTATTTTTTCAAACGCGCTTTTAATTTTCTTATTTGCTTTACAAAAAGGCTATATTTCTTCTTTTTTCAACACGAAATACGCCGCTTATTTAGGAAAATATGTTCTAGCGATTTTTTTAACACACGGATTCGTTGTTAATGAAGTTTTGCCTCTGCTAATAACATATTATCCGCAAATATTATCATATAAGCCTGTTATAATTATTTTGACATATGCACTTGTCTTATTGTTCGGAATAATCAGCCATAATATTTTTGAAAGAAAACCAAATGTGTTAAAACAAATCTTATTAAAGAATAACCAGAGGTGATTTTATCACCTCTGGTTAAAAATTCTACTCTGTCCAATCCCCATAGGATAAAATGGTTATGTTTGGGAATCCCTGTTGAGAAGGAAGATCTCTTAAATACTGCCGATATGCGGCGTAAGCGCTTTTTTCTTTTTCATCAAGAGGAGTGTCATTGATTTGCGTAAAATCCGTAAGACGTAATAACTCGTTTCTCTCATTTCTAAGATTTTGCGCTTTTTTTTCATCAGACAGTACAGGAACTTTTTGAATCCGAAAACGTTTTTTTCCGTTCATTGTTTCTATTTGGACAATTTGCAGGTTATTTTTATTACAGAAAACGGCCGCTTCCGGAGGGTAATCGTTCTCAAAGATCTGATTAATTTTATATATATCTGACATTTTTTTCTCCTTTCATTAGAAACCGCACGCATACCAAGAAACAGAATTTTGCTTTGAAAGTGTATTTGTGCAGCCATTAAACTGAAACCCTGTCAATGAAGGGATAATATTGGGATCAAATCCCGCATTATATGCACTGGCAGCGGAATGCCCTCCAAACCCCAAAACCAGATTACATACACGAAGGGTAAAGGGTTTTATAAAAGTTACATATCTGTTCAAAACATAACATGTCACATCATCGTACTGATTTCCGCCCTGTTCAATAAATCCGTCCGACCAAACCCGGTACCAATCATTGCCATTATAATACGTTTCCGTAATATATGGACGTGTGCAGTTGGACAAATCCTTATTTGCTTTATTTGCCAACGTATTAATAGCTTCCTGAGCTTTATTTGAGGCAATCTCAGCCTTGTTTGTCGCTATTTCTGCCGAACTTTCTGCAATTTCCGCCTGTTGTTTTGCGCCGGCGGCATAATTAGCGGCTTCGGATACTGCGTTTCGAATACTCGGCAACAATTCCGCAGCTTGCGAATCGTCAAAAACATCAATAGTTACAGCTCGATCCGCCTGTTCTTTAAGTTGCTGCATCTGCATTGTCAAAGAATCAAAATTTCGTTCCAATGTTTCCGCTGCTAAAATTTCATTTTCTCGATAATCCGTTTCCTGCGTAAAAGGAACTTCACGCATGATCACAATTTGAGATTCCGTTGCCGGAGCACTTTCAAAAACAAGATTTCCGTTTTGAATAGTCCAATCCGTCCGCTGCGTCTGAATATCATTTAAAAGCTGATACACTTTTAAATGAGCCGTTTCCAGAAAAGGAAAAGGGATTGCGAACTCTACCGTAACCCCATTTCCGATATAAGATATTTTGTTTATTGTTGTACTTACCGTCATTGTTTCTTTCCATAAAAAAGCAGGGATAGCCTCCCTGCCAATAACAATAGATACACCGCTTGAAATTATAACTAATTGTGATTATTTTTTTCTAAAAGTCAATATTTATTTTTTCGGAATAATTCTGTTAAAAAGCGCTCTGACGGCGCTTTTAAATGGCTTAAGAGAAAGGGATTGTTCACTTCCGTTCACCCCTCAAGGGGGCCGCTCGGACTAAAGTCCTGCGCGTCGTCACCATAGGTGACCGAACCCTTCTTATCAAGGCTTCTTCTCCACTTTCTCCACCGCCACAAAAAAAGCGCCCTGACGGCGCTTTTAAATGGCTTAAGAGAAAGGGATTGTTCACTTCCGTTCACCCCTCAAGGGGGCCGCTCGGACTAAAGTCCTGCGCGTCGTCACCATAGGTGACCGAACCCTTCTTATCAAGGCTTCTTCTCCACTTTCTCCACCGCCACAAAAAAAGCGCCCTGACGGCGCTTTTAAATGGCGGAGAGAAAGGGATTCGAACCCTTGATAGGCTTTGACACCTATACTTGATTTCCAATCAAGCTCCTTCGGCCTCTCGGACATCTCTCCTTAATCGGATAGGGGTACAAATACCCCATTCACTGCCAAAAAACAACATTTTTTTTATTTTTTCTTCTGATAGTCCATTTTTTCCTTGTATTTTTAATCTTTTTTAAAAATATTCTTTTTATCTTGAACAAAGAAAAAAACAAAACAGAAGGTTAAACATGTTTTTAGGGCGTCTTTTGGGTTGGACCTTTCTTTTATTGGCCGTGTTCACCGCTTCGGCCGAAGCCGTCGCCGCCCTCAGCACCGGCGAATATGTCAGCTTGGCAACCTCCGACGTTCTGACCATTATTACCGGAATCTCCCCGCAAACAGCCGATACGTTTACCGGCCGGCTGCTGCTCTGGCCTGCTTGGGTCAGCATCGGGTTGACCGGTCTGATCCTGATTTTTCTGTGCCGCAAAAAGAAATATAAGAACTCCTTTTCGGCAAAATAAAATTACTCGTCCCCGATTCTTAACGCGGAAATAAAGGCTGACTGCGGAATTTCTACTTTTCCGAACTGCCGCATCTTTTTCTTGCCCTCTTTCTGCTTTTCCAACAGCTTGCGCTTTCTGGTAATATCGCCGCCATAACACTTTGACGTAACGTCCTTGCGAAAAGCGGCAATATCTTCGCGCGCAATAATTTTTCCGCCGATTGCCGCCTGTATGGGAATCTTGAACTGATGACGCGGAATTAAAACCTTCAAACGCTCGCAAATCTGCCGCCCGCGGCGCTCGGCATCAGACCGGTGCGCCAAAAATGACAAAGCGTCGACGGTTTCTCCGTTTACCAAAATCGTTACTTTAACCAGATCTCCCGTCTGATAGCCGGCGACTTCGTAATCAAAACTGGCATAACCGCGCGTAATTGACTTTAAACGGTCATAAAAATCAAACACGATTTCGTTCAAAGGCAGATCGTAAACCAACATCGCCCGCGATCCGACATAAGTCAGATCTTTTTGCACGCCGCGGCGCTCCGTGCACAGCTGCAAAACAGAACCCAGATACTCGTCGGGTACCAAAATCGACGCTTTAACCCAAGGTTCTTCAATCGAATCGATCTTCGTTACTTCCGGGAAATCCGCCGGATTATGCAATTCTTTCAACGTCCCGTCCGTCATATGCATTTTGTAAACA
Organism: Alphaproteobacteria bacterium; assembly: GCA_051888155.1. Lineage (GTDB taxonomy): Bacteria > Pseudomonadota > Alphaproteobacteria > CAAGCB01 > CAG-977 > UBA11549. The sequence goes on from JBJFAY010000049.1 coordinate 21,025, forward strand.
ACACTTGGCGCCGTCGTAATCAAATCAAGTCCGAATTCGCGTTCCAGACGCTCTTCAATGATTTCCATGTGCAAAAGCCCCAGAAAACCGCACCTGAACCCCTGCCCCAAAGCCGCGGATTTTTCCGGCGTAAATTCAAAACTGGCGTCATTCAGCTGCAACTTTCCCAAAGCGTCGCGTAAATTTTCATAATAACTGGTATCCAGAGGAAACATCGAACAAAATACAACCGGCACACTGGGCTTGAATCCGGGCAGAGGCTCTGTCGCGGGACGCTTATCGTCCGTAATCGTATCGCCGACTTTGGTATCGCCGACCGTTTTGATGCCGGCAGTGATAAATCCCAGCTCTCCGGCAGTCAACTGCCCGACATCTTTCATTTTGGGCGTAAAGATGCCGACCCGTTCGACTTCATGCGTCGTACCGTTTGCCATCATTCTGATTTTCATGCCCTTTTTCAAAATGCCGTCTTTAATTCTCACCAAAATAATGACGCCCAGATACGGATCGTACCAAGAATCGACCAGCATTGCCTTCAACGGCGCTTCCGCATCACCCTGCGGCGCGGGCAGCTGCGTAACAATGCTTTCCAAAACATCGTCAATGCCGACGCCCGTTTTGGCGGAAGTTTCAACCGCATTCGACGTGTCAATACCGATCACGTCTTCAATTTGCTCTTTGACTTTTTCGGGGTGAGCCGCAGGCAGATCAATTTTGTTGATAACGGTTACCAGCTCGTGATTTGCGTCCAAAGCTTTATAAACATTTGCCAGCGTTTGCGCTTCCACTCCCTGCGAAGCGTCAACGACCAGTAAAGACCCCTCGCAAGCGGCCAAAGACCGGCTGACTTCATACGTAAAATCGACATGCCCCGGCGTGTCGATCAGGTTCAGCTGATATTCCTGCCCGTCTTTGGCTTTATAGTTCAGCCGGACAGTCTGCGCTTTAATCGTAATTCCCCTTTCACGCTCCAGATCCATGGAATCCAAAATCTGATCGCGCATTTCACGTTCGGTCAGCCCGCCGCACCTTTGGATCAAGCGGTCGGCTAAAGTTGATTTGCCATGATCAATATGAGCCACAATGGAAAAATTGCGAATATGAGATAAATCCGTCATTTAAAACCTTCACTCAACAAACAACTGGCAATAACATATATGAAACCGCCGTCCGATTAAACAAAATCTTTTTTCTCCTCTTTTAATTTCCGTTTTGTTTATGCTATCCTGTTAAAAAGTTTAAAAAAAGGGGTCTTAAGTATGACAGCGTTTCTTGATCTGTTTCTTCCGTCGTTCACAATGCTGTTTGTCACAATGGATCCGATCGGCAATATGCCGATTTTCATGAGCCTGACGGAAAGCCCGCGACCGGGATACCGGTTATTAATGGCCAAGCGGTCTGTTCTAATCGGCTTTTTCGTTATGTTTTTTTTCGCTTATGCCGGCGAAGCTTTTTTAAATCTGCTGGGCATATCAATTCCCGCGTTTCGTATTGCGGGCGGGATTATGCTGTTTATCGTCGCTTTGCAAATGATTTTTGTTGACGAACAAAAAGAAAAAGCCGCCGAAGAAGCTTCCGACCACCCTTATGAAAACGACGTATCCGTTTTTCCTTTGGCGGTTCCTTTAATCGCGGGTCCGGGTTCAATAGCTTCAATCATACTTTTGATGTCCGAAAGACATGGAGACATAAGCCAACAGGCTTATGTTATCGGATCACTGATTGCGGTCAGTTTGATCACTTATATTTTGTTCAGATTATCAAACCATTTCGCCCGCCTGTTCGGCCAAACGATCAACACGGTTATTTCCAAACTGCTGGGTATAATTTTAGGCGCGATGGCGTCGCAGTTTATCATAGACGGCGTACACGGCTTGATCGTGCGATGAAAAAATTCAAAAAAAACTCTTGTCAAAAAAAATGCAAAGGGTTATATAAATCATAAATTATTCATTGGGGAATAGTTTAATGGTAGAACAGCGGACTCTGACTCCGTTAGTCTTGGTTCGAGTCCAGGTTCCCCAGCCAGTCAAGAGAAGCCGTCCTTTCGGACGGCTTCTCCTTTATAAAACAAGCGCTTAACTGAGTCTGTGCGAGGCGAGTCTATCAGAACCGATTTCTGCTTGTCACTCGGATCTTTGCGAACAAAAACCTATATTTTACAAATATTTAATAAGCCACCAATCCTATTGCCTTTCGGGATTATTATAGACAAAAATGTCGTATTAATTTATCTTCGGGTATAAGTCAAATAAATCATACCATTATAAGATTGTGCCGTAAGTAGCTTCATTTTAATTTTGAGTTCTATACTTTCAAAAAGCCGAATACCTTTTCCTAAAATGATTGGAATTATCGTTATTTGATAGTAATCAATTAAATTTTCATTTACTAACTGTTGAACAATATTAGCGCCACCGTAAATCCATATATCTTTTCCATTTTGTTGTTTTAGTCTCTTTACTAAATTTATAGGAGAGATATTTGTAAATCTGATTTTTTCACAAGAAGAGTTTCCTTTATGGGTAATAACATAAGTAATAAAATCATTATATACCCATTTTTCGGGAGAAAGTTCCGTAACAATTTGGTTGTAAGTATTCCACCCCATTAAAATTGTATCAATATTTTTCACAAATTCAGAATATGTATCAGTAGCTTCATCGCCGTTACCTTGTCCGTTTAACCAATCGACACGGCCACAACTATCTGCGATATATCCGTCCAGGCTCATTGCAATAAATAATCTGACTTTTCTCATATCATTTTCTCTAGTTTATCCGGACAGTTTAATTTTCTGTTTTATTATGTCAATGCCCAGATGTTAAAATACAAAGTGTATATTGCCCTATGCGCCCAGCCAACCCGAACAAAGGCTTGCTTTTTCCGGCAAGCCTTTGTTTTTATTTTTTCGGTCTAACCGCTTCATTTTCAGAGAACGGCACAACCCGTAAACATACTTTTTTCATTTAATCCTTACTGGAAAAACGGCTTTTTTTAATGCTACAATATCCAACATATTGAATTTAAACGAGGTTAATATGAAAAAAGCAAACCAGCCGGTTGTTATCGGGATCGGCGAATTGTTATGGGACATGCTGCCTGCCGGGAAAAGAGCCGGCGGCGCGCCGATTAATTTTGTATATCACGCGACACAACTGGGAGCAGAAGGATACGCGATCAGCGCCGTCGGCAATGATGCTCTAGGCGATGAAATCGTGGACGAATTGAAAAAAAGCGGCATTCGTTACTGCCTGACCCGCAACGATTATCCGACCGGACATGTCAAAGTCATATTAAACGACGGCATACCCGCTTATGAAATAGTGGAAAACGTCGCCTGGGATCATCTGCGCGCGACGGACGAAGCCGTCCGTCTGGTAGAACGGGCCGACGCCGTTTGTTTCGGTACGCTGGCTTTGCGCGGCACAGAAACGAAAGCAGCCGTTGAAACACTGTTGGCTCATACGCCGCCGCAGGCTTTGCGTTTTTTTGATGTTAATCTGCGCGGTAATTACTATTCCCGCCCTTTGATAGAAGAATTATTGTCCAAAGCGAATATTTTTAAAATCAACGACGAAGAAATCGTTGTTTTAAAACAGCTGTTTAATCTTGCCGGCAGCGAAGACGAAATCTGCCGGGAATTTATCAAACAGTTCCGGCTAAAATACATGATTTTCACGGCAGGAGCACAATACAGCGCCGTTTATACCGAAAATGAAAAATCCTATCTGCCCACGCCGAAAGTCGATGTTGCGGACACCGTCGGCGCCGGCGATTCTTTTTCAGGAGCCTTTGTTTATAATATCCTGACCGGGAAATCATTGCGCGAAGCCCATGCCGCCGCGGTCAAGACGGCAGCTTTCGTTTCGACGAAATCAGGCGCTTGGCCCCTTTATGAAAAGGAAATAGTACATGACTGATGAAAATACGGGCAAGAAGCTGTTTTTAAAATTAATTCCTGTCATGTTGGCCTTTTTTGCCATGGGCTTTGTTGATCTGGTCGGTATCGCGACAAACTATGTTAAAAAAGATTTTACCTTATCGGATACATGGGCGAATATGTTTCCTTCCATGTTTTTTTTCTGGTTTTTGGTTGCTTCC
>JBJFAY010000050.1:0-5906 GCA_051888155.1 Alphaproteobacteria bacterium
ATATCGCTTTCATGCAGTATATTTATTGCGCGGAAGAAGAAAACGATCCCGAAGCTCAATATAAACTGGGGTCTATGTATTATCAGGGCGTGGGGCTGCCCCGGCCGGATTTCAGGCGCGCGGTGGCTTTTTTTTCGCGCGCGGCCAATAACGGATATGCTCCGGCTCAGGTGAAACTGGGGCTTTTGTACTGGCGCGGCGAAGGAGTCGCAAAAAATCTGAAGCTGGCTCATAAATGGCTGTATCTGGCTCAGGAACCGGAAAATATGCGCTGGTTTTATTATGTCGGGCCGTCTTCGGATAAAACGGCGGCTTCGGTCTATGCCAAGCTGAACAGCGTGATAAAAGTGTCGGATAAGGATATTATGGACGCCGTTCCGTTTTCCGAAACCGTTCCTTTAAGCGCCCTGGGGGACGGAGTGATTCCTTCTTATAAGGAAGTCGCCGAATTTCAGCATGAAAACCTGATTGAGGCGGGGGAAGAATTGCTGGACGCGCGGTCTCAGGGCGATCTGCGCAAATATCTGGACGGTCTGCTGCCGAATATTAATCCCAAATTTCCTTCCAGTCTGACAAACGATGAAAAACAGCGCGTTTTGCAAATGATTTTAAATTGGTTTAAACCGATTCTGCTGACGGCGCAGAACTTTGATCCCGCAAAAATTCCCGTGTTAGAAAAATTAAAACGGGAAATTGAACGGCCGGTTGAATAAAACAGCTTTGGTATCGTTGTGAAAAAGAAACTTTTTGTAAAAACTTTCGGCTGCCAGATGAACGTCTACGATTCTCTGCGCATGGTTGATTTAATGCGTTCGCTGGGATTCGAACAGACGGATACGCCCGATGATGCGGATATGATTATTTTCAATACGTGTCATATCCGGGAAAAAGCGTCTGAAAAAATATTTTCCGAACTGGGGCGGTTTAAACCGTTAAAAGAACAAAGAAAGGCGCAGGGACGGGATTTGATTTTGGTCGTCGCCGGCTGCGTCGTGCAGGCTGAATCGGCGGAATTTATGAATCGCGCCAAGTTTGTCGATATCGCTTTGGGGCCGCAGACGTATCACCGCTTACCGGAAATGCTGCGGCGGCTGGAACAAAAAAGAAAGCAGCGTATTATTGATGTGGAATTTCCGGCCGTCGCCAAATTTGATTCTCTGCCCGCGGCGAAATCAAACGGCGTATCGTCTTTTCTGGCCATACAGGAAGGCTGCGACCGGTTTTGTTCTTATTGCGTCGTGCCGTATACGCGCGGGGCGGAATATTCGCGTTCTTTGGCGGAAATCGTTGCCGAAGCGCGGCAGCTGGCCGCTACGGGGACAAAAGATTTGATGCTGCTGGGACAGAATGTGAATGCCTGGCACGGGGAAGGGGCGGACGGCGCTCCGTCGGATCTCAGTCGGCTGGTCAGGGCTGTTGCGGAAATTGACGGAATAGAACGGATCAGGTATGTCACGTCATACCCGTCGGATTTTACCGACGATATGATTGCCATGCACCGCGATATTCCGAAGGTGATGCCTTATCTGCACTTGCCGATTCAGTCCGGATCGGACAGAATATTAAAAAAGATGAACCGCCGTTATACTTGCGCCGAATACGAAGAAATCGTAGCCCGACTGCGCGACGCCTGTCCGGAAATAGCTTTGTCTTCGGATTTTATCGTCGGCTTTCCCGAAGAAACGGAAGACGACTTTGAGCAAACGATGGATTTGGTGCGCCGCGTCAGGTTTGCGCAATCTTATTCGTTTAAGTACAGCGCCCGTCCGGGAACGCCTGCCGCCGCAATGAAAGCGCAGATTCCCGAAGACGTGAAAACCGAACGTCTGGAACGGCTGCAGGCGTTGCTGATTGAACAGCACGCCGCATATAACGCCGGTTTTCTGGGGCGAGAAACCGACGTATTGCTGGAAGACCGGGCAAAGAAAAAAGGATTTTTGCTGGGGCATACGCCGCAGATGCAAAATGTTGTTGTCAAAGCGCCGGAAAACCTGCTGGGCCAAATTGTCCGTGTCCGCGTAACCAAGACGGCGGCGACGACTTTGGAAGCCGAATTGGCGTAAAGGTCGGCGGCTTAAAAAAAACTTCGATTCCGAAGCGTTCGCTTTTTCCGATATGACGATCGGCCTTTCGCACGCGGCATATCGCCAAGCAGCCGTTCGCTTTTCCGGCGGGATTTTTTATTTGAAGCCTTTTTGAAATGAAAGCGGCCTTCTGACATTTTAAATATATTCTAACGCTTGCTTAATCAAAGAAAAATAGTCATAATAAAAACAATAACACTTTAATATGAAAGGATTTTCCGTGGGAAAGAAAAAAGGTTTGCAGCGCGTTAAGGAATATGCCGATAACCAGGTGCTTTTGATCGCTCTGGGGGCGCATAACGACAACCTGAAACGGCTGGAAAAAAAGCTGGGCGTTGAAATCAAAACGCGCGGCAATCAAATTACGGTTCAGGGGGAAGAAAAAGCCGTTGAACACGCTTTTTCGGCTATGGACAAGATTTATGCCGCCGCCAGAAAAAAAGGCGATATTGACAATTCCGATATAGATAATGCTTTACATGTAAGCGAAGGACGAAAAATGACTTCAAAAGAAAAACAGTCTTTGCCCGACGACGAAGAAGATCTGACATTAAAAACCCGCAAACGCCATATCCAGCCGCGTTCGCAGACGCAGGCGGAATATGTGCGGGCCATGCGCGATTATGAAATGGTGTTCGGTTTGGGCCCTGCCGGAACGGGGAAAACTTTTCTGGCCGTCGCCAAAGCCGTCGCTTTGATGATCGAAGGGCAGATCGATAAAATCATTTTATCCCGTCCCGCCGTTGAAGCCGGTGAAAATCTTGGCTTTCTGCCGGGCGATCTGAAAGAAAAAATTGATCCGTATCTGCGTCCTTTATACGACGCTTTATATGAAATGCTGCCCCACGACGTTGTCGATAAAAAACTGGAACTGGGCGAAATCGAGGTTGCTCCGCTGGCGTTTATGCGCGGCCGGACGCTGACAAACGCCATGGTGATTTTGGACGAAGCGCAAAATACAACGCCGATGCAAATGAAAATGTTTTTAACCCGTATGGGTGAAAATTCCCGCATGGTAATCAACGGGGACTTAAGCCAGACAGATCTGCCGCGCGGCGTTCAATCCGGTCTGGCCGACGCTTTGGACGTTTTGCGCAATGTCAAAGATATCGCCGTCGTAACCTTTACGGAAAAAGACGTCGTTCGTCACGGTCTGGTGTCCGCTATCGTCAAAGCGTATGATAAACGTTATGCGTCGCGCAAAGGATTGGCCGGTTAATTATGACGCTGAAAGTCGCCTTGCGTATTGACGCCGCGGCGTGGAAAAATGAACTGCCCGACGTCAGAAAGCTGGTTAAAACAGCCGCGTCCGCCGCATGGCTGGCCGGCAATACGGGGGATTTCAAACTGCCTGTCAAATCTGCGGAAGCCAGCGTCCTGCTGGCTGATGACGCGGCAATTCACGCTTTAAATAAAGCTTACCGCGGCATGGACCGCCCGACAAACGTTCTGTCTTTTGCCGCTTTGGACGACGAAGACGAACCGATTGTCGATCCGATGCTGCTGGGGGATATCGCCGTTGCTTTTGAAACGACAAAACGCGAAGCGGAAGAACAAAAAATATCAATGGCGGATCATTTGTTTCATTTGATTGTCCATGGTGTTCTGCATTTGATCGGTTATGATCATATGACCGATGCGGACGCGGCTGAAATGGAAGCGCTGGAAATTAAAATTCTGGCGCAAAACGGTATGGAAAATCCTTATGATGATTGAAAAAGCGGCGGAAGTATTCTGCCGGAAAAAATATATGTCGGCTTTGATCTGCGGTTTTATCGCCGTCGGAGCTCTGCCGCCGTTTTATGTTATTCCCTGTTTGTTTATCGCTTTTTCGGGAATGGTTTTTCTGCTTGATCATTTGAACGGTAAAAAACAGGCTGCCGCCGCCGGTTTTTTGTTCGGTTTCGGTTTCTTTTCCATGGGGTTGGCCTGGGTGTCCAATGCTTTGATGATTGAAGGCATGGGATTCCGGTCTTTAGCGCCCGTGCCGCCTTTGGGGTTTGGACTGTGGGGCGGACTGTTCGGCGCGGTTGCCGCTGTTACGGCGGTTTTCTTTAAAAAAGGCTTGCGCCGGCTGACGGCTTTCAGCGCGGCCTGGGGGATACTGGAATGGGTGCGTTCGTGGCTGTTTACCGGATTTCCGTGGAATTTGATCGCTTCGGTCTGGACGGACTGGCCGGTAATGATGCAGACAGCGTCAATATGGGGAGCCTACGGATTGGGCGTCGCGACCGTTTTTACCGCCGGTCTGCCCGCATTAATCACAGGACGAAAAGATGCTGTTAGAATCATTCTCTCCGCTGTCCTGATTTTGCTGGCGGGATTCGGTTTCGGGGCATGGCGGCTGGAAAAAGCGCCCGCGCCGGACGATACGATTAACGGCGTTTTGATCCGTTTGGTTCAACCGAATATTCCGCAGGGAAAAAAATGGAGCTCGGACGAAGCCGAGCAAAATTTAATGAAACATGTGCATCTGAGCCGTGCGTCCGGCGCGGAAAAAGTAACGCATGTTATCTGGCCGGAAACGGCGACGCAGTTTTTACTGACTGATGATGATTTTGCGCGCGCCATGGTAACCAGCGCTTTGACGCCGGGGGCAATTTTGCTGGCGGGGTCTTTGCGCCGCGAAATAAACGAACGGGCAAAGCCGGTCGTTAAAATGTTTAACAGTATTGTGGCTTTGAATGATCTGGGGGTGTTTCTGGGCAGTTACGACAAATCGCATCTGGTGCCGTTCGGCGAATATGTTCCGTTGTCGGAGATGTTTCCTTTTATTCGCAAATTAACGCCGGTCGCAGTGGATTTCAGTACGGGCGGAGGCATTAAAACGGTTGTTATTCCGCGGACTTTGCCTGTGGGTATGCTGGTTTGTTATGAAGTTATCTTTCCGGGGCAGGTCGTGGATAAACAAGTTCGGCCGTATTGGCTGTTAAACGTTACAAACGACGGCTGGTATGGTTTAAGCGCCGGCCCTTATCAGCATTTTGCCGCCGCACAGATGCGGGCGGTGGAAGAAGGACTGCCGCTGGCCAGAGCGGCAAATACGGGAATCAGCGGCATGATAGACGCTTACGGCCGTGTAACGGCTGTTCTGGGATTGGGCCGGGAAGGGATCGTTGACGTCGGTCTGCCCCGGCGGACGGATCAGCCGACGCTTTATGCCTCATTCGGTAATAAAGTTCCTCTGATTTTTTGTCTGTTTTTGTTGGTTGCCGCCGCTGTTCCTTATCGAAAAACAAGAGGTTCAAAATGAATAAACTGTTTATATTAATAAGCGCGGGTATTCTGCTGATGACAGCGGCCTGCCGGAATCAATATGACATGCCCACCTATCGGACAACGGATTCTTACGGTTCTGTCTTTGAAGGAAATTATGCTCCTCAGGACGTACGCTGATTATTCGTAACTGAGGTTGTTTAACCGCCAGTACGTTTCCGTTTCGTATAACTTAGGATTATTTTTGGCATAATCCAGCGCCGTGTTGCCGTCTTTGTCTTCCAGAGGAATTCTGGCGCCGCAGTCGATCAAAACGTCAACGGTTTCCGGGTTCGGATTGAAAGCGGCGGCATACATTAAAGGCGTTAATCCTTCTGCACTGCGGTCGTCAATACCGGCGCCGTTTTCCAGCAAAGTCGTCAAAACATAAGGATTTAAATTCCGTCCGGCCGCCAGCATCAGCGGCGTAACGCCGAATTCCGCCCGGTCGGATACGCGGGCGCCCAATGATAACAGCAGTTTGATAATATCAACGGAAACATTTTGCTGAATCGCATGCATCAAAGGCGTTAATCCGTTCCTGTCGCGTTCATTGATATCCATACC
>JBJFAY010000051.1:0-5845 GCA_051888155.1 Alphaproteobacteria bacterium
TCATCAACAGTCCGGAGGTGATCAGAACGAACCCGAACAGCATTTGCTTTAAAATGTATTTCGTAACTATTTTCATAAGGCGGGATTATAGCGTTAAGAACGCCTTTCGTCTTCATTTTTTTAAAGTTTGTGAAAAAAATTCAAGATCGGCCAGCGGGTGATTTTTTTCTACGGCGTTTTTCAACCGGTCGTCCAGAATATGCGTATAAATCTGCGTTGTGGCGATATTGGCATGTCCCAGCATTTGCTGGACGGTTCTTAAATCGGCGTCGTGCGCGATCAGATGACTGGCGAAAGAATGCCTGATAACGTGCGGGGATACCCGTTCTGTCGGGATTCCGGCCGCGGCGGCCAGCATTTTCAGTTCTTCAAAAAAACCTTCCCGCGTCAAGTGTCCCGTTTTGCCTTTTGACGGGAACAGCCAGCGGGATTCGCGCCCTTTGGGCAGAGTTCTTTCACGTTCGGGGATCCAGTCGCGCAGCGCCTGCTTTGCCACGTCGGTCAGCGGAACCATTCTGTCTTTGCTGCCTTTGCCGCGGACGATCAGGAAATTTTCTTTGACGTTGGCTGTTGAAGCCGGCAGAGAAACCAGTTCCGACACTCTCAGTCCCGAAGCATATAAAATTTCCAGCAGCGCTTTCATGCGCAGCGCTTTTTCAGGCTTCATTTCCGCAATGGCGTCAAACAGGCGGGTGATTTCTTTTTCGGACAGGTACTTTGGCAAAGATCTGCCGGTTTTCGGAGAATCCAGAGCGTCTGTCGGATTGTCTTTCCGGACTTTTTCCGTATAAAGATATTTATAAAATTCGCGTAAAGCCGACAAACGTCTGGCTTGTGTTTTTACGGATATGTCTTTTTCCGCCAAGGAAAACAGATAAGCCCGCAGATCGGGAATTTGCGCGTTTTCAAACGTTCTGCGTCGGGAATCCAAAAATTCGCCGCAGTCTTCCAGATCGCGGGTATAGGCGGCGATCGTGTTTGCCGCCGCACCGCGTTCGGCCGTAATGGTTTCCATAAAAGCCGCAATCAGTTCTTTATTCATCGTCTTTTTTCGGCGTCAGAATAATATCTGCGGACTGTAAAGCGGTTTCGGCCGCTTCGCGTTCCAGTCCCGCTGCGTTTAAGAGGGATAAAGCGCGCAATAATCCGGTATAACTGCCGTCCAAAGCGTTCAAGGCTTCTAAAACGATATCTCCCGCCGGCCTGCCCGCAATCTGCGCGGCGGCAGGATTTGTCTGTCTGGCTGCGATGAATGATTCTTCGGATTCTTCGGCAAAGGAAGTATAGTTCCATGTTTCATCGGGCTGAATCATTCCCAGCGTTTTAAACATTAACATCAGCCGGTCGATTTTATGAATAAAAGCTTCGTCCGCCGTTTGATTTTTTTCGGCGTAAGCCATCATTGATTCCAGCGCGGGTATGAATAAATGGCGGCTTTTATCCGGTTCGACCAGTTCGGCAAAGTACCAGCCGTCAGCCGTTGTTTGAGAAACGGGAAAGATGATTTCGGCTTTTTGCCGCCATTCGCCGGCTTGTTCGTTTAACCCCGCCAGAGCGAAAGCTTCAATCAGCTCGCCGGATTCCGCCAAAGTGTCAATGTCCGGCTTCAGCGTTTCCAAAACGTCTTTTGCCGCGGAAGCGAAAGCATAAGACAAATGATCCCGTCCGGCGGATTGCAGCCCCTGTTTTAGAAAAGTCTGCTTTTGTATGTTGTCTTCGGCCATGCTGCTTAATGCCGCCGCTTTTTGCAGCATCAAAGCGCGCAGCGTTTCGCCGGACATGTTTTTTTCGTCCGGCGTATCGTCAAACATGACCTGCTGATAGTATGTACGCAGTTTCGCCGGCGCCAGCAAACCCCGCTGAACCAGCTGTTCCGCTTCGGCCAGACGTTGTTCCACAGGAATTGTTTCGTCCTGGACAAACAGTTTTTTAAACCAGAGATCTTCAGTCTTATCTTTGATTTCCGCCAGACTTCGTCCGGCTTTGCGCCAAACGGCAACGCTGAACGGCGTTATTTTTTCCGGTTTTGCCGTCAGAGGTTTTCCTTCTATAAAATGATCGACGGCATTTGTTACAAAAGCATCTTCGCCGTTTTGTTCTTTCAGCAGATTCAGAGATAAAAGAGCTTTATCTTCTTCCTGTTTAAATGCGGCGCAGACGGCGGACAGACGCAGCCAAAAAGTTTCTTCCGATTCTTTGTCCGTCAGAAAACAGGCGGTCTGCATGTCTTGTAACAACAAAACGCCGGCATAAATTTTGTTTTGTTCGCCGGAACGCAGCTTTTCAGGAATTTTCTGCATTAATCCGTAAACACTGTCAAAATAGCCCAGAGCGAACAACTGACGCAGTTTTAAAGTGATAAAAGCCTGTCCCGTTGTTCCCAGCGGCGGAGCGCCGGCCGTTAATAATAATTTTAAACGCAGCTTTTCAGCTGCGGGAGGAAGCTTTTCGCGTGTTTTTGCAAATTTATCCGCAATAACGGGGTATGTCGTATTCTGCCACAGATTTTCATTTAAAACGTCATCTTTCCCGCCGATAATCAGGCCGTAAGCATTTGTTTCCATTTTTTTTAACGGCAGCAGCTGTACCGGCGGAACCATATAAATCTTTTCCCGCGCGGCGGCGCCGTTCGGCATGAAAAACAGCAAAGCCAGCAGAAAATAACTATTTTTGAAGCCGTTCATAACTGATTTCTTTTTCAACGCTTGTTTTGGGAACCTGAATGTCGTAAACGGCGATAAAAACGCCAAATCCGATGACAACAAGCAAAATCGGATAAACATACCAACGCGAATTGCGGCGCATTTTGGATCCTTTCGATTAAAACGTTAAAAACTTCTTTTCTTATGGCACAATCAAGTTAAAATAACGTTAGAAATTTTATCAAAACAATTATTTGGACGACAGTAAAAAAGATGCTCGGGAAAAAAGAAACAATTCTTCATTTTCCATATCCGCTGGACAGGACTTTGTTTCTGGTCGGCATGATGGGCAGCGGCAAAAGCAGTATCGGACGCAGGCTGGCGCGTATTTATTCAATGCCTTTTATCGACGCGGACAGGGAAATAGAAAAAGCCGGGGGCGGGGATATCTGTTATTTGTTCCAGCGTTACGGCGAACAGGATTTCCGGCGGGTCGAAGAACGTATTATGGACCGCCTGCTTAACGGGAAAAAATGTATTCTGGCTTCCGGCGGGGGCGCTTTTATGTCGGCGCAGACCAGACAGACTGTTGCTCGAAAAGCAGTCAGCGTTTTTTTGGACGCCGACGTCAATACGATTGTGCGCAATACGGCGGGCAGGACGCACCGGCCTCTTTTGAATGTGGACAATCCGGAAAAAGTGATCCGGACGCTGCTGGATAACCGGCGTCCTTTTTATGAACAGGCGGATATCCGCGTTAAATATAAAGAAGAAACAATGGGGCAGCTGCTGCGGATATTAGTTGCGCAGATTAACGGCTTTGCCGCGGGAGGAAAGAATGGATCTTGATAAATTGGTACGGGTGGACGTTGATATAAAGGAATCAGGATATCCCGTTTTTATCGGTTTTGATTATTTGTCTCAGATCGGCGAACTGATTGAACCGTACGTGCGTTCAAAAAAGATTTTTATTATTACGGACGATCTGGTTTCCATGCTGTACCTGCCGATGGTCAAAGAAAGTCTGGAAAAGGCTGATTTTGACGTTTACGAACTGGTCGTGCCGCAAGGGGAAAGAAGCAAAACGCTGGATCAAGCCGGAAAATTGTTGGAACGTATTTTAAAAACAGGCTGTGACAGACACTGTACGATTGTTTCTTTGGGCGGTGGAGTCGTCGGAGATCTGGCCGGTTTTTGTGCTTCTGTCTTGCTGCGCGGCATTGATTTTATCCAGATCCCGACAACCCTTTTGGCCCAGACGGACAGCTCTGTCGGCGGGAAAACGGCCGTTAATACGGAAGCCGGAAAAAATCTGATCGGCACATTTCATCAGCCGAAAGCCGTTTTTATTGATGTTCATACTTTAAAAACGCTTGATCCGCAGCAGGTTATCGCCGGTTTCGCCGAAGTCGTCAAATACGGATTGGCTTTAAACGCCGATTTTTGGAACTGGCTGGTTGACAGCGGAGAACGAGTCGTTGCTTTAGACGAAACGGCCTGTATGTACGCCGTTGAACAAAGCTGCCGGATTAAAGCCGCCGTCGTGGCCGAAGACGAATTTGAACAAACCGGACTGCGCTCTTTGCTGAATTACGGGCATACGTTCGGTCATGCGATCGAAGCGGTCGCCGGTATGCGCGGTTCCATTCTGCATGGCGAAGCGATTGCCATGGGATCCGTTTTGGCGGCTTGGTTATCCGCGGATATGCAGCTGTGTAGTCAGGACGTGCCGGAAAAAATCAAAGAGCAATATGAAAAATGGGGGCTGCCGACACAGTTTAACGCTTTAAAAATCTCCGAAATGCTTTCTTATATGAAAAAAGATAAAAAAACCATGGGAATGCAGCTGAATTTCGTTTTGTTGGAAAATATCGGCCACAGCGTGCTGGTTCATAATATTAATCCGGCCGACGTTGAAAAAGTTTTGTATGAAAAAGGACGTAAAAGGAATGCCATTTCCTACTATTGACACGGATCGGGAAGAAATTTATTTCCGCCACGTTGATTATACGGGATACCGCCGCGCGGATTCTTTGTGGGATATCGAAGGGCATTTCCGCGACCGACGCACGGTTGACTGTCCGTGTATTGACCGCGGCGGCTTTATTCGTGCGGGCGAGACGTTTCATGAAATGTTTTTAACGCTGACGATTGACGACGATATGGTGATCCGGGGGCTTGACGTCAGAATAGACAAGTATCCGTATAAACAATGCCCCTGTGCCGCCGCTGTTTTTAAAAATGCGGAAGGGTTGCAGATCGGTTCCGGTTTTTCAAAAGAACTGCGCCGCCGTATTCCGGTTAAACTGGGGTGCACGCATTTGTTCTCGTTATTAATCGGCGCGGCGGGGGCGGCGTTCCAAACGGTCGCGCAAGTGCGTATGATGAAATATTGCCGCGGCGTGACTCCCGATCCTTTGGATACTTGTCTGGCATGGGACAGTTCCGGGGAAATGGTCAAACGGGAATGGCCGGATTTTTATCGGGCAAAAGAAGCGGAGTCTGAAGAACACTGATGGGCCGGCGCGCAAAGTATGCTTTTTCTTTTAATGACCTGACGGGCCGTCCGCCGGCGGCGCCGGAGCATATCTGTGATAAAGAAGGCTGCGGCAGAGCGGCGGAGTTTCGTGCTCCCAAAGACAGGACGCTGACGGATTATTATTGGTTTTGTCTGGAACATGTGCAGGAATATAACGCCCAATGGGATTATTATCAGGGTATGAGTCCGTTGGAAATTGAAGAACAGCTGAAGCAGGACGTCTGCTGGCAGCGCCCGACATGGAAGCTGGGGGAACGCGGCGTTGATCCGTCAATATTTTCCGATCCTTTGGGGATAAAAAAAGAAGCTTTCGGCGAATCGGACAAAGAAAATCCGTCCCGTCCGGAACGTTCATTACGCGCGGATCCGGCAGTCGCCGCCGCCGCCGGAATTTTGGAATTGGCTTTTCCTTTGGAAATTGAAAACGTCCGTCTGAACTATAAACGGCTGGCAAAACGGTATCACCCCGATTCAAACGGCGGAAACAAAGAGCTGGAAGAAAAATTTAAAGATATTACGGAAGCGTATCGACTGATTATCAGTGTATTAAATGTGAAAAAATAATCCGGCTTTTTCATTGCCGGCGCGATGTTCTCAGTTCGGATCATAAACGACAACAGCGGGGAAGTTTTCTTCCCCGCTATTGCTTTATAATAGAGATAAT
>JBJFAY010000052.1:0-5702 GCA_051888155.1 Alphaproteobacteria bacterium
AGTGTTTTAAGTTACTCTTGAAGGGGATTACCTATGAAAAAGTTCTTGGTTTCGGCTGCTTTTGTGGCGGCTTTTTCTGCATCTCAGGCTTTTGCGCTGGACAGCACGGGTTGTGGTCTGGGATCTATTATTTTTAAAGGGCAAGTCGGTACGATTCCGCAGATTTTGGCCGTAACGACAAACGGTTCTTTCGGAACGCAGATATTCGGCATTTCATCGGGTACGTCAGGCTGTGACCAGAACGGCCGCGTTTCCGGCGGCACCGGAAAAATCTTTGCCTTTCTGGAAAAAAATATGGAACAGTTCGCCGTTGACGCCGCGCGCGGCCGGGGTGAAACGATTGACACAATCGCGGCTCTGACGGGTACGTCTTCAGACAAAGCCGGCGAAGTGATTAAAGAAAACTTCGCGTTCATTTTTGACAGCCACGATGTTTCCGCCGTCACGGTAACTCTGAAAGTTTCCGAACTGCTGGCTTAATAACGCAGGAAAGGCAAAAGGCTGTTTAATATGCGTATTGCCTTGATCGTATTATTGATATGGCTCTGTCCCGGCGGGCGTCCCGCCGCGGCAGAGCCGTTTTCTTTGACGGAAAATCAGGAAAAGCACCTGCTTGACCTGCAAAATAAAGCGCGGGAAAAGAAATTGGCCGGCGCGCCGCAGTGGCGCAGGCTGATGCATTATCATGACCGCTTGGGATCAAAAGAAAGCACGGTTGATTCCGGCGCTTTTTTTCTGTTGCCAGAGGGCAAAACCAATCCGGACAAAGAACTGCAGGCTGATCTGCGCGCTTTTTTTATGCCGGTTGACAAAGCGGACAAAATCGAAGGAAAAGACGATACCTATAATCACCCGCAGTGTTTATTCCCCGCGCGTTACGATTGGCTGAACCGGCAGCTGGGGTTTGATCCCCGTCTGATGCCGCCCGTTAAGTGCAAAGATTATCAGGATTTTAAATCCGCCGTTGAAGCCCGTCGGGCCGCGCTTATCTTTACCAGCGCTTACATGGGTAATCCGGCGTCGTTTTTCGGGCATACTTTGCTGCGGCTGGACAGCAGAGAAGAAACGCCTTTATTGTCCCATGCGTTGAATTACGGCGCGATTACAGGATCGGACGGCGGACTGTCGTTTATGTTCAAAGGCGTTTTCGGCGGTTATAACGGTATTTTTTCGGTTTACCCCTATTATGATACGGTTAACCTTTACAACAATATGGAAAACAGAGATATCTGGGAATACCGGCTGAACCTGACGCCGGAACAGATTGACCGGCTGGTGGCGCATATCTGGGAACTGGGGCATAATTCCGCAAATTATTATTTCTTTTCGGAAAACTGTTCCTATATGCTGTTGGAAACGTTAAACGCCGTTTTCCCCGAACAAGATCTGACAGAACCGTTTTACCGGCCGCTTTTTTCAAATTACACGATTCCCGTCGATACGATCCGGACGGTATTAAAACAAAAAGACATCTTAAAGGAAGCCGTTTACAGGCCTTCGCGCCAATCTAAACTGAAGCATGCTTATTCTTTCTTATCCGATGAGGAAAAAGAACAACTGCACAAACTGTTAAAATCTCCGCGCCAAGTTGATTCCGTCATGAATTCCGCCCTGACGGACGAACAAAAAGCCAATGTTTTGGTAACGGCCTATGAGTATGTACAGTACGCCTTTGTTGCCGGAGATATTCCCTTGGACGAAATGCGCCGGGATTCCATAAAAATTCTGACCCCTCTGAGTTCCATCAAAGAAAAATCAAATATTACGGACGTTCCCGTCCCCGCAAAACGTCCCGACGAAGGCCATTTATCCGGCGCGGCGGCTATATATGGCGGCAGACGAAACCACAAAGACTTTATTGATATCACACTGCGGCCGGCTTACCATACTTTAACGGACGAAACCGCGGGTTTTCTGCCGTTTGGCGCAATTACATACATGGACGCGACACTGCGCTGGTATGAAAATGACAATGATCTGCGTTTGCAAAAGTTTTCTTTCGTCGATATCATGTCGCTGGCTCCCAGAAATAAACTTTTCAAGCCCTTTTCCTTTAAACTGAACGCCGGCGTTGAAAGCTACTTCTACCCAGACAAAGACAAAGAAGGATACGTTTTCTACGCGGGTTTCGGCGCAGGCTGGTCAGGACAGATTTGCGACGAAGTCATCGCCTATCTTATGACGAATATTTACGGTAAAGCAGGCGGATATCTGCCGCATAACACTATGGCCGGCGCCGGCGTCCAAGCCGGATTCGCCGCAGATTTCGATTTTATCCGTTTAACCGGCGATATCGAAAAAATCTTTTACACCGATAAAGCCGCCGATATCTGGCGTTATCAGGCTTCGGCCGGCATAACTTTGACGCATGACTGGGGGCTGGAAGCTTCTTTTATCTTTGAAGACAGCCGCCATACCGATGTGCATGAAGGCCGGCTGGGGCTGGTTTATCACTTTTAATCCTGTGTTGAAAAAACCGGTACTTTTCTGCCGCGGTATACAATAAAATCAACGGCGCCGCTGTCGGCGTCCGTTTCCGGAATATCAATCAGATCAACAACTTCCTGAATCGCCAGCGCAAATGAATCAAAAATCAAAACCGCCTGGGCATAAGGATAACTGTCGCGCGGACAGGAATCTTTTAAAGGCAGGCGCCGCCCTTGCGTTTCAAAATATTTTTTATGAACCAGACTGGCCGGCGGAAAAGAAAAATCTTCCACTCTTAAAACGCCGTCGACGCGCACGGCGCCGAAAACACTCGGTTCGGATTTAAAAACCAGATAAGAAACCATACCTGCGTTTACCGTTTCCGCGGCCGTATTTTCCGGTACGGACACAATTTTTTTCGGTATCGGCAAAGCCGCCTGTTTCCATAATCTCGCCAAATCTATCCAGTAAACGTCTCTGCCGCTTTCCAGAACAGTACAGAACACCAGACAATCATGCTCCGTCCCTGTATTTTTTTCTGAAAAAGATAACAGTTGTTCCGTATCAAATATTTGCTGCACGGGAATTAAAGCGCAAAATATTCCGGACTGCACAACCAATCCGTAATTTGCGGAATCCGTTTTTTCCCGTTCGGCAAAATTTAAAACCGGCAGCGTTAATCCTTTCCAATAAAAAAAAGGATTTTTTTCACCGTCCTGAACCTTAATGCCAAATTCGCTTTCCTGCAAAAAAACAGTTTCGGCGACGGCATTCAACGGCAGAGCAAAACGGTCGCCGCCTTGTCCGAAAATTAAAACGCGGTCAAACAAAAACTTTTTAGGCACGGAAAAATCAATACGCAGCCCGTTTTCAAAATCGGCGCTGATCTGCCCGCCTGATTTTTCCAAAAGCCGTCCGATTGTTGTCAATCCGCGCTGTTCTTCATGAAATTTTACGGAAGAATGAAACAAATAAACCGGCAGTTCATTGCGAACCGGCAACGCACCGTCGTCAGCCAGACCGGCAGCCCGGACGGCATTGTACAGCTTGTCAAAGTCAAACGAAGCGCCGTTATCGCAAAAAGAAACCTGTATAAAAGCGCCCTCTTCCCGGGCAGAAAAACGTAACGTCAATTCTTCGTTTTCGTCAGGAAAAGCATAATGAAAAGCATTATCCGTTAATTCGCTTAAAATCTGTTCCAAAACAGCGGCGGCGTCTTTGTCGATACCGCTTTCGACCTGACTGTCGATAGTTATTTGATAATGCCGCTGGTACTTTTTTGCCGCCTTTTGAGCCGTTTTTTGCAAAAAGGAAGGAATCTGCATAAAAGAACGGGTTCGTATGCTGCCGACCAGATCTTTTAAAGCTGACAAACTGGCGCCGGCCTGCTGCGCCGCCCCCCGGCGAGCCAGAACGGCCAGTTCTTTTTGAATCTTTTCGGCATTATACGGCCAGGCGGCGGCTTTTAACTCGCCCCAAATAAAATCATTGCGCCGTTTTTGCTGTTCCAGAGCTTTTTGCGTACGCTTCAAATTTTCTTTTTCGGCGTTTAAATTTTCCTGCAAAGCAATAAAACGGGTATTGAATTCTATATGTTGTTTTTCCAGTTCCCGTTTTTCTTTCAGCATTAATTCGGTATTTTCTTTTTCAATATCCAACCGGGATAAAGCGTCCCGGTATTCTTTTTCCAGCGTTTCATACCGGGACGACATTTTACGGTGGTCTTCGCTGATTTCTGAACGAAAGTCTTCCAACGCTTTCAGATTAATCCGCAGTTCTTCCGCCTGCCTGTGATTTTGCTGCAATTCCTGATACAGCTGTTCTTCGCGCTGTTCGCTCAGGTTTTCTTTTTCCCCCAGCAGACGGGTCAGATCCTGAATTTTACGGCCCATTTCATTCAAGGCTTCGTTTTTTGTTTCCAGCAAGTGCAGCGCTTGTTCCTGCTGACTTTCCTGATCCGCCAGTTTTTCCTGACAGGATTGCAGCGCCAACCGGGTTTCGGCCAGATGATCTTCCAAATCACTTTGCAGCTTTTCCTGTTCGTTCAAACGCGCCATAACGGCCGCGATTTTTTCCTGAGATAAGGATTGACGGCGTTCTTCTTCAAACAGAACGTTTTCTTTTTGTTTTAAAGCAGCCTCCTGTTCCGTCAACGCCTGCGCCCATAAAACCAACTGCTCTTCACGTTCGTCCAAAGCCGCTTCCTGTGCCGTCAGATCAGGCGAAACAATACCGGTCCCCTGAAAATCATTTCCGTCCGGCACGGGATCTTCGGACCGTATGACAGCGGCGGCCGCCAGCAGATCATCATCGGATTCGCGCGGTTCCCGTTTCAAATTAACGGCGGCGGTCAGGATCTTTTTTATGCGCTGAAACTTCATTAAAATAGCCGGCAAAGACGTTATATTGCTTTTTTGAGACAAATAATTTTTTACTTCGGCCATACCGGCGTCCGACAAACGATACGCTCTCATAAAACCGGCAAACGGCGCGACAGAACGAATAAAACCGAAAAAAGAATCTAAAGACGTCCATACATTTTCGTCCGCCGGATTTTTTTCCAGCAGAGGGAAAAGACTTTCCACTTCAGAAAGCCGGCTCTGAGCTTCGTTTAAAAAGTCATTGACCATGTCCGACATTGACTTCACACCTTTGTTCAGCGCCTTTCATTCAACAGCATTATCAGACTGTCTTCTCCGGCGATTACGGACAAACCCCAATTTTGTTCTTCCAGACATTTCAATAAAAACACGGCCGGAACCGTTTTCGGCGATAACACCCGATTTTTATCATGGTCGGCCGCTTTTTGTATTTCAGGATCCGGACGGACGCCTTTTCCTTTAGCTTCGATTCGTATTTCCTTATCTCCCGCGCGGGCTTTGACGGTAATTTCGCCGCCGCGCGGCAAACTTTCCGCCGCGATCTGTCCGGCCAGCAAAATCAAACGAAAAACAAAAATCGGCACTTCCTGATCCGTCTGCCATACACATGAGTACCGCACGACGCGATTTTCCAGCGTACGCAGATATTCTTCCAATATCCGGCGCGTAACGGAAATATCCGTCAACGGTCCTTCATTTCCGAAAGCCGCGCGGAAAAAACGCAGCCGCCCCATTAAAATATCCGCATTATTGCAAGCCAGATCCAATGTTTCCTTATCCGCTCCGCCCAATTCGGACAACAAAGACAAACTGCTGGACACGGCGCCGATCACCCCGGCCAGATCATGGCTGAAACGGGTAAAAGCAGATTTTGAAAATATAATATCCTGATCC
>JBJFAY010000053.1:0-5697 GCA_051888155.1 Alphaproteobacteria bacterium
GGTCGGACAACGTCCCTTCGCCCTTAAAAATTTCAGAAACCGCCAGACGCAGGTTATTGATGACTTCCAAAGAAAATCCCCGGCGTTTCAAACCGACGATATTTACGCCTTCCAGACAGTTAAAAGAAATCAGAGAATACGGAATAACATCTCGCGTTATGCCGCACATACCGCCGACCATGGCATGCGATCCGATTCGGGAAAACTGATGTACGGCGGATAAACCGCCGATAATCACGTTATCGCCGACTTTGACATGCCCGGCCAGCGTCGCATTGTTGGACATCAGCACATTATTGCCGACGACACAATCATGCGCGATATGCGTTCCGATCATGAACAGCCCGTTATCGCCGACGACCGTAACGTTTTTATCCCCCGGCGTTCCCGGCTGCATCGTCGCGTATTCCCGGATCGAGTTATTTTTACCGATAATCAGTTTTCCTTTTTTTTCTTTATCTTTCAGGTCCTGATTTTTTCCGCCGATCGCGGCGAAAGGACGGATTTCCGTATTTTCGCCGACAACGGTATCGCCGCCGACCCAAACATGGGAAACCAGCTGCACGCCGTCTTTTAATTCAACCTGCCCGCCGACAAAACAAAACGGACCGATTGAAACGTCGTTACCGATTTTTGCACCGTCTTCAATAATTGCGGTGGAATGTATTGTTGTCATATTTCATCTACTTTTCATCAAAAATCATCGCCGTGAAAACCGATTCGGCATGTAAAACGCCGTTTACGGTTGCTTCTCCGCGGAAACGGTAAACATTACGGCGCGCCAATTCTTTGGTGACGTGCATTTTTAACTGGTCGCCCGGCAAAACGGGTTTACGGAACTTGGCGGATTCAACGCTCATGAAAAACACGCCTTTTTTGGCCCCGTCCGTATTGGCGGACATAACCGTCACCGCTGCGGTTTGCGCCATGGCTTCTATCATTAAAACGCCCGGCATAACCGGATTTTCGGGAAAATGCCCCGTAAACTGCGGTTCGTTCATCGTAATGTTCTTAACACCGATACCTTCTTCGCCTTCTTTGACGATGGACACCTTGTCCACCAGTAAAAACGGATAACGATGAGGAATTAATGTCAAGATTTCATTGATACCGATTTCTCTGATAATATTCTCTTCCATAGTTTTCTCTCTTAACGTTTTGTAATTTTCTTTAACGTAGCGAAATGCCGCATAAATTCCTTGATAGGAATAGCCGGCGTTCCCATCAGGCTTTCCATCGGAGCAACGTTGCGCATCACGCCGGATTGAGCCGCGACCTGAGCGCCGCTGCCGATTTCCAAATGCCCGGCGACTCCGGCCTGGCCGGCCAGAACGACGAAGTCTCCCAGCTTTGTACTGCCGGCGACGCCGACCTGAGAAACAACAACGCAGCATTTTCCCGTCTGTACGTTATGGCCGAATTGAATCAAGTTATCCATTCGTGTTCCGTCGCCGATCACCGTATCGCCCAAAGCGCCTCTGTCGATACAGGTATTCGCGCCGATTTCAACATCATTGCCGATAATGACGCGCCCCAGCTGAGGAATTTTCGTATGCCCTTTGGGACTCATGAAAAATCCGAAACCGTCCTGTCCGATCCGCGCGCCGGGATAGATATAAACCTGACTGCCGGCCAGCGTATAAAAGACGGAAGCGTTTGCCCCGATAATGCAGTCGTCGCCGAAAACAACATTATCGCCGATCACCGCATTCGGACAGACATGACAGTTTTTTCCCAAAGTCACGTTTTCACCGACAACCGCGCCGGCATCAACACGGGAACCGGCGCCGATAACGGCGCTGGCGGCGACGACGGCGTTCGGGTGAACAACCGTTTTTGTCGTCGTTTCGGCCGGATAAAAAGCGGCGGCCACCAGCCCGTAAGACCTGTACGGTTCTTTTGAAATCAGCACCGCCGTCCCTTCCGGCGCCGAAGCGGCAAAATCCGGGTGGACAATACAGGCGCCGGCTTTTGTTTGTTCCAGATCGGCGATGTATTTTTTGCTTAATAAAAAGCTGATATCACCGGCAGCGGCGTCATGCAGCGAATTGACGTTGCTGATTATTTTGTCCGCATTGACGCCATCTGCCAAATCGCACCCGCCGATTTCGGCCAGCTGCTTTAACGTAAACGGTCCTGCAGTTTTAAAAAAACGCGCATCAGGCATTTAACACTCCAATTTATTTCGATTTAGCCTTTTCCAAGGTTACTTTTTTCAGATCAAGCTTCGGCATTTTTTTATTAACGCGCTTGATGGCTTCTTCGGTTACGTTGAGATCTTCATCAACATAAAAAGCGTTTGCCGAATTTAAAACGGCGTCGAAACCATTTTCCTTTGCCAGATCTTTTATAACCGGATTTATTGCTTTTTCTTTGAAAGAAACAGCCGCTTCAACAAAGTTTTTCTGCAGTTCCGCGGCGGCGGCCTGAGCTCTGGCCTGCAAATCTTTTTCCGCTTTATCAATCGCGTCCAAACGTTTACCGACTTCGGTTTTGGACAATTTGGCGCTTTCTTCTTCCAGCTTTTGCTTTTTATCAAAGATTTCTTTTAATTCTTTTTCCAAATCGACTTTCAGCACGGCCAGAATTTTATCGCGCTGCATTTGCAGCCCTTGCAAAGCGGTTGATTTCTGCGCCAGTTCCGGATCGTTAATAAAGCCGATTTTTTCAGCCTTTGCCGCGCCGGCAAAGAAAATACAGGCAAGAGCGATCGAAAGACCAATTCCTTTTTTCATTTTTTAAAATCCCCATCCAAAGTTTAAACGAAAATACTCAGTTTCATCAAAACGTTCTTTTAAGACCGGTATTGCGTAGTCGACATTAATCGGTCCCAGCGGAGACGACCACACAAAACCGATACCGATACTACCACGCAATTTTGAAGAATACCACATTTCAGATGCATTAAAATCATCAGGCTTTCCGATCAGGCCGAAATCCGCGAAAATTTTGCCTTTCATGCCGAATTCGCTGGGCAGCCCCAACGGGAACATCAGCTGCGCTCCGGCCGTTGCCTGCCAGTTGCCGCCCAAAGCGTCGTCGCCGATTTTTGATCTGGCAGTTACGCCTCCGTCTTCAAACCCGCGCAGTGTCGCGCCGCCCAAAAAGTAACGGTTATTCAGACGAACGTCCTGTCCGATCCCGAAAATATATCCTCCGGACGTTGATAATCCCAAAACCCACTTGTCGGACAGCGGATAATAGTACGCCGCGCTGATGTCCGTGCGCAGATAACGCGTATCACCGCCAAAACCGGCCAGATCATTTGATAAAGAAACATAATAGCCTTCCGACGGATTATAGCGGTTATCCAGATAATCCCAGAACAATGTCTGGCTGACCATGGACGTCAGCGTTGTTCCTTCCTGCTCTTTGACGTAAATGGAAGCCGATTCACTGACGTCCACGATTTTATCCTGACGCAGCGTATATTTGACGGTATGCGACAATTCTTCCGTATATTTCCAGCTCAAAGAAACAGAACCGCCGCCCATTTCCGAATCATAAGAACTGCGGTCCGAATAATTCCGGGTCAAATAGAAAAGGTCAAAGCCCAAAGCCAGTTCACGGTCTAAAAACCACGGTTCGACAAAACTGATGTCAAACAACGTTTTTTCTTCGGCGACCGAAGCGGAAACACCGACTCTGCGCCCCGTTCCCAAAAAGTTATTTTCCTGAACGGAAACTTCGGCCAGCGGTCCGTCATATGACGACCAGCCCACCCCCAGTTTCAAAGAACCAGTCGATTTTTCCGATACGTCCGTTTTTAAAATCGCCCTGTCCGGCGTTCCTTCCACCGGTTCGATATCCATTGTTACCCGGTCAAAATAATTCAGATTTTCAATTCGCTGCTTAGAACGGCGGATCTTCGCGGGACTGTAAGCATCGCCTTCGGCAAAGCGGAATTCGCGGCGGATTACCCGATCCTGCGTGCGGCCATTCCCCGTAATCTGAATTTCATCAATAAACAGATGCTGTCCTTCTTTGATATTAAAGACAACGTCAACAACATCTTCCCCTTCGCGTTTTTTTAAATCCGAAGAAACGTCAACGAACGGGAACCCTTTTGCCCCGACGGCATTAATCAGCGCGATTTCACTGTTTTCGACTTTTACGTTATTAAACCATACGCCGGACTTCACGGAAACAACGTCCGCCACACTGTCGGCGTCCAAGCCCTTTAAATCGGAAACAACCGAAACTTCGCCGACTTTGTAACGCGGTCCTTCCTCCAAAACAAGCGTCAGGTAAAAATCTTCACGATTCGGCGATAATTCGGCAGAAGAAGAAATAATATTAAAATCCATATACCCGTGCTGCAGATAAAACCGGCGCAGCAATTCCTGATCGTATGCAAAACGGTCGGGATCATATGTATCCATAGAGGTAAACCACCTGTACCAGCGGTTTTCTTTGGACAGCATTTCTTCTTCCAATTCGGTCGCGTCAAAAGCCTGATTGCCGATAAAATCAATCTTGCGGATAAAAGTCGGCTGACCTTCGTTAATCTCAAAAACAACGTCCAGCCGATTTTGCGAACGTTCGATAATCTTAGGTTCAACCTGCGCCGAATAACGCCCCATACGTTTATACAGCTCTAAAATCCGCTGCGTATCGCGGCGGGCTTTCGACCGCGTAAAAACAGAACGCGGGTGCAAAGACAGTTCGTCCTTAAGCTGCTGCGTCTTGATTTTCTTGTTTCCTTCAAACGAAATCTGGTTGACAATCGGATTTTCCACCAGATCAACCGTCAGCACGCCGTCCTTGACAGACAGGCTGACATCGGCAAACAAGCCGGTTGAAAACAAAGATTTCAATCCCCTGTCCAGTTGTTCGTCGGAAACGGTATCCCCTTTGCGAATCATCAGATACGTCAAAACCGTTTCCGGTTCTATGCGCATAACCCCGCTGATAACGATTTGGGAAACCGTTTCTTCCTTTTCAGCGGCAAAAACGGCGCAAAAAGGAAAAAAAACAATAAAAGCAACGAAAACAACCAGTCTTTTCAAAAAAATCACCTAATGAAACAAACGGACGAATATACGGACGATATCATTCCATGAAGTGAGTATCAACAGGCATATCAGTAAACCTACCCCTATGTTTAGGGCTATCATCTGCACTTTTTCGCTGATCGGGCGGCGCAGAATTCCTTCCGCGGCATAAAACAGCAAATGCCCGCCGTCCAAAACCGGAACAGGCAGCAGATTTACCAGACCGATACCGATTGACACCTGGATTAAGAATAAAACAAAACTGATTACGCCGCCTCTGGCCGCATCGCCGGACGCTTCGGCAATGCCCAGCGGGCCGCGCATATCGTCGGCCGAACGCTGTCCCAGCAAAATGCGTTTTAAAATAATCAACGTATCTTCCGTAATTTCCCAAGCCTCTTTGACCGATTCAACAAAAGCCTGCGGAACAGATACGGATTTAAAATGTTCCTGCGACATCACCGCCTGCACGCCCAGCACAGCGCCGCCGGTTTCGGAAGACAGACGCGCTGTCAAAGGAATTTCTTTGCCTTCGCGCGAAACGACAATATCCAGAACATTATGTAATTGAACAAAGCGGCGGACGTCGGCAAATTCATTAATTTTTTCGCCGTTAATACTCAAGATCCGGTCATTTTTCAAAATACCGGCCGCCTCTGCCGCGGATCCTTTGCTGACTTCGGATACAACCGCAGGCACGACA
>JBJFAY010000054.1:0-16598 GCA_051888155.1 Alphaproteobacteria bacterium
CCTGACCTACGCATTGCGAACGCGTCGCTCTCCCAGCTGAGCTACACCCCCACGACGGGAGGTAATATGCCTCTAAACATCATCGTCTGTCAACAAAATTATTCTATTATTTCAAAAAATCATATCGGCCGGGCGCTCGTTTCTTTTTTTAAAGCAAAATACAAAAAACAAAACCGAAAGAAACATTTCTTTCGGTTTTGTTTTTTTATCTGTATATTATCAGACCTGTTCGCTTTCCAAAACAGCGGAATAAATCGCTTCGGCATTCTCGCTGCCGCGTAGCAAAGAACAAACTTTTTCATCGCGCAACAGGCGGGAAACCTTAGCCAAAGCCGTTAAATGATCTCCGCCGGCATTTTCAGGCGTCAACAGCAAAAACATCAAATCGACGGGACGGCCGTCCGGCGCGTCAAAAGCGACCGGCGTTACCAATTTGGCAAACAACAGGTAAAGCCTGTCCAATTTAACCATTTTCCCATGCGGAATTGCAACGCCGCCGCCTACGCCGGTCGACCCCAGACGTTCGCGTTCCAGCAAAACGTCCAGTATGGCGCGGTCTTCCAAATTCAGCTGTTCCGCCGCATAGGACGCAATTTCCTGCAAAGCCTGTTTTTTGCTTGTCGCCTTTAAATCAGGAATAATCGACTGAGGCGTCAACAAATCAGAAATCAACATAACCGGTCTTCTTCAGGGCTTAGTTTGCCTGCGGGTCAACCCAGCCGATATTGCCGTCGGCGCGGCGATAAACCATATTCAGTCCGCCGTGAGCAATATTTCTGAACATCAACGCCGGAACATCGGCCAGATCCATACGCATAACGGCTCCGCTGACTGTGCACAACGGCAGTTCGGACTGCATTTCAGCTACGACGACAGGCGCGGATTCGTCCTGAGGCAGAGAATCTTCTTCCGATTCTTTTTCAGGTTCGATCACGGCAAAGTTAACCGTTTCAGCCGAAGCCTTATGACTGGTCAGACGTTTTTTATAACGCTGCAACTGTTTGGCAATACGATCATTAGCGGCGTCAAAAGCGGCATAGGCGTCAGCATTCGAAGAAGAACCTTGAATCAAAACGCTGCTCATCGGGTGGGCGGAAATATCCGCTTTGATGAGGTTTCCTTCTTTGGAAAAAGCAACGGAAGCGTTCAAAGGCGTTTCAAAATACTTTTTAACGGTATTTTCGATACGTTCTTCAACATAAGCGCGCAGACTGGTACCGATGTCGATTTGTTTCCCTGTAATAGCAATTTTCATAGTGCCGTTCTCATTTGTTAAAAGTTAAATCCTGTAGCGGAATTCCACCGCCTGAAACGAAAAAGTACGACCCCGCGCGCCGTAAGTCAAGAAAATGTTGCACGCAGATATGAAAATCAGTTTTTCAGACGTTTGTCTCTTTTCCTTTGCGCGGAGGTGGGAATTCCCATGGCTTCCCTGTATTTGGCGACCGTCCGGCGGGCGATATCTATATTTTCCCGTTTCAACAGATAAACCAACGCTTCGTCCGACAAGATGTTTTCTTTTTTTTCAGCTTCGATCAACTCCCGGATTCGGCGGCGCACGGCCTGAGCCGACACGGTATCGTCACTGCCGCGGCTTTCCAGCCCCTGTGAAAAAAAGTACTTTAATTCAAACACTCCCCGCGAACAGGCCATATATTTCTGCGCCGTTACCCGGCTGACGGAACTTTCATGAATTCCAAGAGCCTCGGCAATATCTCTTAACACCATCGGCTTTAAAGCTTTTTCCCCGTATCTGAAAAAATCTTTCTGCCGGGCGACGATTTCGCCGGCGACTTTTAAAATCGTTTCCGCGCGCTGATTTAAAGCCTTTATCAGCCAGTTGGCAGAAGACAAATGCTGCGTTAAAAACTTTTTCGCCGCCTTGTCTTTTTGCGCCGCCGCCGATATTTCCGCCGCATACGTCCGGTTAATCAAAACGCGCGGCAAAACGGCTTGATTTAATTCAACGACAAAATTTCCCGTTTTATCCCGGCGCACCAAAACGTCCGGAATCAGAATATTCGGCGTTTCCGTTTCAAACGCAGCGGCCGGACGCGGGTTTAACCGCCGGATTTCGGCAATCATATCTGAAATATCGTCTTCATCGACGCCGCACAGTTTTGACAGTTTTTTATATTCCCGTCCGGCAATCAGATCCAGATGATCCAGCATAACGGCCATCGCCGGATCATACCTGTTTTTTTCCTTTAACTGTAAAGCCAGACATTCGCTTAAATTACGGGCAAAGATCCCTGTCGGTTCAAATCCCTGCAAGACGGGCAGCAGCGCGTCTAACTTTTGCGGCGGGCAGATATCGTCCGTCGCCGCGGTCAGCCAGCCGTTTTCATCAAGGCGTTCCAGCAAAGCAAAAGCAGTCCCGCGGTCGTTTTCATCGCGCAACGAAGTATTAATCTGCGAAACCAGAGCGTCATGCAAAGTCCGGCGCGGCGCGGCGCACAGATCAACCGCGGAAACGGCGCCGTCGTTTTCTCCGGCAGCTCCGGCTCCCGACCAGGGATCCAGAGAAAAATCGGAAATGTCTTCAAACGTTTCGCCTTCTTCCCCGACCTGTTCGTAAAAACTGTCTTCGGTCGGAACATCGTTTGTATCCGGCGGCGCTTCTTCCTGTCCCGCGGAATCCAGCAAAGCGGGCGGATCCTCCCGTCCTTCAAATTCGGAAAATTCTCTGTTTTCCGTCAGTTCGGCAGGATCCTGCGCCCCTTCGCGTTCCAAAAAAGGATTTTTTTCCAACTCTTCGGCGACAGCGCTTTCCAGTTCCAGCGCAGACATTTGCAGCAGCCGGATTGCCTGCTGCAGGCGGGGAGTCATTGCTAATGTCTGTGTTTGGCGTAAGTCCAGACGAGGCGTCAAGGACATTGTCTATCCCCTCCTCTGCCGAAAACTACAATGCGAATTTTTCACCCAGATAAACGCGGCGCACGTCTTCGTGACGGACGACGTCCTGCGGATCGCCTTCCATTAAAACAACGCCGTCATGTAAAATATAAGCGCGATCAATAATATCCAACGTTTCGCGCACATTGTGATCCGTAATCAAAACGCCGATGCCGCGGTGTTTTAAATGCGATACCAGATCTCTGATTTCCCCCACGGATATCGGATCAATCCCGGCCAGCGGTTCGTCCAGCAGAATAAACGACGGAGAAGAAGCCAAAGCGCGCGCGATTTCAACACGGCGGCGTTCGCCGCCCGACAAAGCCAGCGCCGGCGCGCGGCGCAAATGAGCGATTGAGAATTCGTTCAGCAGCTCTTCCAGCATTTCTTCGCGCCGATCCCATCTGGGTTCGACGACTTCCAGAATTGCGCGGATATTATTTTCAACGTTCAGACTGCGGAAAATTGACGCTTCCTGCGGCAAATAACCGATTCCCAGCCGCGCGCGGCGATACATCGGCAAAGACGTCACATCTATGCCGTCCACCGTAACGGTGCCGGAATCCGGCGTAATCAGACCGGTAATACAATAAAAGGAAGTTGTTTTTCCCGCCCCGTTCGGCCCCAGCAGACCGACGGCTTCGCCGCGATCGACTTTAAAAGAAACATTGCGCAGCACGGGGCGCTTTTTATAAGCTTTGGACAAACACTTGGCACGCAGCCCCATATCCGTAGACGCAGCCAAACGCGGCGTATCGTTATTCCCTTTCGTCTGAGGAGCTGAGGAGTTTTTCTTTTGATTCGCGTCCGTCACCACTTTCACTATCCTTTAAAACGGCCGGCGCCTTTGGCTTTTCAATGCCGGCAGCTTTTTTTTCTTTTTTGCTGTCGGGTACGAAAACGCCGCGCACCTGTCCTTTAGGTTTACCTTTTTCAGACAGCATTTGCAAGCGGCTGACGCCTGTTTTCATATTTATATCGGCAACTTCGCCGATAATAAAGTTATTTCCCTGAGAAATTTTAACGTTTCCCTGCAATGTGGCCGTTTCCTTGTCCACCAGATAAACGCCGAAATCCCCCTGCACTTTTTCTTTGTCATTGGTAATCACGACATTGTTTTCGGCTTCGAAACGTTCCACCTGCGTTTTATTGCCTTCCTTAACGAAATAAGCTTTAACGACGTCGGCTTCAAGACGGCGGGAATCCTTTTGCGCAACGACGTTTTGACGAGCAACCGCCATATCTTCGTCCTGCCACAATTCCAAAATCCGGGCCGTCATTTGTTCTTGGCCCGCAAACAGCTTAACCGGATTTCCTTTAAGAATAATTACCGACTTTTCAATTTCATATACGGCAGAATCAGAATAAAGCGTCTGTTTGGGCGTAGTAATGATGACGTTTCCGAACGCTTTGACCAGATAAACTTCACTGTCTTTGCCGTCCGGCCCGTCTTTATAATAGGCGATGATTTTATCGGCTCCCAGCGCCGTATCGCCGCGCACGACCAGCGCTTTTTTTGCCGCGGTCAGCGTTTTTTTGTTGCTGTTCCATTCCAGCCCGCCTTCGGACGTTAAAACGACCTGTTGTTTTTTAACGGGCGCGGCCGCCCCGTCAAAAGGCAGCAGAACGCTTAAAAAAGCCAGACAACACCATAACCGACACCAGCCGCGCATTTTATTCTTCCCCGTTTTCCGGATAAAAGACCGCCCGCGTCTTTCCCGTCAGCCTGACAACCGTTCCGTTTTGCAGCACCGCAAACCCTTGAGCACGGGCATAACCGGACGGCGTGCGTAAAAAAACGTCCTTTGATCCAAGAATATCGCGGTTTTTCATATTTATCAATGCCTGTGTCGTATCAATTTCATCGCCGGTTTCCGTATACAGATTGACCTGTTTTAACAATTCCATCGTATCATCAACCTGAGAATAAATGCCGACTGCGGCGTCCAAAGCAAACCAGCGGTCATTTTGCATCAATAAATCAGCTCTGATCGTATCCAGCTGAACGCGGCGCGTATCGCCGGGCAGTTCAAAAGCGGTTTGAGCCGTCAGGTTAAACGGTTCGCCCTTTTCGTCTACGGTAAAAAAACGCGGATTAACCATTGCCTGATCGTCCGGCAGATTCAGCTGATCGACTTCCGAAGCGATCAGAGAAATGTTTTCTTCCTGCTGCGCTTTCATCTGCGGCCATAAAATCACCAGTCCGATCATTACCGCCGCCAGACTGGGAAACAATACCTTCAAAGAAATCACCAGCCGGCTGTGGTGACGCATACGTTTTTTTTGCCGGCGCTGCCATTCGGCCGCCCCTTTTGTCTGGGTTTTACCCCACTTTACATCGCTGAGATCAACGACTTTATCCGCCATCAGGCGACTCCGGCCCGCAAACAGTCATGCATATGCAGCAGTCCGATCGGTTTTTTATGATCGTCCAAAACAAACAGGCTGGTAATTCCCTTGCCCGTCGTGTTCATAATGCGCAAGGCGTCGATCGCCAGCGTCTGCGCCGTTGTTGTTTTCGGCGTGCGCGTCATAACGTCTTGAATTGTTTTGGTCAGCAGATCCGGCGCCATAGCGCGGCGCAAGTCGCCGTCGGTAAATACGCCGCAGAATTCGCCCGCATCATTAACAACTCCCAGACAGCCGAAGCCTTTGCCGCTCATTTCAATCAAAGCGTCCGACATATTGATATCGGGTTTAACCAAAGGCATTTCGTCGCCCTTATGCATCAAATCGGCGACGGTCAGCATCATTTTGCCCAGTTTGCCACCCGGGTGGCGCAGTTTATATTCGTCTTTGGAAAAATTATGCAGCTGCAAAAGTGCGATTGCCAGCGCGTCGCCCAAAGCCATCATCAGCGTCGTCGACGTTGTCGGCGCCAGACCGAACGGGCAGGCTTCCTGAATCGGCGGAAGACATAAAACAATATCCGACTGACGCGCCAAAGTGCTGTCGCGCCGTCCCGTCATACCGATCAGTTTAATGTTGAACCGACGGCAAAAAGCAATGATATCGCTCAATTCCGGCGCTTCACCCGAATTTGACAGCGCGATAACGATATCGTTCGGTTCAATCATGCCCAGATCGCCGTGGCTGGCTTCGCCGGGGTGGACGAAGTAAGCCGTCGTCCCCAAAGAAGCCAGAGAAGCCGAAATCTTTCTGCCGACATGCCCGCTTTTTCCCATACCGGTGATAATGACGCGCCCTTTTGTCGCATTAATTGTATTGACGGCCTGAACAAAAGAATCGTCCAGACTGTCGGATAACAGTTTTAAAGATTCGCTTTCCAGATCCAGAACGTGGTGAGCACTTTTCAGTATTTCGTCAGACGTCAGCATAAAAAAATCCTATAGAATAAAGGTCGGTCAAGTTTAGTGGGTAAATATGGTTTCGCAGTCAAATCCCGCGATATCCAAAGCGCCGACATGCGGCAGAAAATCAAAACACGCCCGGGCGTAATCCGTTCTGCCCTCGCGCGCCAGCAAAGTATCCAACTTTTCTTTCAGGGCATGAAGATACAGCACGTCGTTAGCGGCGTATTTTAATTGTTCTTCATTTAATTCTTCGGCGCCCCAGTCGGAACATTGCTGTTCTTTTTCCAGTTCGACGCCCAGCAGCTGCTGGCATAAAGCTTTCAGACTGTGGGACGGCGCGTTTGTCCGGGCGATCTTGGACGCGATTTTCGTGCAGTAAACCGGACGGCACAACGCCCCCAGATATAAATACAGCGCGGCCACGTCAAAACGGGCGTATTGAAAAATTTTCAAGACAGAGGAATCTTCCAGCAAAGCTTTCAAATTCGGCGCGTTATACTGTCCTTTTTTAAAACGGACGATATGACAGTTTCCGTTTCCGTCCCCCAGCTGAACCAGGCACAGCCGATCGCGGTGCAGTTCCAGCCCCATTGTTTCGGTATCGACGGCAACGGCTTGAGAAAAACGAACCGAAGAAGGCAGATCGCCTTCATGAAAATAAATCTGCGTCATTGATGTCATTTCCCCTTTTGTTCAAAAAGAAAGGGGCTTTAACCGCCCCTTGCCTTTCAGAACTTGTCTTGGTGCCCAAAATAGGACTCGAACCTACACACCCTTGCGAGTACTAGCACCTGAAGCTAGCGCGTCTACCAATTCCGCCATTTGGGCAAAACAAGCTACGGCAGTTTTTTTATTACGAAGCGAACCGTTCGTCAACAAAAAAAAATCAAAAAAGATAAAAAAGAAAAATCCCCATCAAAATCCGATAGGCGGCAAAGATCGCAAAAGACGAATGTTTCAGCCATTTCATCAAAAATCCGATTGCCAGAATCCCTGCGGCGAAAGCGATCAGCATTCCCAGTAAAATCATTTTTTCCGGCGTATTTTCCCCCGCGGGCTGCGTTAAAATCTGCATTACGCCGAACGCGCCGGCCGCGCCGATCGTCGGAACGGACAACAGCATCGAAAAGCGCGCGGATTCTTCGCGGTTAATTCCCAAAGCTCTGGCCGCCGTCATCGTTATCCCCGAACGGCTGACGCCGGGAATCAAAGCCAACACCTGCGCCATACCGATCCAGAAAGCGTCTTTCAGGCTCATTTTTTCGATATCACCCGCAGACGTTCCCTTTTTATCGGCCCAGTACAGCAAAATACCGAAAACGATTGCCGTCACGGCAATCAGACGCGGATTTCTGAAATATTCCTCAATATAAGCATGGCAGAAAAAACCGATCAGAAAAACCGGCGCGCACGCGATTCCCAGTTTTAAAACCAGTTGCGAACGCGGCGGAGAAAAACGCTTTTTTAATATATCAAAGCTTCCTTTGACAATCGCGGCGACGTCTTTTCTGAAATAAATCAGGACGGAAAACAACGTGCCGATATGCAGCGCAATATCCATTGCCAACCCCTGATCGTTCCAGCCGAACAGCCGCGGCGTTAAAATCAGATGCGCCGAAGAACTGACCGGTAAAAATTCGGCAATGCTTTGCACCAAAGCCAATATAACCGTCTGCAGCATAAAAAGCTCCTTTTTTCACTCGAAAAATGATTTTTACACTGTGAAGTTTTTTTTAATTATTTACAAGCTATAAACTAATTTTTGTTAAGAATAATAAAGAATTGTCGTTTCTCAGGAAGTGCAAATGTATACGCTGTACCATCACTTGGCCGATCCTTTTTCCCGCAAAGTGCGGCTTATGCTGGCGGAAAAAGGGCTGGATTTTACGGCAAAAATCGAAGAGCCTTGGAAATTCCGCCCTGAATTTCTGGCAAAAAACCCGGCCGGCGAAATTCCCGTTTTGGAAGAACCGGACGGTCATATCCTGTGCGGTCACCGCCCGATCTGCGAATACATCGACGAAATCACGTCCCGTCCTTTGTTCGGCGCGTACGCACGCGACAAAGCGGAAGTCCGGCGTTTATGCGATTGGTTTGACGATAAATTTTTCAAAGAAGTCACCATTTATCTGGCCGGCGAAAAAATTATGAAACGATTGACGGGCGGCGTGCCGGATTCGGATTCGATTCGGGCGGGGAAAGCAAACATTACCGGTCATTTGAATTATATGGAATGGCTGTTAAAACAGCGCAACTGGCTGGCCGGCGAAGTTTTTACAATGGCTGATTTTTCCGCGGCGGCGCAGTTTTCGGTATTGGACTATATCGGCGAAGTCCCCTGGGACAAGGCAGAAAACGGCGTTCTTCTTTTTGAAGAAACAAAAAACTGGTATGCCCGCGTTAAATCCAGACCGTCGTTCCGGGCAATTCTGGCGGACCGCATTCCGGGCGTCATTCCGGCGCCTCATTACGGCGATTTGGACTTTTAAGACAACAAAACAAGGATAAAAAGACATGAAACGTTTCATATATCTGTTTGTTTTCTGCCTTTTTTTAAACAGCTGCCTTTCTTCGCCGACACGTATTTACTATTGGGCGAAGGAAAACACGGGCACGGACCGCTTTGTCCATGATCATAACCGCTGTCTGCAGGAAGCCGATTTCTGGCCGTGGAGATTTATGAATATGGATCCTATAGG
The DNA here is from genome assembly GCA_051888155.1 of Alphaproteobacteria bacterium. GTDB lineage: Bacteria > Pseudomonadota > Alphaproteobacteria > CAAGCB01 > CAG-977 > UBA11549. The sequence goes on from JBJFAY010000054.1 coordinate 8,909, forward strand.
AGCTGAAACGCTGGATCTGCGTTTAGATTTAAAAAACGGCGGTATCTGGGCTAACTTTTCCCCCTATCCCGGAGCCATGCCCGTTTTCGTCAATACGGCCTCTCCTTCAAAAACCGTTATTTACTGGCGTTATTCGTCCTGTATGAAAAACGCCGGCTATAAAGAACGCCGACCTTACGGCGGACCGATGTGATTTTAAAACTGGAAGATGATCATGACGACTAAAGAAAAAACACCCGTTATTTTACAAATTTTGCCGCGATTGGAAACAGGCGGAGTCGAAAGAGGAACAACGGAGATCGCCGCGGCGCTTACGGCCGCGGGCTGGCGTTCCGTCGTTGTTTCCGGCGGCGGCCGTCTGGTGCATGATCTGGAACGCGGCGGAACAGAACACATTACTTTATCGGTTTATTCCAAAAATCCGGTTATCATGCGTAAAAACGCAAAACGTCTGGCGGAAATCATCAAAGAAAAAAACGTCGACATCGTTCATGCCAGATCCCGCGCGCCGGCATGGAGCGCCAAATGGGCCTGCGAAAAAACCGGCGTTCCGTTTTTGACGACTTTTCACGGCGCCTATAACATGGGACCGTTCAAGATTAAAAAGAAATACAATAAAGTCATGACGGACGGCGTTTTAACGATTGCCGTATCCAACTTTATCAAACAGCATATTCTGGATAATTACGAAGGCGTTGAAGCCGACAAAATCCGCGTCATTCACCGCGGCGCGGACATTGAACGCTTTGACGTTGCCAAAGTATCGCAGGAACGCCTGATCGCCCTGTCGAAAAAATGGCGTCTGCCCGAAGATCTGCCCGTTATCATGCTGCCCGGACGCCTGACCCGCTGGAAAGGCCAGCTGGTCATGCTGGACGCTTTGGCGCAGATGAAACACAAAGACATACGCTGTCTGTTTGTCGGATCCGATCAGGGGCGCAAGCGTTACCGCCGCGAACTGGAAAGAAAAGCAAAAAAATTGGGATTGGATTCCGTCGTTCAGTTTGTCGATCACTGTAATGAAATGGACGTGGCGTATATGCTGTCCGACATTGTCGTTTCGGCCTCTACGGATCCCGAAGCATTCGGCCGCGTCATTCCCGAAGCGCAGGCGATGGGACGGCTGGTCGTCGGTCCGGATCACGGCGGAGCCACCGAAACGATCAAAGACGGCGAAACCGGATTTTTATTTAAGCACGGCGACGCCGAAGACCTGGCCGGAAAGCTGGACGCCGTTTTGGACATGTCCGCGGCGGAAAAGCAGAAAATGACCGAAAAAGCCGTTCAAAGCGTGCGCGACGAATTTTCCAAAGACGCCATGTGCGCTAAAACGCTCGACCTTTACCGGGAAATCATTCGGGAATATCCTGTTGATAAAAAAACGGATTAAATTGCTTTTTCGGCTTTGTTCTCTCTTGAATACGAAACGAAGCGGCATTACAATGCGCGCATCAAAAACTTTTAATGAGAAAGAAGAAAATTTTCATGGTTTCGATCAAACTTCCCGACAGCTCCGTGCTGTCATTTGACGGACAGACCAGCGGCGCAGAGATTGCCGCGAAAATCGGTCCGGGGCTGGCCAAAGCGGCTTTGGCCGTCAAAGTCAACGGTAAACTGCAGGATCTGGCGGCGACGGTTACGGCCGACGCGGACATTGACGTCATTACGGCAAAATCTCCCGAAGGGCTGGATATTATCCGCCATACGTGTTCTCATGTCATGGCGCAGGCGGTACAGGAACTTTATCCCGAAACACAGGTCACAATCGGGCCTGCGATCGAAAACGGGTTCTATTATGACTTTGCGCGCGAAACGCCGTTTACTCCCGCCGATTTGGAAGCCATAGAAAAGAAAATGGCCGAAATCGTCGACCGCGACGAACCGATCGTGCGCGAAGAAAAACCGCGCGGCGAAGCGATCGCTTTCTTTAAGGAAAAAGGCGAAAAATACAAAGTCGAACTGATTGAAGACCTGCCCGAAGACGCCGTTATCAGCTTTTACAGACAGGGCGGTTTTATCGACTTGTGCCGCGGGCCGCATCTGCCGTCCACGGGTAAAGTCGGCAAAGCGTTCAAGTTAATGAAAGTCGCCGGCGCTTACTGGCGCGGAGATTCCGCGCGCGAACAGCTGCAGCGCATTTACGGCACGGCCTGGGCGGATAAAAAAGCGTTGGACGCTTATCTGCTGCAGCTGGAAGAAGCCGAAAAACGCGACCACCGTAAATTGGGTCGCGAAATGGATCTGTTCCATTTCGAAGACGTCGCCCCCGGCGATATTTTCTGGCACCCGCACGGCTGGACACTGTTTCAGACTCTGATCAATTACCTGCGCAAACGCCAAAACGACGTCGGTTATGTGGAAATCAACACGCCGCAGATTATGGATCGCGTTTTATGGGAAACGTCGGGCCATTGGGACTGGTACCGCGAAAATATGTTCACGACGGAAATCGAAGACCGCGTCTACTGCGTTAAACCGATGAACTGCCCGGGCGGCATTTTGGTTTTCAAGCAGGGGATTAAATCCTACCGCGATCTGCCGCAGTACATTGCGGAATTCGGCCGCGTCCACCGTTACGAAGCGTCCGGAGCCATTCACGGATTGTTCCGTGTCCGCGCTTTTACACAGGACGACGCGCATATTTTCTGCACTCCCGAACAGCTGGAAGACGAATGTCAGAAAGTCGTGCGCCTGATGCTTGATATTTATGACGCTTTCGGATTAAAGGACGTCAACATCAAACTGTCCACGCGCCCGGCCGAACGCATCGGCGCCGACGAATTGTGGGATAAAACGGAAACCGCTTTGGCGCAGGCGCTGACCGACATGGGATATCAATATACTTTAAACCCCGGCGACGGCGCTTTTTACGGACCGAAGCTGGACTTTAAAGTCAAAGACGCGATCGGCCGCGAATGGCAGCTGGGTACTTTGCAGGTTGACATGAATCTGCCGGAACGTTTTGACGTTTCTTATATCGGCGAAGACGGTGACAAACATCGTCCGATTATGCTGCACCGCGCTTTGTTCGGTTCTTTGGAACGTTTTACGGGCATTATGATCGAACACTACGCCGGAAAATTCCCGTTCTGGCTGGCGCCGCTGCAAGTCGTCGTCGCCACGATTACGGACGAAGGAAACGATTATGCGAAAGAAGTGCTGGCCGCCTTGAAAAAAGCCGGTATCCGCGCCGAAATCGACCTGCGCAACGAAAAAATCAGCTATAAAATCCGCGAGCATTCTTTAAAGAAAGTGCCCGTCATGCTGGTTATCGGCAAAAAGGAAGCCGCGGATCATACGGTTACGATCAGACGGCTGGGACAGGAAAAGCAAGAAACGCTTGCACTTAACGACGTAATTGCTAAACTGAACACCGAAGCGGCTTGGCCGCATATTGAAGAATAACTTTTAACTGATGGAGGCTTTTTATACCTACAGATACGACACAGGCATCGCCCACCCGTGAGGGGCCGCGTGCCAACACAGATATTACGGCGAAAGAAGTTCGTTTAATCGGCGCCGACGGGGAAAACGTCGGGGTTGTTTCCGTTCGCGAAGCATTAAAACTGGCCGATGAGGCGGGATTGGACTTAATTGAAATTTCGCCGAACGCCAATCCGCCCGTTTGCAAAATTCTGGATCTGGGCAAGTACCGCTATGAACAGCAGAAGAAAAAAGCGGAAGCGCGCAAAAACCAGAAAGTTGTAGAAATTAAGGAAATCAAGCTGAGTCCCAATATTGACACGCATGATTACGAAGTCAAACTGCGTAGCGCTCAGCGCTTTATTTCCGAAGGCAACAAAGTTAAATTTACTTTGCGTTTCCGCGGTCGTGAAATGGCTTATATGGAACAGGGCGAAGAAATTATGGCCCGGGTTGTCGAAGATTCGGATTTGTACGCGAAAGTCGAACAGCCTGCCAAGTTAGAAGGAAAGCAGATTACAATGGTTATCGTGCCAAAGTAACCTGCCGGCAATAAAAAAAGTCCTTTCGTTTTATACGGAGGGACTTTTTTTATGCAGGTTTAATAAAAAAATATTTACTCTCTTTTTGATTTTCCGGTTATCATATTTTAAAAGGATCGGAACCATGACACACTTTATCATTATATTTTTTGGCGTTTTGCTGCAAATAACGTCCGCCCAGGCAAAAGATGTCCCGGCTTACCGCAATTTGTATCCTCATATCGTATGGCTGCCTCAACAACAGGACAGATCTTCCGGTGAAGAAAAAATACAAAAAGAAAACGGCTGCAAACAGTATTGCGGCAACGGTTTTCATTATGACAGACCGGGAAGAAAAAACGACGGGCAGGAAATCGTTTGCACCAAATACCCCAGACCCTGCGGCTATAAATGCACAGTCAGCTGGGATATTGACTATCTGGTTAAAGGAACAAATTATACCTGCCAAACGGCCGTTCAAAAATAACCGGCTTTTAGAAAAACGGCGGAGAAATTTTTCCCCGCCGTCATTTTTTATTCTTTTATCTGCTCATAGGCCCAATCCAGCCACGGGCATAATTTGCGCACATCGCCGGCTTCCACCGTTGCGCCGCACCAAAAACGCAGGCCCGCCGGAGCGTCTTTATAAGCGTTGCAATCGAAAGCGACGCCTTCTTCCCCCAGCAGATTAACCATGCGTTTGATTATTTCTTTTTGCTCTTCGGGCGTTTTTGCCTGAAACCAATCCGCTTTTACCGATAAACAAACAGACGTATTTGACCGGTATTCCGGTGCCTGCGCCAGAAATTCCGCCCAGTCCGATTTTGAAACAAAATCTTGCAAAACCTGAAAATTTTCTTTTGAACGGGCAATCATGCCTTTTAATCCGCCGACGGATTTAGCCCAGTTTAAAGCGTCGATCACGTCTTCCACACACATCATGGAAGGCGTATTGATCGTATCGCCGACAAAAATACCTTCGTTCAATTTGCCGTTTGTCGTCATACGGAACAATTTCGGCATCGGCCAGGACGGTGTATACGTTTCCAGCCGTTCAACCGCCCGCGGACTGAGAATCAAAACACCGTGAGCCGCTTCACCGCCCAAAGCCTTTTGCCAGGAAAAAGTCACAACGTCCAGCTTTTCCCACGGCAGATCCATGGCAAACGCCGCGGACGTCGCGTCACAAATCGTCAGTCCGGTTCTGTCGTCCGCGATCCAGCCGCCGTCCGGCACACAAACGCCGGAAGTCGTCCCGTTCCATGCAAAAACAACATCGCGGTCTTTGTCCGCCTGCGTTAAATCGGGCAACTGTCCGTAAGGCGCGTCAAAAACACGCACGTCGGTCAGTTTCAACTGTTTGACAACGTCTGTAACCCACCCTTTGCCAAACGTTTCCCAGGAAAACATATCAACGCCTTTTGCCCCCAGCAAAGACCACAGCGCCGCTTCAACCGCGCCGGTATCCGATCCCGGCATGATGCCGACACGGTATGTATTCGGCACCTGCAGAATTTCTTTCATCAAATCAATCGCCAGCTTCAGACGCGAACGCCCCAAAACGGAACGGTGCGAACGCCCCAGAGTTTCCGTGTTTAAAACATCGGCGCTCCACCCCGGCCGTTTGGCGCACGGACCGGAAGAAAAATTCGGACAATCCGGCTTTTCAACAGGTTTTTGAATCATTTCTTTTCCCCCTTTTTATAAATGAGCTTCCAATGCTTTGACTTCGCCGATCAAAGCCTGCGCAATATCTTCGGCTATGGCGGCGATCTGCGTTTCGTCTTCGCCTTCCAGCATAATACGGATCAGCGGTTCCGTCCCGGACGGACGGATCAGCAGCCGCCCGTTGTCCCCCAGCGCGCGCTCCGTCTTGTCAATAGCGATTTTAACCGGCTCGCTGTCCAAAGCCGCTTTGGCCAAAGCGCGGTCGGACAGGCGCACATTCTTTAACAGCTGCGGCACCGGTTCAAACAAATGCATCACTTCGCTGACGGCTTTTCTTTCCGCAACGACGGCCGCGCAAACCTGTAACGCGGCAACCAGCCCGTCCCCCGTCGTCGAATGTTCGCCCAAAATTAAATGACCCGATTGTTCGCCGCCCAGATTATACCCGTCGGCACGCATTTTTTCGACAACGTACCGGTCGCCCACCTGCGTACGGATATGTTTCATACCGTTGGCCTTTAAATATCTTTCCAGCCCCAGATTCGACATAACGGTCGTAACGACGCCGTTTTCTTTTAAAATGCCGGCTTTTTTCCATTCGCGGCTGATCAGAGCCAGAATCTGATCGCCGTCAATCACCTGCCCTTTTTCATCGCAAACGATCAAACGATCGGCGTCGCCGTCCAAAGCAATACCGATATCCGCCCCGCGCAGAATGACTTCGCTGCACATACGGTCGGTATGCACCGCGCCGCAGTTATCGTTAATATTGCGGCCGTCCGGTTCAATCCCGATTGAAATGACTTCCGCCCCCAGTTCATATAACACCGTCGGCGCAACGCGATAAGACGCGCCGTTCGCGCAATCCAGAACAATTTTCAGCCCGTCCAAACGCTTGCCGCGCGGAAAAGTATTCTTTACATATTCGATATAACGCCCCACCGCGTCATCTAAACGTTTGGCCTGTCCGATCTGCGACGACGGCGCCAAACAGTCTTTTGTATCGCCGAAAACACGTTCTTCGATTTCCAGCTCCATTTCGTCGGACAATTTATACCCGTCGGGGCCGAAAAACTTAATGCCGTTGTCTTCATACGGATTATGCGACGCGGAAATAACGACCCCCAGATCGGCGCGCATGGAACGGGTCAGCATTGCGACTGCCGGCGTCGGCATTGGCCCCAACAGCAAAACGTCCATACCGACAGCCGTAAATCCGGCCGTCAAAGCGGATTCAATCATGTATCCGGACAAGCGGGTATCTTTGCCGATTACAACCTGTCTGCGGTGATCGCCGCGTTTAAACAAAGATCCTGCCGCAATCCCCAGACGCAGAGCAATTTCCGCCGTCATCGGTTCCTGATTGGCCTTTCCTCTGACTCCGTCCGTTCCGAATAGTTTCCGTACCGCCATATCAAACTCCTTAAAAATCTTTTCAACGGTTTAAACCTGTCGGAAATGTTTTACCAAATCCGACAGGGTGTGCAATACACTTTCTGTTACAAAAATATACGATTGTTTTATTCCGGCGCCGAAGAATCGTCCGTATCCGTTTTTTCCGTTTCAGCGGATTCTTCCGGCTTCTGATCCGGATCGGGATCCGTGATCGGCACGGTCGAACGCGCCGAGATATGAACTCCCGGTTCTTCGCGGGTGATTTTTTCACCGCGTAATAAAGCTTTGATTTCCTCCGCCGTCAGCGTTTCATATTCCAACAGCCCCTGCGCAATGCTTTCCAAAGCGTCCCGCTTATCCTTTAAGACTCTGCGGCAGTTTTCATACGCTTCTTCAATCAAAAGCTTAATTTCAGCGTCAACCTTTGCCGCCAGTTCTTCAGAAACGTTTTTGCGCTGACTGAGCGAATATCCCAGAAAAACTTCGCCGTCGGGTTCTTCGATTGCGATCGGTCCGATTTCTTTGTTCATGCCCCATTGCGTGACCATATTGCGCGCAATATTCGTTGCCACACGAATATCCTGCGACGCGCCGGTTGAAATATTTTCTTCGCCGAAAATCATTTCTTCGGCGACCCGTCCTCCGAAACAAATGCCCATACGTTCTTTTAAGTAAATATAAGA
>JBJFAY010000054.1:16608-24330 GCA_051888155.1 Alphaproteobacteria bacterium
TTTGTCGTCTTCGGGCAAAGACATCGTCACGCCCAAAGCGCGCCCGCGCGGAATGATCGTCACCTTGTGCAGAGGATCGGAATGCGGCGATTCCAAAATCATCAAAGCATGGCCGGCTTCGTGATAAGCGGTCATTTTCTTGTCTTCTTCGGTCATGATATGGGATTTGCGTTCAGCTCCCATCATGACTTTGTCTTTGGCATATTCAAACTCCGCCATCGTCACGACGCGCTTGTTGCGCCGCGCGGCCAGCAAAGCCGCTTCGTTCACCAGATTGGCCAGATCCGCCCCCGAAAAACCGGGCGTGCCGCGCGCGATCTTCATCACATCGACGTCAGGCCCCATCGGACTTTTTTTCATATGGACGCGCAAAATCTTTTCCCGTCCCGCCAAATCGGGATTCGGCACGACCACCTGCCTGTCAAAACGTCCCGGACGCAGCAAAGCCGGATCCAAAACGTCGGGACGGTTGGTCGCGGCGATCAAAATGACGGCTTCATTCGTATCAAACCCGTCCATTTCGACCAGAAGCTGGTTTAACGTCTGTTCGCGTTCGTCGTTTCCGCCGCCCAGTCCCGCGCCGCGGTGACGGCCGACCGCGTCGATTTCGTCAATAAAGACCAGACACGGCGCGTGTTTTTTTGCCTGTTCAAACATATCGCGCACACGCGACGCCCCGACGCCGACAAACATTTCCACAAAGTCCGACCCCGAAATCGTAAAGAACGGCACGTTCGCTTCGCCCGCGATTGCTTTAGCCAGCAACGTTTTTCCCGTTCCCGGAGGCCCGACCAGCAAAACGCCGCGGGGGATCTTGCCGCCCAAACGCTGGAAACGCGGCGGATCTTTCAGGAAATCAACAATTTCGACCAGATCTTCCTTAGCTTCATCAATTCCGGCGACGTCGTTAAACGTTACTTTTCCCTGCCCTTCCAGCATACGGGCGCGCGATTTGCCGAAACTCATCGCTTTGCCGTTGCCGGCGGCCATCTGGCGCATAAAGAAAATCCATATCCCGATAAACAAAACAAACGGCAGCCAGTAGAGCAACCCGCTCCAGAAAGAAGAGCCTTCTCCTTCCGGCGGAACGGCCGTCACACGAACGCCTTTTTCCAGCAGCCTGTCGACCAGCCCCGCGTCATCGGGCGCGTAAAGCGCAAATTTCTGTCCGTCAGTCAACACGCCGGCGATTTTGTTGCCCTGCAAAACAACTTCTTGAACTTTGCCGTCCTGAATCTGCTGCGTAAATTCGGAAAACGCCATCATCGTATGATTTTTAATTGACGAACCGTCTTGAAACGCATCAAACAGCGTAAACAGCAAAACGCCGACAATCAGCCAAACAAAAATATTTTTACTCACCTTAACCGCCTTATCCTTAAATGACAGGACATGTCCACCGTGCCGTTTCGCATAACGCCGCCTGCGGCGTAAACATTACCTGACAAGTTATTTTTGTACGTTTATACCCTAAATGCGGCACAATAAAAAGCCCTTCGTTGTCAAAAAGTGCCGGCAATACACAAAAAGCCCTTTTAGGGAAAGCTTTTTTCGTTTGCAAACGATGTTCCAGGGGTTTAACCGTAAGGGGAAAAGAAAGCGGATTTTCCAGTAAAAACGAAAATCTGTCCCAAGAAAAACGCCGCCTGCCTTCAACCGTTACAGGATCAGGCAAATCATTTAATTCCCGCCAGACAAGAACCTGTTTTTTAGTCGAGGGAGCAATCCGGCACCCGCCCAGCGTTGCTCCGTGAAACGAAACGGAACGTATATTGTCTGCCAGCGCCGCCAGCGAATCCGACCGCGGCGCATACGGCCTGTCGGCAATAAAACGCAAAAAATCCCCCAGACAGAATAAAGCCGTTTCCCCGTCCAGTTTTCGGAAAGCGTCCTGAGCGAACAGTAAATACCCCATATCCGACTTAACCGCGTTTTCCCGGATAAAAACAGCCGCTTTTTCTTCCAGCGCGCGCCGTTTTTTTCCATAAAACAGCGTTTGATCAAAAGCTTCGTCAATCAGCGTCGGCGTCAATATCCGGCGCAGACGGCCGCGGTCAAAATTATCGGATAAGTTGGTTTCGTCTTCCACCCAATCCATGGAACGCGCCTTATTGTATTCGCGCAAATCCGCCGGACAAAGCCCCAACAGCGGCCTTAAAATCCGGCCGAAATCCGTCATACGGACAGCAGACATGCCGGCCAGACCGACCGGCCCGCTGTTTTTAGCCCGACGGATTAAAAACGTTTCCGCCTGATCCTGCCGGTGATGCCCCAGCAAAAGCGCCCGGCACCCTTCCGCGCGGCAAGCGTCGGACAACAAACGGTATCTGGCTTCGCGCGCCGCCTGTTCAATGCCGCTTACGGGCTTTTCCCCCGTCCAGGACAAAAGACGCAAAGGAATTCCTTTTTGATCCAGCCGCTCCGCCGTCAGACGCGCCTGCCGTGCGGAACAGGGGCGCAGGCCGTGATCCACAATCAGCGCCAGCATATCCCCGCCATACTGCCGGACAAATTCCTGCGCCAGCAGACACAAAGCCGTGCTGTCCGCTCCGCCGGAAACGGCGACGGCAATTTTTTCACCGTTCGGGAAACCGAACGATTTCATCGCTTTTTCAAAAACGGCTCTGACCTGCGCTACGGACATGAAAGTTTTTGAATTTCCTTTTCCAGCCGTTTTTTCATGGAATCGGAAACCTTCGGGTATTCTTTGGCAAAATTTTTAAAAGCGATACAAGCTTCCTCTTTTTTATTCAGTTTTGTCATCGTTACCCCCAGCTTAAACAGATTGTCCGGCGCTTTCTGACTGTCGCGATAACTTTTAAACCCTTCGGCGAAAGCGACGGCTGCCTGAGAAAACATTGAACGCGCAAAAAACGATTCCCCCAGCCAATATTGAGCGTTTCCGGCCAAAGCGTCTTTCGGATACAGGACGAGAAAAGCTTCGAACTGAGCCTGCGCCGTTTTATAGTGCTGTTTTTTTATGGACGCGAAAGCTTCGTCATATAATTCTTTCGGCGTTTGTTTACCGTATTTTTCTTTTATCTGCCGTTCTTTTTCCTTTGCCGTTTTGGCCGCCGCAGCTTGCTGTTCTTTTTTCTTTTTTTCGGCTTCTTTCCGAGCCTTTTCCGCAGCCTCTTTCTCCGCCTCAAACTGCTTAATCTTTTCTTCGGCCGTCAACAGTTTCTTTTCCATTTCCGTAAAACGCAAAGACATATCCGCGCTGATGCGGTCAATTCTGTCTTGTAAACCGTCCTGAGCGAATTTAACCGTTTCGATTTCTCCGGTCAGCTGGCGCAAAGTCTGCTCCGTTTCCTGCAGCTGCATCAGCATCGCGTCCAGTTTATCCTCAGACGCTTCGTCTTTGCCGGGTTTGTTTGTGCTGCCGACATAGTTATTGGACAGTTTTTTCTGCACCCCTTTCAGCGCGTTTTCAATCCGGTCCAGCCTGTCGGCCAGTTCCCCGACATTAATTGTCACCGCATAGGCGGGAACGGTAAAAAAGATACAAACAGCCCATATAACAGAAAAAATTTTTTTCATATTTCATATTCCGCCGATAAACAAAAAGAGTGCTTTATTATAAAGCACTCTTTTCTTTATGCGAACTTTTTTTTAACGGAGTTTATTCCGTTACGATTACGCTGACCGTCCGACGGTCTTCCGCCCAGCCTTTAGCGGTGTTCTGCGTTGTCGCCAATTCGGTTGCCCCGAATGAAACGACGGAAACGCGATCCGGACTAATTCCCGACTGAACCAGATAATTTTTAACGGCGCTGGCGCGTTTCTGTCCCAGCTTCATATTATACGCTTCCGTCCCGCGCGGATCGGCATATCCCTGAACAATAATTTTCTTTGTCGGATTTGCCTTCAGCCAGGCAATCTGTTTATCCAGCACTTCCTTGCTTCCCGGCGTCAGTTCGGCCTTGCCCGTTGCAAACAAGACTTCGTTTTGTTTAAACACTTCTTTAAACGCTTCACACTTTGTCGCATCGGAAGCGCAGGCCGAAAGCATTAACAATGCGCCGAATGCGCCTAACAACGTTTTTTTCATCTGATGTCTCCTTAAACTGTTTAATAAAAAAAGCACCCTAGATTGTAGGGTGCTTTTAATCATCAGATAAGATGACAATTAGTCCTTAACAACCGTAACCGCACGGCGATTCTGCGACCAGGCGGCTTCGTTCGCGCCGACGACGGCCGGACGTTCTTTACCATAAGAAATCACACGGATACGGTCAGCTTCAACCCCGCGGGAAATCAGGTAATTTTTAACGGCGACAGCACGGCGTTCACCCAAAGCCAGGTTGTAATCGCGCGTTCCGCGGTCGTCGGTGTGACCTTCGACGACAACCTTCTTTTCGGGATTAGCTTTCAACCATTCGGCCTGAGTTTTCAAAACCTTTACGGAATCAGCCGTCAGATTGGATTTGTCAAAACCGAAGAAAACACGATCCTTTGCATTCTGAACAAAAGCTTCATTCTGGCCGGCTTCTTCTTCAACCGTAACGGAAACGGAAACGTCTTCTTCCACAGGCGCGGTAGAAGCGCAGCCGGAAACCAGAGCAACGGCAGCCAAAGCGGCAAACAAATGTTTTTTCATGAAATTACTCCTAAAACAAAGATAACTTAATCCTCTCGCTAGAATTTAAACAAATTCCGTCCGTTACGCAACCTTTATTTCATATTTATGCTAACGATTAGATAAAAGCGGCGACCACGCCGGATCCGATGCGTCAACGGGCGTAATCAGCCGACGTTCGTTGTATCCCGTGATATCAACGGCATAAATTTTTGTCGCTCCCGGAATTCCGGCGCGATCCGGCGGTTCTTGACGAAAATACATTAAAATGCGCCCGTTCGGCGACCAGGTCGGCGCTTCAACCAGATAACCTTCCGCCACCAGACGTTCGCCCTTGCCGTCCGGGAACATTACGCCGATATAAAACTTGCCGCCGGCCATTTTGGTAAAAGCGATATAATCCCCTCGCGGCGACCATACCGGCGTTGCATACCGGCCGTAACCGAAACTGATGCGTTTAACGTTTTTCCCGTTTGAATCCATAACATACAGCTGCTGCGCTCCGCTGCGGTCCGAATTAAACACGATTTTCTTACCGTCCGGAGAATAACTGGGCGACGTTTCAATCGCCGCGGAATTTGTCAGCTGCTTGACCGCCCGCGTATCCAAATTCATTTCAAAAATGTCCGTATTTCCGTTTTCCGCCATCGACATGATCAACTTATGTCCGTCTGGCGAAAAACGCGGCGCAAAAGTCATTCCCGGAAAATCTCCGACAACCTGCTGCTTGCCCGTTTCAATATCAAACAGATATACGCGCGGCGTGTCTTTATAATAAGACAAATATGTAATCTGCTGCATATTCGGCGAAAAACGCGGCGTTAAAACCAAATTCAGACCGTCTGTCAAAAACTGATGATTTTCGCCGTCCTGATCCATGATTGCCAGACGTTTGATCCGGTTTAAAGGCGATCCCGTTTCGGCAATATACACAATGCGCGTATCGAAATATCCTTCTTCGCCCGTAATGCGTTTGTAAACGGCGTCGGCAATCATATGCGCCGCGCGCCGCCAGCCCTTGTTGTCGATTTCAAGCGCGGCCGAATACAATTCCTGCGCGGCGTACACGTCCCACAGCCGAACGGAAACGCGGATCTGTTTATCGCTTAAATAATCGACATGCCCCTGAATTAAGGCTTCGGTTTTAATCGCCTGCCAGTCAACGAAAACAGGCGCGTCTTCAATCCCTTTGAACGTTTGCAGATAAGCCAGAGGATCCAGTATTTTGAACAATCCGGAACTTTCCAGATCGCTTTCGATCACCCGGCTGATTTTCCCGGCCATTTCACCGGCGGCGGCGCCGCTGGACGAAAAAACGGGCAGTCCCGTCGCCATCGGTTCGGAATGAGCCCCCGTAATGTCAATGCTTAATTCGGCCCGAAGCGCGGACGGCATAAACAAAGACAAAAACAAAGCAAATAAAAATATTTTTTTCATTCTACATTACTCCGCCGTCAAACGGGTTAAACCTGAGAAGAAGAGTTTTCCACGTATCGTAAGACTGTTCATAGTTTTTGGGAAAGATCTTAAACGGCGACTCTTCGTTTTTTTTGTCACAGATATATACGGCGCGCCGCGCGCTTTCCGCAACAGACCGGAAAGCCGTATCTTTATTATATCTGGATTTGTTTAAAATTTTAACGTCTTTAACCGTTCCCTCCCGGTTAAGGAAGACCCTGATTTCAATCAACATGTCTTGAGCGCCGCGCACGCCGGGATCCAGATTCCAACATTCGCGCAATTTTATGCCGATCATGTCTTTTTCGGAAACGGACAATTCCTGCATATAACTGCCGCCCTGCCCGCCTTCAATGCCTTCGGTTGTAATTTCTTCGGGATTGACTTCGGCAGCCTTCATATCTGCGTATCCCATGCCGCTTTTAATGCCGTCAACCGAAGCCAAAAGCGTTTTAAACGGATCGTCCGCCGCGCCGTTTCCGGTTCCGCCGCTTTTAATGGAATTGGACGCGGACGAAGCCTTTTCTTTTTTCTTTGTTGAAGTAACGCTTTTCAACAGACTGTTCAGTTCGCTTTCCAAAGCCGCGCCGGAACTCTGTTTCGTCCCCGACTTTCCCGTTTTTCCTCCGCGAACGGACGCTTCCGTTTTACCGGCGGCGGACGCTTTGCTGTAAGCCGATGTGCGCACACTTCTTGCAGGCGTTTTTTTCTGTTCCGCCCGCACCAGTTTCGGCGGCAGATTCGTCATTTCAGCCACTTTCACCTTTGACAGATCCACAACGAAAACAGGAACGGAAACCGTTTCCGATTTACGTTCCGAAATAAAATCGCACGTCAATAAAATAACAACGAAAGCATGCAGCGTAACCGACATGACCATCGGCAAATGATCCAGAGCGCTTTGAACCGTTTTGAATAAAAACGGATAGTGTCTCAGACGCATAAAAAAGTTCAAGCGCAGTCCCACCGGCATTGATCCTTTACTTTTTCTTTTCAGCCGCGGGTTGTTTTGTCAAAGGCTGCGTATCAACCATATCTCCGGTTTTCAATCCGACTTTGGAAATGCCGGCCAGACGCAGCAGACTCATCAGTTCAATGACTTGTCCGTAAGAGGTTGCCCGGTCGCCGCTGATAACAATTTTTAAATCAGGATTTGTTTTCTGCATTGCTTTTAACCGGCTGACCAGCGTTTCCGGCGGAACAACTTCATCGCCCAGATAAATTTTGGAACGCGCGTCAATACTGATATCGACGGCTCGATCGGATTCTTCCATCGCCTGCCCGTCGCCGCGCGGCAGATCAAGCGAAATTCCCGTTGTCATCATCGGCGCGGTTACCATAAAAATAACCAAAAGCACCAGCATAACGTCAACAAAGGGCGTTACGTTGATTTCGGCGAAAGAAGCTTTTTGACGTTTGCCGCGCGTTGAAAATTTAACAGAAGCCCCCATTTTAAACGCTCCGTTTTTCCGTCCGGCTGGTTGTATCGTCAATCTGGCGCGACAAAATCGTGCTGAATTCGCCGGCGAAGTTTTCCAGCGTTTTAGCATAACGGTTCATATCGCTGGATAACTTGTTATACGCCAAAACGGCTGGGATAGCCGCCACCAACCCCAGAGCCGTCGCAAACAAAGCTTCGGCAATTCCGGGAGCGACAACGGCCAAAGACGTATTAGAACTGGATC
>JBJFAY010000055.1:0-5637 GCA_051888155.1 Alphaproteobacteria bacterium
ACAAATAGTGAAAAAAATCTCAAATTTGAGAAATCCGGACTGGATTTTTTTGTTTTTTCAGCCTAGACTGCTGATTTTAGAGGGTGTTTAAACTTTAGGAACGGATATGAAAACAGAAATCCCCGAAAAAGTCCTCGGCCGACTGACGTTGTATCACAGCATTTTAACGGAATATATCGAAAACGGCGTCGACACGATTTCCAGCCCGCAGATCGCCGCGCGGCTGAATATTGACGATTCTCAGGTGCGCAAGGACTTCAAGCTGCTGAATAATGCCGGACGCTGCCGCGTGGGGTACAGTGTTTCCGAACTCAAAGATTCGATTGAAGACACTCTGGGATTTAAAATGTCAAAGGACGCCGTTATCGTCGGCGCGGGTCATTTGGGGCTGGCTTTGGCCAAATACAGCGCTTTCAACGATTACGGACTGAATATTCTGGCTTTGTTTGACAACGATCCGCAAAAGGTGGACATGACCGTCAACAACAAACAGATTTTTCATATTTCCCGCCTGCCCAATCTGATGCAGCGGCTGGGCATAGAAATCGCCATTTTGACCGTTCCGCGTTCCTGCGCGCAGAAAACGGCGGACTTTCTTATTGATTCCAATATCAAATATATTTGGAACTTTACGCCCGCCGTCTTAAAAGTCCCCGCCGACGTCAAAGTCTGGAACGAAAATCTGATCGCCAGTTTTTTACAGTTTGCCTGCCAGAATTTTCAAAAAGAAGACGATTAACGCAGTTTTTCAAACAAAGCCGCCAATTCCAAATGCGGCGTAAAGACAAACTGATCGACGGGGCGCAAGCGTGTCAGCACGAACCCCGCTTTCATCAGGATTTCCGCGTCCCGCACAAAACTGACGGGATTGCAGGAAACGGCGACGACGCGCGAAACGTCCGAAGCGGCGATTTGTTCACATTGCGCTTTGGCGCCGGCGCGCGGCGGATCAAAAACAACCGTGTCAAATCCGGCCAGTTCATCAGGATAAAGCGGCGTTTTAAACAAATCGCGTTCCTGCACTTCAACCCGTCCGGCGGAAGCGACACGCAAAGCCGTCAGAGCCTGCGGCGCGTTGTCCGCCCCTTTGATAATTCTTTTCTTTTGCAACAGCGGCAAAGTAAACGTTCCGGCGCCGCAGAACAGATCATAGATCCGCCTGGCCTTTCCGGCATATTCAACAACGGCGGCTATCAAAGCGTTTTGGCCTTCGGCACTTGGCTGCAGGAAAACGCCCGGCGGCGGTTTTAACGTAAAATCCCCAAATTTTATTTCCGGCGCATACAGAACGGCCAAAGGTTCCGGTTCGATCCGTTCGCCAACGCGCCACGATATCCGCGCGACGCCGTTTTTACGCGCGAATTCCGCCGTGCTTTGCCGCCAGTCAAAATCCGGTTCAAACGGCAGCGTGATTAAAATATCCGCCCCCGTATCCGTTATTTGCACGCAAACGTCGCCGGTTCCCGGCTTTTTGGGATAAAAGCGTTCCCGGGCGCAGAGATATTCTCTTAAAGGAGCAATCAACTTTCTTAATTCCGGGACCAAAACGGCGCAGGCGTTGATTTCAACAATTCTGCCGCTTTGTTTCGCATTAAAACCGAACCGGCGCGCCGAACCGTTCCATGAAACGGCAAACGTCGCGCGGCGGCGGCTTTCAAAATCCACGAAAACAGGTTCGTCAAACTCCGGCAGTTTCCAATCCGCGGGAAACAATTCCCTGAAATAATGCATTTTAAAACGGCGGTAAGCGTCCGGCTTTAAATGCTGCAGAGCGCAGCCGCCGCAATCCCCGAAAAACGGACAGACAGGCTCCGCTCTGTCGGCGCTCGGTTCGGATATGGCCGACAGGCTTGCCCGGCCGTCTGCGCCGACTTCATATTCAACCGTTTCCCCGGGCAGCGCTCCGGCAATAAAAAGAACGCGGCCTTCATGCTTTAACAGCCCGTCCCCCTGACGGCCCAAATCAAAAACTTTTCCCTGCGGCATTTTTTTCCTGTTTTTAAATCTTTTTTACCGCTACACTATAGACTGAATGAACAGGAGATTCCAATGCTGAAAATTCTGATTGCCGACGATCATGAACTTTTTTTGGACGGTCTGCGTCTGGTTCTGGCCGATCTGGACGACGACGTTGCGATTGATACCGTCCATGATCACAGGGAATTGCAGGAAAAAGCCGACGGTTCGGCCCCTTATGACCTGATCTTGACAGACTTGGCCATGCCGGGGCTGAGCTGGCACGAATCGCTTCGTTTGTTAAAAGAACACTATCCCGACACGCCGATTGTTATTTTGTCGGCCGTTACGGAACCGGAAAACGTCCTGCAGGCGATTGATATCGGCGCATCGGGCTTTATCCCCAAAACCTCGTCCAGCAAAATTATTCTGAGCGCGCTGCACCTGATTTTATCGGGCGGATTGTATCTGCCTTCCGAGCTGCTGAACCTGTCCGCCAAAGCGGAAGCCGCCGCCGGACACAAAGGACCGCTGACGCCCCGCCAGCTGGACGTTTTGCGCCTGATGGGGCAAAGCAAACCCAACAAAATCATCGCCCGTGAATTGGATCTGTCCGAAGGAACGGTCAAGCTGCACGTTACGGCGATATTAAAGGCTTTGGACGTTACCAACCGCACGGGAGCCGTTATCGCGGGCAAAAAACTGGGCTTAATCGACTGAGACACACATGAACGAAGAACACGAAAACACAATGGCCGTATCGCCGCCTCCGGCGCCGCCGCCCGGCGTCAAAGAAGAACACACCAAAGAAAATCACCCCGTTCCCGAATATTTAAAATCAGTTTATGACAGACGGTATTTTCACCCGCTGTTGTCCAAAATGTTTGACGACGACTGGATATCCGGCCCGGCGACTTTCTTTTATACGGGAAAACTGACCAAAACCGTAACGAACGAAATTATCGAAGGCGACGACGTGCTGCAGCTGGGAATTGCTTCGGGAAATTTTGAACGCGACGTCGCATCAAAAATGAATTCCAAAGGAAAATACCATATCGAAGACATTTCCGCCGCCCATGCCGAAGCCGTCATGCCGCGCATTTCGCCGTGGCTGAACGCGGCCGTCAAAGAACGCGACTTTACGCTGCCCAACGATTTGCGCTACGACGTTGTCATCGGATATTTTTTGCTGCACGAGCTGCCGGACGTCCGAAAAAAAGCCGTTTTGAAAAGAGCTTTTAACGCGCTGAAACCGACCGGAAAAATGATTTTCGTCGATTACGCGCAGCCCAAACGTTTTCACCCTTTGAAATACCCTCTGAAAATGTTCAACCGCCTGTACGAACCGTTTGCGGAAAGTCTTTGGTATAATGAAATAGAAGACTTCGCCCCCAAAACCGACAAGCTGATCTGGGCGAAAAAAACGTTTTTCGGCGATATGTATCAGTGCGTCGTCGCCCAGCGGCGTTAAGCCAGCGCCGCCGTCATATTAACGGGATCGTCGCAAAAAAAAGCCTCCGTTCCCTGCGCGCGCAGTTTTTTCGCCAACGCGGGATCGTTGACGGTATACGCCAACAGATGATATCCGCCGTCTTTAATTTCTCTGATTAAGGCGGGGGTCAGCAGATCCGCGTCATAGTTAATTGAATAGGCGGATACTTTTTTTGCCGCGGGGCGCCAGTCGCCGGAAATGTCTTCGACCAGAACGCCGCGGCGGATATGCGGGGCAAAGGCCATTGTTTCTTCCAGCGCGTCCCAGGCAAAGCTGGAAAAAAACAATCTGTCCGGATCATCAAATCCTTTTTCGCAAACAACCCGCCAGACCTGCCGGGCCGTTTTGCGCGCCAGTTCGGGACGCGACGGCTTGATTTCAATATTCACGCAGGCTTGAAACTCGTTTAAAACGTCCAGCACTTCGGCCAGCGTCGGAATTTTCACCCCCGTCTTCAGCGTCAATGCCCGCAGCCGTTCCGCCGTGAATTCGTCCAAACGGCCGTCGACGCCCGCCATACGGTTCAGCGTTTCGTCATGAAACACCATGGGAACGGAGTCCGCGGACAGCATCGCGTCCAGTTCCACCCACTTTACGCCCGATTGACAAGCGTACCTGAAAGCCTCTATTGTATTTTCCGTTTTAACGGCTCTGGCGCCTCTGTGCCCTAAAACGACAGGCAGAACAAATGACATCTTTAACCTTTCCCGACATTGTAATATAGTAAGCGATTATACGATTCCCGGATAAATATTTAAATGAGATTTTTTCATTCCTGGCAAAATGTGCCGCCCGCTTTTCAAAACGCCGTCGTTGCGATCGGTAACTTTGACGGTTTTCACAAAGGGCATAAAGCCGTTGTCGAAACGGCCGTCAATATTGCCAAAGAACAAAAACGCCCCGTCGTATTAATGACCTTTGAACCTCACCCCAGCGGTTTTTTCCGCCCCGGCGGCAGGACGTTCCGCATCACCCCGATCCGATCAAAGGTCAGGGCGATCTGCCGGCTGCCGATCGACGGTTTTTTTGTTTTTAATTTTAACCGGGCCTTCGCGGACATGAGCGCGGACGATTTTATTGAAAACGTTTTGATCAAAGGCCTGCACGCCGCCCATATCGTTGTCGGCGAAGATTACGGATTCGGCAAAAACAGGCAGGGCGACGTTGCTTATATACGCGAACATTACCCTTCCCTGCCCGTGACGGCGGTTCAAAAGCTGCGCGATCAAAACGGAGAAATTATTTCTTCGTCCAGAATCCGCTCTTTTCTGCGCGACGGCGAAGTGGAAAAAGCGTCCGGTTTAATGGAACACCCGTTTGAAATCGAAGGTTACGTCATTCACGGCGCGAAACGCGGACGCCGGATCGGCTTTCCCACAATCAACATTGAACCCAAAGAATCCATTCTGCCCCAAATCGGCGTTTATGCCGCCGCGGTCGAACTGAACGGCAGAACATTCAAAGCCGTCGCCAATATCGGCACGCGCCCGACGGTCAACGGCGAAGGCGTTTTGCTGGAAGCGCATCTGCTGGGATTCAGCGGGGATCTGTACGGACAACGCCTGCGCGTCAGGCTGATAACGTTTATCCGGCCCGAAGTCCGGTTTCGTTCAATGGAAGAATTAAAAGAACAGATTATCAGGGATACCCAGACAGTAAAAAGGATTCTGAAATGAAAAAAGGACTGCTTTACGCCTTGGTCGTTTTGCTGGCCGACCAGATCAGCAAAGCATTTGTTTTATCTTATTTTGCGGATCACGCTTCGCCGGTCAGGATAACGTCCTTTTTTAACTTTGTACTGGCATGGAACAAAGGCGTCAGTTTTTCCCTGTTGCACTCCAACCACCCGGTCATGCCCTGGGTGCTGGTAACGGTCGCGCTGTTGATTTGCGGGGTGATCCTGCATTGGATGAGCATGGAAAAAAATCAGGCGACAATCAACTGTTTCGCAATGATTCTGGGCGGAGCGCTGGGCAATATTGTTGACCGCGTGCGTTTTCGCGCCGTCATAGATTTTTTGGATTTTCATATCGGAACGTACCATTGGCCGGCGTTTAACGTCGGCGATTCGGCTATTTGCATCGGCGCGGGAATTATTCTAATCTGGAATTTGTTTTTTACTCCGATTGAAAAGCTGTCCGAACCGGAAAAGGAAGAAAAACATGACAATGACGCCTAACGTTTTCCGC
>JBJFAY010000056.1:0-5584 GCA_051888155.1 Alphaproteobacteria bacterium
GACTTCGCGGTCTTCCAGCATATAGGAAATGCCGGACGGACAGCGCATGTTATCTTCCAAAACGAAAAAGTTATCCGGATCAACGCGCACGATATCAATGCCGGAAATATGCGTATGCACTTTGTTGGGCGGCGTAAAGCCTTCGACTTCGGCCGTGTATTCCGAATTTTGCAAAATCAAATCCTGCGGGATCAGTCCGGCTTTTAAAATATCGCGTTCGCCGTACACGTCGTCCAGAAACCGGTTCAACGCCTTAACGCGCTGGCAGATGCCCGCGTTCAGCTTTTCCCATTCGGCGTTGGCGATAATTCTGGGGATCGGGTCGAAAGGAATCAGGCGTTCCACCCCTGTTTGTTCCCCGTAAACGGCGAAAGTAATTCCCATACGGCGAAACAAAATATCCGCCTGTTTATTGCGTTGTTCCAACGTTTCCGGCGGCTGAGAATTCAGCCAGCGGCCGTACAAAGCATAAGCCTGTGACAAAGAACCGTCCCGGCCGATCATTTCATCGTAAGAACGAGACGTATAAAAAACTCCGCCGGCGCGGCTGTCTTTCGAATCATCGGACATATAAGGCGTTCCTCCCGATTTGCTTTCAACAAAAAGATATTATATGTTAGTTTGTTCTTAATCAAATTTTATGAGAATATTTTTTTATCATTATCCGATTCATGTGAGCAGAAAGATGAAAAAAACGGCGTTTTTCTTTATTTTGGCAAGTCTTTGTTCCTGCACGCGGATCATTGTTCCGGGAACGAACGAAACGATTATTCTGCAGCAGCCCGTCACGCGCGAGGTTTTCTATTGCGAATCGGACGAATACGTTTCCGCGGCCGTCTGCGCCGCCGAACTGGAAGAAATGGGGTTCGTCCGCCTGACGGACAAATCCGTTTTTCCGGGCAAAGACGATCTGCTGCAAAAAGGTTCCTACCCGCCGCGGCGTTACCGTGACAATCAAAACATTCCGCGCTGGTGACTTCAATGGTCGCCCGTATTTCCACCGTCGCTTTCAAAGGCATAGACGTTCTGCCCATTACGGCGGAGGTTCATATTGCGAACGGTCTGCCGGCATTCACAATCGTCGGACTGCCGGATAAAGCCGTCGGCGAAAGCAAAGAACGAGTCCGCGCCGCCATGAGCTCTATCGGGCTGGCGCTGCCGTCCAAAAGGATTACCGTCAATCTGGCGCCGGCGGACGTTATCAAAGAAGGATCGCACTTCGACCTGCCGATTGCGGTCGGCCTGTTATGCGCCATGGGGGTTATTCCCGCCGAACAATTCGACCGTTTATGCGTTATGGGCGAACTGGGCTTGGACGGCCGGATCGCCCCCGTGGCGGGAGTCTTGCCCGCCGCAGTGTCGGCGACGGCGCAAAATCAGGGATTCGTCTGCCCGCATCAGCAAGGTCCGGAGGCCGCGTGGTCGGGAAACAAAAACATTATCGCTCCCGATTCTCTTTCCGAACTGATTTTATGTTTCAAAGAAGGCAAAGTTCTGCCGCCGCCGGTTCCCGGTAAGATAGATTCTCCGGCCGTTTTCGCAGACATGAAAGAAATCAAAGGACAGGAAAACGCCAAACGCGCGGCGGAAATCGCGGCGGCCGGCGGGCATAATCTGCTGATGATCGGCCCGCCCGGATCCGGCAAATCCATGCTGGCGGCGCGCATACCGGGCTTGCTGCCGCCTTTGACGACGAAAGAAATTCTGGAAATCAGCATGATTCACTCGGTTGCCGGCCTGCTGCGCGACGGCAGCCTGATCACGCAGCGCCCTTTCCGCGCGCCGCATCATTCGGCGTCCATGCCCGCTTTGATCGGCGGCGGCCAGAAAGCCCGGCCCGGCGAGATTTCTCTGGCGCACAAAGGCGTTTTATTTTTGGACGAGCTGCCGGAATTTTCACGCATTGCGCTTGATTCTCTGCGCCAGCCGCTGGAAACCGGCGAAGTATCGGTCGCCAGAGTCAGTATGCACGTCACTTATCCGGCGCAGTTTCAGCTGATCGCCGCGATGAATCCCTGCCGCTGCGGTTATCTGGGCGTTAACGGACAGGAATGTTCGCGCGCCCCTAAATGCGGCGAAGAATATCAGGCGCGGATATCAGGGCCTTTATTTGACAGAATCGATCTGCATGTCGAAGTCCCCGCCGTTGTTCCCTGGGATCTGGCCAAAGCGCGGGAAGGCGAAAGTTCCGCCGTCGTCGCCGCAAGGGTGGCCGCCGCTTTGGACCGGCAGAAACGGCGTTATGAAAAACTGGATCCCGACTTAAACATAACGAAAAACGCGCAGGCGTCGGGCAGCGTTTTGGAACAAACCGTCCGACTGACGGCGAACGCTTCCGATCTGCTGGTCAAAGCGGCGGAAAAAATGCGCTTATCCGCCCGCGGATATCACCGCGTCTTGCGCGTTGCCCGGACAATCGCCGATTTAGCCGGAAACGATGACATTCTGCCGGCGCATATCGCGGAAGCTTTGTCTTACCGCCGTATTGTCCACGGGAAAGAATAAGGGGAAAACGCATGGATCAGGGAAAAGAACGTTCTTTAAACACGCCGCTGATTTTAGTCGTTGACGACGATACGCGCCTGCGCAAACTGCTGCAGAAATTTTTATCCGAAAACGGGTTCAGGGTGTTTTCCGCAGCCAACGCGGCCGAAGCCGACGAAATGATGTCCTGGTATGCCTTTGACCTGCTGGTTGTCGACGTGATGATGCCCGGCGAAACGGGAATCGAATTTACCCGTCGTCTGCGCGGTGCGGGGCAAAACGTTCCCGTTTTGATTTTAACGGCGATGGGAGAAACCGACGACCGTATTTCGGGATTGGAATCCGGAGCGGACGATTATTTGTCAAAACCGTTTGAGCCTCGGGAACTGCTGCTGCGCATCAATAGTATCCTGCGCCGCGTTATGAGCAAACCGCCCGAAAAGCAAAAGGCCGAAGTTAAATTCGGCGCTCACCGTTATGATTTGGACGAACATGTTTTATACCGCGGTTCGGAACGTATCCGCCTGCCTTTGGCCGAAGCCGCTTTGCTGCAGCTGCTGGCCGAACGCGCGGGACAGGATATTTCGCGCGAAGAACTGGCGCAGAAAACGGGTAATGAAACGAACTTAAGAACGATCGACGTGCAGATCACGCGGCTGCGCCGGAAAATCGAACCCGACGCGGGCGCGCCGCGTTATATTCAGACGATCAGAGGAAAAGGCTATTCCCTGATCCCGGATTAAGGAGCCGATTTATGGATTTTTCATTTAAAGATTTTATCCGTCATTTCCGCCTTCGATTTCTGCCGCGCAGATTATGGTCGCGCGCTATTCTGATTCTGGTTCTGCCCGTCGTTTTAATTCAGACGGTCAGCGGTATTTTATTTTACGACAATCACTGGCAGAACGTCAGCCGACGGCTGGCTTTGGGAATTGTGTCGGATATCAAAGGCGCCTTTGCCCTCTATGATGCTTTTCCCGCCGAACAGGACAGAAAAACGATCGTACGGGAATTCAGGTCTTCCGCGGAACTGGATATCCGCTTTTTTGAACCGCAGGAACTGCCCGAAAACATCAAAATCAAATCGGACGCCCGTACGGCGGAACTGGTTCCCGCTTTATATACGCTGGGACACCCTTTCACTTTGCGCAATCTGACCGAAGAAAGAAGCGTTTTAATTACGTTTTACCTGCCGGATTATATGGCGGAAGTTTTACTGCCTTATAAAAAGTTTTTTTCTTCAACGACTTATGTTTTTGCGCTGTGGGTTTTGTTTTCTTCTTTGCTGTTCACGGGAATAGCCGTTCTGTTTCTGCGCAACCAGATCCGGCCGGTTCTGCGCTTGGCGGAAGCGGCGAAGAATTTTGGTCTTGGGCGCGATATCGACAATTTCAAACCCGAAGGCGCTACCGAAGTCCGACAGGCGGCGATTTCTTTTTTGCAGATGCGCGACAGAATCCGCCGCCATATTGAAGAGCGCACCCGTATGCTGGCGGGCGTCTCCCATGATTTGCGCACGCCGCTGACACGCATGCGCTTACAGCTGGCCATGATGAATAAAGACGACAATATCGAAAACCTGCTGGAAGACGTGTCCGAAATGGAACACATGGTCAACGGTTATTTGGACTTTGCCCGCGGCGAAGGTAAAGAAAAAATTGAATCAACGGACGTCGGCAAATTAATTTCGGACACGTTATCCGGCCTGCATAAAACCGGCTTATCCGTTCAGTTTATCTGCAATTCTTCATTAATCATGGACGTGCGTCGCAACGATTTGAAACGGTGTTTATGGAATTTGGTGACAAACGCGGGACGATACGGAACAGCCATCAACGTTACAATGACGGTTGCGGACAAAACGCTGGAAATCGCGGTAGAAGACAACGGCCCCGGAATTCCTAAAGAAAAACGCGAAGATGTTTTCAAAGCTTTTTACCGGCTTGATGAATCGCGCAACATAGAAACGGGCGGAGTCGGGCTGGGTTTGACGATCACGCGCGACATTGTCGTCGCGCACGGCGGAAAAATCTATATGGAAGACAGCGCGCTGGGCGGATTAAAAGTCGTTATGCTTTTCCCGATTTAAAATCACGATTAGATTTATTCGAAAAAGACTGTTTCTTTTTTTTAAATTCGAGTACACTCTCCGTGTTTCGGAATCAATGTTGATTCTTTATTTTAAAATAGAGGTAAGGTAATGCAGACAAATTATACACCTGAAAAGACTCAGAATGAAAAACTGGTTTCCTGGGTTGAAAAAATGGCAGAGTTATGCCAGCCCGATTCCGTTCACTGGTGTGACGGATCCAAAGAAGAAAACGATGCTTTGTGCGATTTGCTGGTCAAAAAAGGGACGTTCATAAAATTAAACAAAAAGAAGCGCCCGAACAGCTACCTTGCCCGGTCCAACCCGTCTGACGTGGCCCGCGTTGAATCGCGCACGTTTATTTGTTCGGAACGCGAAATTGACGCCGGTCCGACGAATAACTGGGCCAATCCGAAAGAAATGCGTGAAAAATTAAACTCGTTGTTCAAAGGCTGCATGAAAGGCCGGACAATGTACGTTATTCCTTTTTCAATGGGGCCTCTGGGATCTCATATTGCGAAAATCGGCGTTGAAATCACCGATTCGCCCTATGTTGTCGTTAATATGGCGATTATGGCCCGCACGGGACAGAAAGTGCTGGATATTTTAGGAAAAGACGGCGATTTCGTTCCCTGCATGCATTCCGTCGGTATGCCGTTGGAAGCGGGAAAAGCCGACGTTGCCTGGCCCTGCAATCCTGAAAACACTTATATCACGCACTTCCCCGAAGCCCGTGAAATCTGGTCGTTCGGTTCCGGTTACGGCGGCAATGCTCTGTTAGGCAAAAAATGTCTGGCTCTGCGTATCGCGACGGTTCAGGCGCGCGACGAAGGCTGGCTGGCCGAACATATGCTGATTGTCGGCATTGAAAACCCGCAGGGTGAAAAAACATATGTTTCCGCCGCGTTCCCCAGCGCTTGCGGCAAAACGAATCTGGCCATGCTGATCCCCCCCGCTTCGTTCAAAGGCTGGAAAGTCTGGACGGTCGGCGACGACATCGCTTGGATCAAA
>JBJFAY010000057.1:0-5567 GCA_051888155.1 Alphaproteobacteria bacterium
ACATAACCGATCCGGTTGATAGATCCATCATATCGTTAATCAGCAAAGACGCCAAAACATCGTCCGTTTCTTTTAATCCTTGGATCTGCTGTGTTTCAGAGGAATAAATATCCTGCGCTTTTTTTAACACGTTTTCCGACAACAAAGAACGGCCGATCGCGGCAAACATTTTATCCGTTTTGCGATCTGCCGCATGCATTAAAGTATCCAGCCGCGCCAGTTCCATATCCGTCCGCGCCGTGTCGTCCAAAACAGCCAGAAAAGCCTGTAAATCAAACAATCCGCCGGCCAGTTTGTCCGTTTCCCGTTCAGCCTGCCGTATTTGAGAACGCATATATAAATCGTCTTGCCTGTCCGTTCCGAACACGGCGTTACTTTCAGCCCGTTCAACGACAGGGATCAGATCGTTTAAAATCCGCGCAACCGATTTCCAATCTTCGGAGGGATCATTTTTAGCCGTTTTTTCAAAATCATACAGATCGTCGCGGCTTAAAAGCTGCCGGGACAAAGCCCGCATTTGACGTTCGGCCGGCGTTTGCGGCGTCAAAGCGTCCAGCCAGGCGCGGCGGAATTTTTCCGACTTCGAATCCGTCTGCCAAACTTGCGGGATCGGCATGCTTTGCAGCAAAGGTCTGACAAACACTTTTTTCAAAGAATAAGCGTTATCCGCCGGATTTAAAAAAGAATCCGCCGCGGCATTTTTGCGCGGCGCAATAAAAAAAAGCGCGGCAAGCAGCGGAAAAAAAAGAACTTTTATGTTTTTTCTTTTAGTCAAATCCGTTGATACCCCAGAAAAAAGAGCCATTTATTTAAAAATATTTTTTCAGATAAAAGCTAAAAAAAGGTATAAGAATAAAAAGAAACAATGATTCTTTTGCAAAGGAGTATCCCATGACACAAACGGCGCCGCGCGGCGAAAGACTGAATATCGGCTTATTCGGCAGACGAAACGTCGGCAAATCGTCTTTACTTAACGCATTGTGCGGTCAGCAGGTATCCATCGTTTCCGATATGGCGGGCACGACGACTGACGCCGTATCAAAAATTTATGAATTGATTCCCGTCGGGCCGGTCACCTTTTTTGACACGGCCGGCGTCGACGATACGGGAACGGTCGGCGAATTAAGAACCGCCGCAACGCGGAAAATCATGAACAAAGTTGATATCGCCCTGCTGGTTACCGACGAAACCGGCATGGGAGAATATGAAAAATCATTGGCGGACACTCTGAACAATCTGAAAATTCCGTTTATTTCGGTGTTCAATAAAAGCGATAAAACAAATTCTTTGATTGACGAAGACCTGCCCTGTCCTTCAATCCGCGTCAGCGCCGCAAACGGCGACAACATAGAAGAATTAAAAGCGAAAATTAAAGAAATCGTTCCGGAACATTTAAAAAACGCTCCGGCTTTGGTCAGAGATTTAATTACGCAGGGGCAGACGGTCGTCTGCGTCGCTCCGATTGATTCTTCGGCTCCCAAAGGCAGGCTGATCTTGCCGCAGGTTCAGGTAATCCGCGATATTCTTGACGCGCATGCTTACGCCTACGTTATTCAGAACGACCGGGAATTTTTGGAAATCCTGCCAAATTTAAAAACGCCCCCGGCTTTGGTCATTACGGATTCTCAACTGATCCGGCCGGTTGCCGCCGCCGTTCCGAAAAATATCGCTTTAACGACTTTTTCAACGCTTTTTGCCCGCTACAAAGGAGATTTGAAAATCCTGTACGACGGGGCAAAGCGGCTGCAAAACCTGCCCGACAACAGCAAAATCCTGATTGCCGAAGCCTGTTCCCATCACGTTCAGGACGACGATATCGCACGGGTGAAAATGCCCGCTTTAATCAAAAAAACATTAAACAAAAACATTTGCTTTGAATGGTCGGCCGGCAGCGATTTTCCGGCGGATCTGAACCGGTTCGACCTTGTTATTCACTGCGGCGGGTGTATGCTTTCCCGCCTGGAAACGCTGCGCCGCTTAAACGAATGTGTCCGCAGCGGCGTTCCCGTTACGAACTTTGGTATGGCTCTGTCCGCCATGCAGGGGGTTCTGGACCGCGTTATTCTTCCTTTCGGAAAACTGTCATGAAAAAAATGCTGTCGTTATTTTTGTTTGTCATTCCGGCAGGGTGTATGCATCTGCATACCGCGTCGCAGCCGGACGGGCGTCATTTTTATGAAAAAGCTTATGCCCTGCCCGTCGAAGCCCGCGAATGGGCGGCAGGCGCGCCGCTGAAAGATTTGTGTCAGGGAACAAAAAACTGGCGCCACGAGTATATTCGGGAAGCCGCTTTAAATGAAATCAAAGCAAGAAATATTGATACGCGGCAATGTTATTATACCGGCATGGAATTAACGCCGTAAGGAGGAACGAATGTCCTGGTTGGAAGAAGCTCAGCAAAAAATCAAACAAAAACGGGAAACAACGGATACAGCCTTTTTTCCGGCGGACGCCGCCGGACGGGAAAAACTGGTCGGCCGGCTGAAAATGTTGTATGACAACGCAACCGAACGGGAAATTAACAAAGCGATCGACGAGGCTCTGGACAGATTCGACCCGCCCTATGACGAAAAAGCCTTTATGGTTTTTCTGCGCGCAAAGTTAGAGGATTGATTATGAACGAAAAACTGACTGAAAAGCTTAATCAGGCGCGTCTGTTAAAGAAGCATTTCAAATTACCCGAAACCGTCGCCGTCTTAAAAGAATGTCTGGAAATAGACCCGAATTGCCTGATCGCCGCGGCGCAAGCGGGATTATGCCTGCTTTTGCAGGGAAAAGCACAGGAAGCGGAAGCCTTTTTTCAAAAAGCTTTCGACGGATCGGAAAAAACGGATTTACCCGTAGGCGCTTATCTGGCAGCCTGCATGACGGTTTTAAACAAAGAAAGCGAAGCCGGAAGTTTACTGGAAACAATCCGCGCCAGACAGGCGGATTTTTCAGCGGCGGAAACATATATGCTGGCCGCGGAAATGCTGGCGGAAAAAAAGCAATATGAACAAGCCGTCCGTCTGATTGACGCTTTATCCGTCCGCTTTGCCGGCGACGCCTTTTTCATGGCGCCGGTCAATCATTACCGCATGATCCGCGTTTTAGCACTGGCCGGATTGGTTGATATTGCCGAACAGCTGGCAGATACTCTGAAACAAAAAACGCCGGACAGCTGGGAAGGACTGGCAGCCGAAGCTTCCGTCGCCATGGCGGCGGAAAAATACGAAGAAGCGTATTCTTTAACCGTCCGCGCCCTGCAAAGCGGCGGAGCGTCCTACCCTCTGCTGGCCGCCCAGCAACACTGGCTGGCTATGAATAAATAGTTTGCAAATACGGCAGTACAGAACTGTCCGTCATATCCAAACTGACCGGCGTAACGGAGATAAAACCGTCTGCAACAGCTTGCGTATCAGACTGCGGTTCAATCATTCCTCTGCGGGCATATCCGATATTGAAACGCCAGCCGTTTTCTTTTTCCTCAATAATATCAACCGTATCGCCGATTTTACGGGAACTCAGCCGCGTCATTTTAACGCCGGCGATATTTTCAGCCGTTCGTTCCGGGAAATTAACATTTAAGAACAAACGCGGCTTCCACGATATAAAAGCAGTTTTTTGAACAACTTCGGGAATCATTTTCAAAACGTCCGGCCAAAATTCCGAACCGTTTTTGGCGCCGGAAAGACTGAAAGCAAACGATTTAATTCCCTGCAAAGCCCCTTCTATCGCCGCGCCGGCCGTTCCCGAATAAACAACGTCGAATCCCAAATTGGCGCCGTGATTTACGCCCGAAAAAACAAAATCGGGCCTGCGGTCTTTAAGTAATACATTACACGCGAACAGCAAACAATCCGTCGGCGTTCCGTCAACGGTAAAATGCCGTTCGTCACGACGCAAAGCGTTTAACGTTCCTTTTGCCGTAAAAGAATGGGCTTTTCCGCTTTGCTCGCCTGCCGGAGCGACGACCCACACGTCGCCGGACAAACGACGGGCAGCCTGTTCCAGTATACGGATCCCTTCCGCATCAATGCCGTCATCGTTGCTAATCAGGATCCTGGCCTGTTCCAAACTGCCCGTCAATTTTCAAACCTTCATTTTTTTGCGGAAATAACCGTCTGCCCGCCCATATATTTTTGCAGCGCATCGGGAATAACGACCGAACCGTCCGCCTGCTGATAATTTTCCATAACGGCGA
This sequence comes from Alphaproteobacteria bacterium, assembly GCA_051888155.1. Classification (GTDB taxonomy): domain Bacteria; phylum Pseudomonadota; class Alphaproteobacteria; order CAAGCB01; family CAG-977; genus UBA11549. The sequence continues at coordinate 4,184 of JBJFAY010000057.1, forward strand.
TCATCGCGCGGCCGACCGCAACGCCGGAACCGTTCAGCGTATGAACGAAACGGGTTCCTTTCTGCGTTTTCGTTTTGCAGCGGGCGTCCATACGGCGCGCCTGAAAATCCCAGCAGTTTGAAACGCTGGAAATTTCACGGTATTTATTCTGTCCCGGCATCCAGACTTCCAGATCGTGCGTTTTACGCGAAGAAAAGCCCATATCGCCCGCTGACAGACACATCACGCGGTAAGGCAGATTTAACCCTTTCAGGACGTCTTCGGCGCAATTTGTCATGTGTTCATGTTCTTCCCAAGATTTTTCAGGCGTCGTAATGGAAACCATTTCGACCTTGTAAAACTGATGCTGGCGGATCATGCCGCGCGTATCTTTACCCGCCGCCCCGGCTTCGGAACGAAAACACGGAGTCAAAGCCGTCAGGCGCAGCGGCAGAGCTTCCTCTTCCAAAGACTTGCCCGCGACAAAGTTCGTCAAGCTGACTTCCGCCGTCGGGATCAGCCAGTAATCGTCTGTCGTGCGGTACAGGTCTTCCGCAAATTTCGGCAGCTGAGCCGTTCCGTAAACCGCGCTGCTGTTCACCATCAGCGGCACTTCCATTTCGGTATAGCCGTGTTTTTCACGGTGCAGATCAAGCATATACTGCGCCAAAGCCCGTTCCAGACGCGCCAGATCGCCCATCAGATAAACGAACCGTGCTCCGGAAACTTTAGCGGCCTGATCAAAATCCATCATGCCCAGCTTTGCGCCGATTTCATCATGTTCCAGCGGTTTGAATTCGAACCGGCGCGGTTCGCCCCAGCGGCGGATTTCGCGGTTTGTCGTATCGTCCAATCCGTCCGGAATATCGTCGGCCGGCCGGTTGGGCAGCGTTTCCAGAACAGCATCAATCTGTTCGCATAAAGAACGAACGTCTTCTTCGGCGTCTGCCATGCTGCGTTTCAACGCGCCGACTTCATGCATCAGGACGTCGGCATCGCCGCCTGATTTTTTCACTTCGGCGACCTGACGGGACAAATCGTTGCGGCGGGACTGCATTTCCTGCAGATCCGTCTGCGCCGCGCGGTATTTTTTATCCAATTCCAGTATTTCGGCCGAACGCGGCTGGATTCCGCGGCGTTCCAGTCCTTTGTCGAACAATTCGGGATTTTCCCTGATCCATTTAATGTCGTACATGATGACTCCTAAAGAAAAAAATTTAATTACTTATAGTCCTGATCCGTTTTCTTTTCAAGGGCTTGAATATACCAAAGAGCACTTTCGTACAAAACCAGCAACGGCAGAGCCAAAGCAAGCTGACTGACAACGTCGGGCGGCGTTAAAACGGCGGCGGCAATAAAAATAAAAACAATCGCATAGCGGCGGAAATCTTTTAAATTCTGCGCG
>JBJFAY010000058.1:0-5552 GCA_051888155.1 Alphaproteobacteria bacterium
TTCTTTAAGCAGGCCGCCCGTATTGGAACGCAGATCAATGATTAACCCGGCCGCCTTTAATTGTCCGGCTTTGTAAAGCGTTGATTTTAATCCGGCGACGGTCTTTTCCGTAAACGCGGAAATTCTGATCGTCATCAGTCTGTCTTTTTCATCAAAGAAATATGTGACGGGCGAAGCGGATACCGGCGTGCGTTTTAAAGTCCTTTGCTGAGTTTTGCCGTCTTTGCGCAGCGTTAAAAAAATATCCGATCCTTCTTCGCCGCGCAAAAGGTTTAAAACCTGGACTCGGGATAAATCCGTTACCGCTTTGCCGCCGATCGCCGAAATTCTGTCGCCGACGGCCAGATCCGAATGCGCCGCCGCGCCGCCGGGCAGTATTTCCGTTATTTCCAGATATTTGCCGATCCGGCGGTAAGAAATGCCGATCCCGGCCGGCTTTTTTAACGGCTCTAATTCCGCAGGGTCAACTCCGGCGTAATGAGAATATGAATCAACGGTTTCCAAAGCCGCGTTCAGGAAAATATTGAAAAATTCCTCCGCGTCGGCCGTCTGCGCCTTTGGCGAATAAGGGCGGGCTTCGACCGCGGCGGCCAAAGTCAGACGGGTCCAGTTCGCGCAGTCTTCGTCCGCCGGCGCGCTGAAACTTTTTAATATTTTCCCGTCGGCCAAAATCAAAACGCGCTTGCCGTCTTTCATAACGTTGATCTTTTGGTCAATGGTTGACAGGCTTTTTACGCTTGCGAACGCCAACCGGCTGGCCGTAACGGGAGTTAACGACTTCGTCGTAATCAAATCGCAGGCCGCTTGCAGCGTTTCCTGCATGCGCCCGATCGGCAGCTGCGTATATCCCAGAACCGATTCCCACCAGACGGGAACGTTTGTTTCCTGCGCGGCGGCGGGAAAAACGGACAGGAAATAAAGCAGGCAGCGGGATAAATAACGGCGCATGGTTATTTCCTTTTTGATTTATGCGCGCCCGTTTTGTTTTTTTTGTTTTTGCGCTTTGCGTGTTTTAAGTCGGCAGGGCGCGCGCGCTTTGTCTGCCCCGTTCCCAAAATATGGAACAGCAGTCCGCCCGTAACCGGCGACGCTTCGGCCAGCGTCATGAAAACGTGTTCGCCCAGTTCGAAGGTATTTCCCGTAGACGATCCGAACAGACGGTGGCGTTCTTCATCATGGACATAGTAATCGTTCGGCAGCGAAGAAATCGGGATTAAGCCGTCCGCCCCGATATCGTCGACGGTGACAAACAGGCCGAAACGGCTGACGCCGTTGATAACGCCGCCGAAACGTTCGCCGATTCTGTCTTTTAAATAAGCGGACAGATAACGTTCTTCCGCATCGCGTTCCGCGGCCGCGGCGCGGCGTTCGGTCGCCGAAATATGATCGCCCAGATCTTCCAGATCGGCGGTTAAATCGCCGTCTTCGTCAATCAGACCGCCGCCGCCCAGTTTCAGCGCGGAAATCAACCCGCGGTGCACCAGCAGATCGGCATACCGCCGGATCGGAGACGTAAAGTGCGCGTAACGTTCCAAAGCCAGCCCGAAATGCCCCAGATTTTCAGGGCTGTAACGCGCCTGGCTTTGTGAACGCAAAACCAGTTCGTTGACCATGGCCGCCCGGGGCGTACCGCGGACTTTATCCAGAATTTTATTCAGGTCATCGCTTTGTAATTTTCCGGTTTTTCCCGCTTTTATGCCGATTGTCGCCAGAAAAGCCTGTAAAGCGGCTGCTTTTTCGGCACCGGGGGCTTCATGAACGCGGTACATGGCGGGAACGTTGTATTCCTCCAGCGTTTCGGCGGCGGCGACATTTGCCAGAATCATAAATTCTTCAACGGCTTTGTGACTGTCCAGACGTTCGCGCGGCATGATTGATTTGACTTGTCCTTTATCGTCCAGCTCTATTTCGCGTTCGATCACGTCCAATTCCAGCGCGCCGCGTTTTTGACGCGCTTGAGCCAAGACCTGATAAGCCGCGTGCAAATCCAGCAGATGACGGCGCAGATCGGCGTTCATTTCCGTCAGGCCGCCGTCAAATACTTTCTGGACTTCGTGATAATTCAGCCGCGCCGCGGAACGCATCATCGCGCGGACGAATGTGTGCCGGATCAGCCGGCCGTTTTTGTTAATCCACAAATGCGCCGCCAGACACGGGCGATCCAACCCGGGCTTTAACGAACATAAATCAGCCGACAGCTTTTCGGGCAGCATCGGAATACAGCGGTCGGGAAAATAAACGGAATTGCCGCGTTCGCGCGCGCAATCGTCTAGAGCCGTTCCCGGGCGCACAAAATAAGCGACGTCGGCAATCGCCGCGATAATATGCCAGCCGCCTTTGTTTTTTTTGTCTTCGTCCGGTTCGGCGTACACGGCGTCGTCAAAATCGCGCGCGTCTTCGCCGTCAATCGTGACCAGAGGAATATCGCGCAGGTCAACGCGCTTTTTCATGTCGGGCAGCTTTGCTTTTTCAGCCTGCTTTAATGCCGCTTCGGAAAATTCCGTCGGGATTCCGTGCAGATGCAAGGCGATCAGACTGGCCGCCCGCGGCGCGTCCGCCCGGCCGATGACTTCGACGACTTTGGCATGGCGCGCCGTTCCGCCGAAAACGGAATCCAATACTTCCGCAATGACGACGTCGCCGTTTTTGGCTTTGCCCGCATGATCGCGGTCAACGATATAGTTTTGGTGCAGCCGCCGGTCAACCGATAAGATCCGTCCGCCTTTGCCCGAAGTCGTGTCGAATACGCCGACAACCCGGTTCGGTTTTTCGGATAAACGGCGGATTACCGCGCCGTGAAAGAATTTTTTGCCTTTCGGCGTTAATTTTAAAACAACCAGATCGCCTTCTTTGGGCGGCGGACGCAGCCGTCCCAAATCGGTAATCAGAATTTGCGGTTTTGAAGCCGGTTTGTCCCAGTTCAAAGGTCTGGCGACCAGTTCGCCGTCCGAATCCGTTCCCGTGATTTCACAAGGACACATTTCCGGCAGTCCGTCGGCGGCAATCATCTTTTTCCCGGACAGCTTTTCGATTTTGCCGGAAGTCTTTAATTCTTTCAGCATTTCTTTCAGCTTTGCCCGGTCGTCGCCCTTAATATGAAAAGCGCGTGCGATTTCCCGTTTTCCGACTTTGCCGGGATTGTCGTTTAAAAAAGCGATGATTTCGCTCATACCGGGCAGGGGCGCTTTGGATTTGCTCATGCTTTTTTGGCCTTTGTCGTTTTTTTCTTTACTGTTTTCTTTGCCGCCGTCTTTGCTTTGGCGGGAGCTTTAGGCTTTTTTTCGGCTTTGGCGGCCAGCAGAGCAACGGCTTCTTCCATTGTCGGCAGACGGTTTTCGTCGCGGATCGCTTTGGGAATTGAAGCGATGACGCTGCCGTGCTTGATATACGGGCCGAACCGGCCGGAACTGGCAACGACGGGCTTGCCGTCCGCGGGGTGAGGGCCGATTTCCTGCGGCGGCGTTTTTTCTTTGACGTTGGCCAGCAGTTCCAAAGCGCGGGGCAGGTCAACCGTTAAAACGTTGTCCGCCGCCGTTAAGGATTTGAATGTCGAACCGATTTTTAAATACGGGCCGAACCGTCCGACGCCGGCCTGGATTTCCTGTCCGGTTTCTGGGTGAACGCCCAAAGTGCGCGGCAGAGCCAGCAATGCCAGAGCCTGTTCCAGCGTAACGTCGGCGGGATTCATGGAACGGGGCAGGGAAGTGCGTTTTGCGGCCGCTTTGTCTTTCTTTTCGCCTTTTTTGGGCTTGGGAGCATCTTTGCCTTCCTGAACGTACCAACCGTAAGGGCCTTTGCGTAAAATAACTTCTTCGCCGTTTTCGGGATCGGTTCCCAATTCCCTTAAATCGGCTTCCTCTTCGGCGCTTTCGTCGGTTGTTTGGCCGCCGAAAGGCCGTGTGTAACGGCATTCGGGGTAATTTGAACACCCGATAAAGGCGCCGAACTTACCGATTTTCAAGCTCAGCCGTCCGCCTTTGTCCGCGCCGCATTCGGGACAGATTCTGTCTTCGGGGGCGGCAAACAGGTGTTCGGACAGGCTTGCTTCCAGCCGGTTTAAAATATCCGTAATCGTCAGCGGTTCGACCGTTTTGACCGTTGTGTCAAAATTGTTCCAGAACGCGCGCAACAGTTCTTTCCAATTCAGTTTGTCGGCGGAAATGTCGTCCAGAGAATTTTCCAGATCTGCGGTAAAATCGTACTGCACATATTTGTTAAAGAAATTTTCCATAAACGCCGTGACGATCCGGCCGCGGTCTTCGGGAATAAAACGGCGTTTTTCCAGCCGGACGTACTTTCTGTCCTGCAGAACGGATAAAATGGAGGCGTAAGTGGACGGCCGGCCGATCCCCAGTTCTTCCAGTTTTTTGACCAGGCTGGCTTCGGAATAACGCGGCGGCGGCTGAGTAAAATGCTGTTCGGGGCGGACGGATTTTTGATCCAGAGGCTCTCCGGTTGACATTTGCGGCAAAATCGCGCCGTTTTCTTCGTCGCCGTCGTCCAGTCCTTCGTGATAAACCCTTAAAAAGCCATCGAAAGCAATCGTCTGTCCCGTGGCGCGCAGGACGATTTGTCCGTCGCGCGACGGACAGTCTACGGCCATTTTGTCGATTTCGGCGCTTTGCATCTGCGACGCCAGCGCCCGTTTGTAAATCAGTTCGTACAGCGCTTTCATGTCTTTGTTCAAGTAACGCGCCATTTGGTCGGGGCGGCGATGCAAAGACGTCGGGCGGATCGCTTCGTGCGCTTCCTGCGCGTTTTTGACGTTGTTTTTATAATAACGCGGCTTTTCGGGCAGATACTTGCCGCCGAAATCGTCGGCAATAACGGCGCGCGATTCGGCGATCGCCTCCTGCGCCATTTGAATGCCGTCCGTTCTCATGTACGTGATCAGACCGACGGTTTCCCCGCCGATATCGATCCCTTCATACAGCTGCTGCGCCAGCTGCATGGTCTTTTTTGCTGAAAAGAACAGCTTGCGGGCGGCTTCCTGCTGCAAAGTCGACGTCGTAAACGGCGGAGCGGGAGAACGCTTGACCGTTTTACGTTCGATTGCGCCGACGTCAAAGTCGGCCGATTCGATTTTCTTTTGCGCCGCTTTGGCCTGCGTTTCGTCGGATAAAGTGAATTTGCCGACTTTCTGCCCGTCCAGCACGGACAAGCGCGCTGTAAACAAATCTGCCCGCGGAGTCATAAAGTCCGTATCAATCGTCCAATATTCCTGCGCTTTAAAAGCTTCGATTTCATTTTCACGTTCGCACACCAGACGCAAAGCGACCGACTGCACGCGCCCGGCCGACCGGCTGCCCGGCAGCTTGCGCCATAAAACGGGAGAAATCGTAAACCCGACCAGATAATCCAAAGCGCGTCTGGCCAGATAAGCGTCAACCAAAGGCATATCTATTTCGCGCGGGTTTTTCATGGCGTTGGCAACGGCCGTTTTTGTGATTTCATTGAAAACGACACGTTTCAGCGTTTTGTTTTTCAGCTTTCCGCGGCGGTTTAATTCCTGAACAACGTGCCAGGCGATCGCTTCTCCTTCTCTATCCGGG
>JBJFAY010000059.1:0-23461 GCA_051888155.1 Alphaproteobacteria bacterium
TGAAAGCCGGGTTGACGGCGACGGTTTCGTTTAATGTCCGGGCTTTGCCGGCCAGATTCATAACGTCGGTTTTCCGGATCCGGTCAGTCATTTCGTTCAGTATGGATAATTCTTTTGAAAACAGGCCGGGCAGGCGGCTTTCTTTTTCCAAAACGGAAATATTCTGGCGCAGTTTTAATACCTGATAAATCAAAGCGCGCGGATTGCCGTCGTCGCAGACAAGCAGGTCGAACACCAAAGGCACTGTCGGAACGGCCATATACCGCACGCGGTAAGTCATGCGGCTGTCTGACGTTTCCAACAGCGTTTCCAGCGAAGCGTTAAAGCCGTTATTTGCGCAAAAATCAATGCCGGACAGCAGGTTTAAGGTCTGCATGCCTCTTTCCAGTCTGCGTCCGATTTCCAAAAACCGCCAGCTGTGGTCGCGCGTCATGTCTTCGCGGATTAACCCGCTGAGCGCATTTTGACGCAGAATTATTCCGTTTAGCCTGTTCAGTAAAATCTGGCAGTTGGCGTTTTGTTCGGGCAAAAGCGGCAGTAGCCGGGTAAACAGTTCCCATGTATCCATGGATAAGCGGTCATGTAAAAGGCCGGCCATTTCTTTTAAGCGGGAAAACAAAAAATACAGGCCGAAACCATAATCGGGCGAAGCGGCGATCTTTTTTAATTCTTCCAGCGTTTCTTTTTGAATGTCGGGATCCTGATAGTTTTTGAAAGGCAGATGTCCGGTCAACGCCAGAATGCTCATTAACGTGGCGACGTCGTTGGGTTCGGGAATTTCGGGGCCTTCCGTCGCGCGTTCTATCGTGACCCGCAGCAGACGGGCAAGCTGTTCGCTGCGTTCCAGGTTGCGTCCCAGCCAAAACATGTTGTCCGCGATCCGCGACGTTAATTCAAATGTCGTGCGCACCGGTTTGGTTTCCGGTACCGTTTTAATCCGTCCGGCCGCATTATTTTTCCGACGGGCATCCGCCGTTTCGACCCAGATATCGCGCAGGCTGGGTTTGTCCGACTGCGTAAAGGCCAGTCCGCCGTTTAAAATCCGGTACGATCCGTTGTCATAAATCAGGTGAAAACGCAGCCGTGTACGCGCCGGCGTCAGGCCGCCGTTTTGCAAAACGGGTGTCAGTGAAGCGTTGACGATTTCCTGCGCGACAAAGTTTTCCGGATTGTTTTCGATATCGTCTTTTGACGGGTGAACTTTCCGGCCGGTTATGTCGTATATTTTTAATTCGGACAGATGATCCAGAACATATTGCTTTTCTTTTTCCTGTCCGCACCACCAGGCGGCGACGCTGGGCAGCAGCAGATCATGATCGTTAAAATAACGGTTAATTCCGTGAATGAAAGCTCTTAACGCCGGTATTTCCGCCAATCCCGTACCCAAAGGATTGATTAAGGCGACGTTTCTTTTGCGTACGACTTGCGTCAAGCCGGCAACGCCGGACAAAGATGCGCCGTTTAATTCCAGAGGATCGCACAGTAAATCGTCAATCCGGCGCAGGATAACGTCTACGGGCTTTAATCCGTCGATGTTTTTCAGGTAAACGCGGTCGCCGCGGACGGTCAAATCGGCCGAATCCACGGCGCTGACGCCCAGACTGCGGGCAAAGAAAGCCTCTTCAAAAGACAGCTTTTTTTTAATTGCGCCGCTTAAAAGAACGATCAAAGGAATTTTTGTTTTGTCCCGCGTCGGCGCGCAGGCGAATAAGTGCCGCCGCATGGCTTCAAAAAAATCAAAAATGCGCGCTGGAGCGGCCGTCGCGTAAATATCGGGCATGACGCGCGATAAAACCAGCCGGTTTTTAATGGCTAATCCGACGCCTTCCGGAGTCTGCGTTTTATCGGAAACCACCCAGAACCGTCCGTCGGGGGCGCGTTCCAGATCAACGGCGTATTCCTGCAGAAAAGCGCCGCCGGCCGGCCGGATATTTTTCAAGGCGGGCAGATAAGCGGGATTGGAAAAAACGATCTGCGGCGGGATTATGCCGCGGGCGATCAGTTCCTGTTTGCCGTAAAGGTCGCAAAGAATCCGGTTGAACAGTTCCGCGCGCTGAATCAGGCCGGCGGATATGGTTTTAAAATCTTCGCCGGACAGAATAAAAGGAATGACGCCGTGTTCGGCCGGTTGTCCCGTTCCGCCGGCCGGTATATCGGCGCTCATCAGCCGGGCGGTCTGTTCCGCGTAAGCCGGAAATTTGTTTTCTCCGTTTTGACAGGCCGTGCGGAAAAAAGCGCGCCAATGCGGGCGGATTTCGCCGTCGGGAGCAATTAATTCGTTATATCCGCCGGTCTTGCAGAATGTCGGATAGGAAAAAGGAAAAGGCATTATCAACGTCCTGTTGTTTTTTGTTTGTTTTTAAGACAAAAAAAATAAAAGGACGTTAAAATTATTTCCGTTCTCGTTTTTTTATGAAAGAAATAATAATGATAAAACAAAAAATTCAGACATTTCTTTTAATCTTTATCGCTTTCGGGCTGAGCGGTTCGTTTACGGCCTGTTTTTTTGAAAAACAACAGTGGCCGGCTGTCGCCGTTTTGGCTGCCGGACTGGCCGGAGCAGCCGTTTGCGCGTGTTTTTCCGCCGTTCGAAAAAACATTCTTGAATCCGTTCTGAAGATTCAGCCGCTGGCGGCGGTTGTTTTCGCCGCGTCGTTTATTCTGTCTTTTCAGCCTTGTCAGATGCTGCCGGCGCAGCTGTTTGCCGTTTTGATCCTGAATACGGTATGTATCTGCGCGGCTTTTGAACGTCAAAAAAGTTTTAATAAAAACATTTCTTTTGCCTTTGTCGTTTTAACCGCGGCGGCGGTCGGCGCAACGCCGGCTTTTGTTATGCCGTCCCGGGCGCTTTATACCGGATTTGTCTTGGCCGCTTTGTGCTGCCGTCCCGCCTCGCCGGACAGAACGCCGCAGGATATCTGGCAGGATATCGCTTTTCCGATGTTCGTTCTGGTTTGTTCTTTTCTGTTGTTTATTGCCGCCAGTCATTTGGACGGTTTTTCCGTCCCGGTGGCGGAATCGGCCGTTATGGTCATGACGGGCGCATTATTGATTTCATCACGGGAATCGGGGCTGCGTCTGATGCTGATGACGGCGGTCGTCATCGTTTTCGGCAGTTATGTCTTTTCTGCCCGAAACTCTGATTCCGTCTTTAACCGGACAGGCCGGATACAAAACGTTATCGAACGTTCCGTTTGATTCTATTAATCCGTTTTTCTGAAAGACACGGGGTCTTCAAAACCTTCGCAAGCCCAGAATCCGCGCCGGTTCCTGATGGCTTCGGATTCCTGAATTAAAAACTGGTCGGTATATTTCGCCATGGCCAGGCCGTTTTGAATCATCATTTCGTTTAAGCTGATTTTCCGGCCGTCAACCTGAATGAAACATTCTCCGATCAAACGTCCGTAAAAATCACGTCCGCTTGTTTCGCACAAGACGGTGTTGGAACCGATGAAGCGGTGCAGCGTTTTTTTGGCCTGTATGCCGCATTTGACCGTCTGGCCTTTGCACAGACAGTTCTGACTCAGCTCCGGCGCGTCCATGCCGTCCATTCGTACGGTCTGCCGGCCGATTTTAATCGTATCGCCGTCAACGACAGCCTGATATCCGTTTGAAATAACGGCAGTATAAAGGCCTGCCGTTAAAATGACGATATATTTAATCAGACGGCGTAATCCGGGTTTCAGTCTGGTCATTTCATTTAATTTCGGTTAAGATGCTTTTCCGTCAGCGATCAGAACATGAGGAGCCTTTACATGTCAAAAAAAATTTTATTTTTCTTGTTTTGTGTTTGCTTTTCTTTTCAAGCCGCCGCCGGCGATTCTTCTTTGTTCGTTCGAAGAATGATACCTGAAGGAAAAGGCATAAAGCGGGCGGATAAAATTGTTTTTGAATTTAACCGTCCCGTTGCGGCTTTAGGTGAAATGGAACGCGATGCGGATCAGGTTCCGATTGAAATAAAGCCGCGGCTGAATTGCAGCTGGCGCTGGCTGAATCAGACGTCTTTGGCTTGTATTCTGGGGGAAAAGGACCGTTTGGCCCCCGCAGAATTGTATAAAGTCAAGGTAAAGCCTGAATTTAAAGCTTTGTCCGGGGAAAAAATGGAAAAAGGACAGTCGTTCGTTTTGGAAACGGCGCGTCCCGAAATCAATGTCTTACGAACCCGCTTTATGGATTTTATCACGCCCGAACGTCCCCGGTGGCGTGTGGTTTTCGATACGGATACGCAAATGAAATCCGTTCGTTCCAATATGTTTTTCAAAGCCGGTTCGAAAAAAATCAAAGTTGACGTCGCTCAAAGCGAATGTCAGGAATGGGAAACGGACTGTCAGGCGAAGTATCTGGTTTCCCCCGTTAAAGATCTGGGCGTGAATCAACCGTATGAACTGGTTTACGAGTCGGGATTTAAGGCGCTGAACGGCGGAGATCTGAAATCCGAAAAAGAAGGCGTCGCCGGCAAAGGAAAAACGCTGCCCGTTTTTCAGGCCGAATCGCTGCAGTGCTATGACAAAAACTTTTCCATGAAATCATACGGCGCCGAAGAAACGCGCCTGAATATTCCGGAATGTCAGTTTGATTTTCCCGTTAATATTATCTTGTCCGATAAAACGGTGTTGGAAAACGTCTCCGATTTTGTAAAAGGGCAGCCGGCCGTTTCCGTCAACGAACGGGCCGCCGTATCAAATGTTATTTCCGTGTCCGCTCCCAAAGCGGGGGAAACGTATGCGCTGAACATATCGGATTCGCTGACGGACGTCTGGGGCGCGAAAATTGAAAAACCGGAAACGTTCTTTTTTAAAACCGGCGACCGCCGGCCGGAATTGAAACTGCCGTATTCTTCCGTTGTGTTGGAAAGCGGAGAAGATACGCACGCCGTCGGATACGCGACGAACTTAAACAAAGCCGAAGTCGTTTTTTCGGGCTTTACCGCCCGCGAAGAAATATCGGGCGTTCACAATATCGCAGAGGTTTCGCCGTCAATCCGAAACGTATCGTATCCTTTTAATTACGGTGTGCGCGCGATGCTGGACGGCGGCTCGGGCTTTGTCGCGGGGAATTTTAAGACCGTTCCCGCGATGGAAGGGCGTTATTTCTTTACGGCTTCGGTTTCGCCGTGGCAGGTCGTTGCCAAAATCGGCTGGGATTCTTCTTTGATCTGGGTCGTCGATTTTAAAACGGGCAAACCCGTGCCGGGAGCAAAAGCGGAACTGTATGCGGGGCCTTTGTCCGTTCCGCAGAAAAAGAACGTTCTGGCCGGCGATAAAACCGATAAAACGGGACGCGCAGATCTGCCCGGATATCGGGAGCTGGATCCGAAAGCGGCGTATTTAAACCAGTGGGACATTAATAAAGATTATTTGTTTGTTCAGATTTCCAAAGGGAAAGAAACCGCCGTTCTGCCGCTGAACGGTTCGTTTTCCTTGTCTGCCGGCGCGTTAAGCGATTGGGATATTTCCAGCGTTTATTTCCCCGCGCCGTATTTGTACCTGCGCGCGTTCGGCTTTACGCCGCAGGGCATTTATCGTCCAGGGGATACGGTTGATTTTAAAATTTATGTCCGCAAATCCGGCGGCAGAATGCTGGAAAAAGCGCCGCAAAACGGTTATGAGCTGGTTGTCGCCGATTCCATGGGACAGACGGTATTTGAACAAAAAGGATTGTATTTGTCGCCTTTCGGCGCTTTAGACGGCAGCTTTACTTTGTCGCCGCAGGCCGTTTCCGGGTGGTATGACGTAACGCTGAAGCACGGGGAGGCCAGCTTATACCCGATGCGTTTTCTGGTGTCTGATTTTTCCGCTTCGGCGTTTAAATCTTCGACCGAAGTCAACGGCGGCGTTTTCAGGGCCGGCGGAAAAGTTCAGGTTAATTCGCAGGCTTCTCTGTTTTCCGGCGGGGCGTATGCCGGCGCCAAAATGCGTCAGAGCGCCGTTTTATCCTTTGCGCCGTTTACGTTAAAAACGGACGGGGACGCATTCAGTTTCAGCGCGGATTTAACGGATAAGGATTACGCGCCCGAAACGCTGTTTGATCAGGACGGCCGCGCCGATGAAAAAGGAATTTTGCAAAAAACGTTTGTTTTGCCGAAATCGGCCAAACCGTACGGCAAGGTCAGATTTGAAACGAAAGTGTTTGATGATTCGGGACGCTCTGTTTCTTCATTTGCTTCGGCGGATTATTTTTCAACCGACCGGCTGGTCGGCCTGCGCCGCGGCGCGGAAGCCGCCGTTGCGGGCAAACCGGCCGACATTGAATACGTCGTCGCCGATACGAAACAAAATCTGGTCGCTGGCGTTCCGGTCAAAATCACGTTTTTCAGGACGGCGAATAAACTGGTGCGTGAAAAATCGGCCGGGAACGCTTATCTGATGAAATACGTGTCGCAGGAAGAAAAAGCCGGCGAATGTATGGGAATGAGCGCGACAAAACCGCAAAAATGCACTTTTACGCCGGATCAAAGCGGTATGTATAAAGCCGTCGCGTCAATTAACGGTTATACGTCGCGGTTAAATTTCTATGTGGACGGTTCGGATTACGTGCCTTGGGCTTCAACCGAAAACCGTTTGAAAATCGTTCCGGATCGGAAAAACTACAAGACCGGCGACAAAATCGTTTTAACGGTTGAAAATCCCGTGCCCGGCGCTTTGGCGCTGGTGACGGTTGAACGTTACGGCGTTTTGGGTTCTTTTGTGCAGCCTTTAGACCGGTCGGTTGAAAAGATAGAAATTCCGGTTGAAGACGATTTCTTCCCCGGCGTATATGTTTCCGTCGCCGCTTTTTCGCCGCGTGTGGACAAACCGGCCGACGGCGAAGTCGATTTGGGCAAACCGGCGCAGTGGACGGGATATGTGAAAATTCCCGTTTCGGACGAATCGCGCCGGATTAAAGTCAAGGTTGCACCGCAAAAGCAGGATTACCGTCCCGGCCAAACGATGACCGCGCAGATTTCGGCCGAGTTGCCCGGACGGAAAAAACAGCCGGTCGAAGCCGCGGTGGTCGTTGTGGACGAAGCCGTTTTGTCTTTGCTGCCCAAAGGAGACGAAAGCTTTGATCCGTACCGGGGATTAAACAGTCTGGGGGATCTGGACGTACGGACGTATAGTTTGGTCGAACAACTGATCGGGCGCCAGAAAATCGAAAAGAAGGGCGCCAATCAAGGCGGCGACGGCGGATCGGATTTTGCGATGCGCGACGTGTTTAAATTTGTCGCTTATTTCAATCCGTCGTTGAAACTGGATAAGGAAGGACGCGCGGCATTTGACGTGAAGCTGCCCGACAATCTGACCGGGTGGCGGATTATTGTTCTGGCCGTGACGCCCGAAGAATTTGCGGGAATGGGGCAGGCGCGCGTCAATGTGACTCAGCCTTTGGAAATCAGAGCGCTGCTGCCTAATCAGCTGCGTACCGGCGATATGTTTTCCCCCGGCGCGTCCGTTCTGAACAGGACGGCGCGTCAGACGTCTGTTTCGGTGTCTGTCAAAGCGTCCGGCGCGCTGGATAAAGCGGCTGCGGCGCAAAAACAGATTGTTTTAAAGCCCTTTGAGCGCCAAAGCGTGTTTTTTGAAGATGTAAAAGCGCGGTTAAACCCGTCGGATCCGGCCGGTGAAATCACCGTGGCGTTTACGGCGGACGACGGGACAAACCGGGACGGACTGAAACAGACCTTGCCCGTTTTGAATTTAACGACGTTTGAAACGGCGGCTTTGTACGGCAGCGCTTCGGATACGGACGTTTCCGTTCCTTTGGACATACCGGCGGGCGTAAAAGCTTATGGCGGCAGGTTGTCGGTTTCCGCGGCTCCCGGTTTTTTGACCGGATTAAAACCGGCGGTGGAAGCCATGCGCGATTACCCGCACCCGTGCTGGGAACAAAAAATCAGCCGGGCGGCCGCCGCTGCCGTTTATGCGGCGGAAAAAAAGGCGGTCTGGCCGGACGATCTGTGGCCTGACGCCGATGATTTCGTGCGCCGGACATTAAAGCAGGCGCCGTCTTATCAGGCGCAGAACGGAGGTATGGCTTATTTTTCGCCCGAAAACAGGTTTGTCAGCCCGTATTTGTCCGCTTATACGGCCTATATCTTTGATTATCTGGAACAGGCCGGATATGAAATTCCGCGCGGGACACAGGAAAAGCTGGCGGATTATCTGCTGGGGCTGTTTAAACGCACGGATCAGGAAACGGAGTCCGCGGCGCTGTTGACGACGCGGCTGCTGTCCGCGGCTTTTCTGAAGCAAAAAGGATTAATCAGCGACTCCGATATCGCCGTATTTGACCGCTTTGTTCCATTAATGAGCGCGTTTGATAAAGCTCTGTATTTACGGCTGGTTCCGGATCATCAGGCTGTTTTCAACGATTTGATGAATGAGGCTTATCAAACGTCCGGCAGCTTGATTTTTAAAGAAGCCGGAAACGGAAATGATGCTTTGCTGTCTTCGCCCGCTAAAACGACGTGCATGGCGCTGACGGCCGTGTCCGAAACCGATCCGGACAAAGCCGAAGCATTAATGCGCGGAGCGTATACGCTGCGCCGCGGGGACGGTACCTGGGTTAATACGCAGGCAAACGCTTTTTGCATGATGGGACTGCAAACGTACGCCGGTATACAGTCGGAACCGGTTGATCTGAATATCCGCGCGGTGTTTGAACAAAAGGACGTTTTATCCGCGTCGTTTACGCAAAAATCCGATCCTGCCGCGGCGGCGTCTGTTCTGTTGAACGATGATCAGGCCGGTCGGAAAACCGCGGTTGATTTTAAAGCGTCGGGGCGGGGGCGATATTATTATTCGACGGCTTTGTCTTATCCGTCGGACGTCGCCCGTTCCGTTAATGCGGGACTGGAAGTGGAACGCCGCTTCTTTGTTCGGCGCGGCGGCGTTTTCGTTCCCGTTGACGCTTCCGTTGTTTTAAAGCGCGGCGAATCGGTAAAAGTCGAATTGACGGTTGTCAATCCTGTCGCACGGTATTTTGTCGCGCTGCGCGATCCGGTTGCCGGGGCTTTTGAACCGGTCAATTCTTTGCTGGCGACGACCTCGTCGGCGGATTTGGGCGAAGTTTCGTCGGACGGCGCTTTCGAATTCAGGGATACGGGACATGCTTTCGTCGGTTTTTATGCGGAATATCTGCCGGCGGGAACGCATCGGGTTTCCTATGCGGCGCAGGTTGTTGCCGACGGTGTGTTTACCGCTTTTCCCGCAAAGGCCGAAGCAATGTATACGCCGGACGTATTCGGATTGACGGCGGCCGATGTGGTTAAAGTTGCGCCGTAATTTGAAAAAAATCGTGTTGACGGCGGCGGGCGTTGTGCTTGCCGCCGCCGCGGTTGTTTATACTTTTGTCGGCGAATTGCCCGAATCGTTTGACCGGCTGACCGCGCGGGCGGATAAAGTTCAGTTTTTGGACAGATCCGGCGTTCCGTTAAATACGTCGTATCTGAATTATTGGAACGCGCACGATACTCTGCGCCTGTATGAAATGCCGCCTTTGCTGATACAGATGTTCCTTGCCGCCGAAGACAGAAATTTTTATTCCCATGCGGGCGTTGACTGGACGGCCAGAGCGGCGGCGTTGTTTCAAAATATAAAAGCGGGAAAAATTGTCCGCGGCGCCAGTTCTTTAAGCGAACAGGTCGTCCGCATGATTATTCCCCGGCCGCGCACGGTTTTTTCGAAAATTATCGAAGGGATTGACGCCGTTCGTTTGGAACGGCGGTTTTCGAAAAACGATATTTTGGAATTTTATTTAAATCAAGTGCCGTATGCCGCCAATCGGCGCGGCGTAAAGCAGGCGGCTTTGTTTTATTTTTCAAAGACTCCCGATCGTTTAAGCGTGCGCGAAACGGCGGCTTTGGTCGTTTTGGTGCGCGCGCCGAGCTCTTTTGACCTGTACGCCGATCCGGATAAAATCAACGGATTGATCGACCGGCAGCTGCGGGCTTTTCAACGGCAGGGGATTATTTCCGAAACGGAGCTGCAGGCGGCTCTGAATGAAAAAATCCGTTTGTCCGCGCCGGAACTGAGTGTGTCCGCGCCGCATTTTCTGGAATATGTCCGTTCGCTTGACCTGCCCGCGGGCCGGGCGGTCGAAACGACTTTGGACGCTTTTTTGCAAAAGAAAGTCGCCGCTTTAACCCGCCGGCGTTTGAAAGATTTGCAATACCGTCATGTATCGAACGCCGCGGTCGTGGTGATTGAGCGCGCGACGGGAAATATTCTGGCCTGGGTCGTGGAAAGTTCGGACAAGGATACGGCGGCCGTGAACGCGGTGTTAACGCCGCGTCAGCCGGCTTCGGCGCAAAAGCCTTTATTATATGCTTTGGCGTTGACAAAAGGCATGACGGCCGCGACTGAAATCAAAGACGCGCCGTTTTCCCGCGCGGTCGGCTCGGGCGTGCATCATTTTAAAAATTACAGCCGCGCTTATTACGGCGATGTGACTTTGCGTCAGGCTTTGGGCAATTCGTTGAATATTCCGGCTTTGAAAACGATCGAGTTCGTCGGAATTAAAACTTATTTTGATTTTTTGCGGCAGATCGGATTTTCTCATTTTGAAAAAAACGCCGATTTCTATCGCGAAGGATTGGCGCTGGGAAATGCGGAAGTGACTCTGCCGGAATTGTCCCGCGCTTATCTGATGCTGGCCAACGGCGGTATTTTAAAGCCTCTGCGCGCTTTTAAAGGGCAGGAATGTGAAACGGAAAAACGTGTGCTGCCCGAAACGGCGGCAACGCTGATCGGCAATATTCTGTCGGATCCTTTGGCTCGCCAGCTGGAATTCGGCGCGGACAGCATTTTGAATTTTCCGGTGCAGACGGCGGTAAAAACAGGAACATCAACGGATTACCGGGACGCCTGGGCGATGGGATATAACGCCGATTTCGTCGCCGGAGTCTGGCTGGGCAATCTGACATACGAACCGATGCTGGACGTTACCGGCGCGTCCGGGCCCGCTTTGCTGCTGCGTTCGGTTTTTACGGAATTAAACAAGATTAAAAATTCGGGGCCGCTTTATTTATCGGCGCGGCTGGAAAAGAAAACGGACGGCGAAAAAACGGAATATTTTGATCCCGATATTGTTGAAACGTCTTTTTTCGAACCGGAAACGCCCGTTATTTTGTCGCCGGCCGACGGCGTTATGCTGGCCGTCGATCCGCGCGTGCCGGAACAATATCAGCAGTATCCGTTCTCTGTTTCCTTTTTGCCCGAAGGCGCGCGCATTGTCTGGGTCGTTGATGAAAATCCGTCGGCGCCGCTGAAAAACGATACTTTTTTCTGGCGTCCGGAAAAAGGAAGTCATACAGTACGGGCTGAAATTACTTTAAAAAACGGCGAAAAGATTTTGCTTTCCGAACGCCGTTTGACAGTCCGATGAAAGGGCGATGAAATGAAAAAACCCGAACTGCTTTTGCCCGCCGGATCGCCGGAAGCGCTGCAAACGGCCTTTCTGTACGGGGCGGACGCCGTTTACGCGGGGCTGCCGTCGTTGTCTTTGCGCGCCAATCAGGGATTTACGGTCGATACGGTGGAACAGGCAATCCGTCAGGCGCATGAAAAAAATAAAAAAATCTACCTGACGCTGAACCTGTTTTCCAAAAATGACGACGTTGACAAACTGGCCGGCTTTGCCGATACGGTCAACCGGCTGCGGCCCGACGGGCTGATCGTGTCGGATCCGGGCGTGTTTATGTTTATGAAAGAACACGCGCCGCAGACGCCTTTGCACGTATCGACGCAGGCAAACGTCGGCTCGGCGCTGACCGTTAAGTTCTGGCAGTCGCTGGGAGCAAAGGTCTGCGTTTTGTCGCGCGAAACGTCTTTTGAGGAAATCCGCGAAATCAAACGGCAGGCGCCGGATATGAAAATCGAGATGTTTGTTCACGGCGCAATGTGCATGAGCTATTCCGGGCGTTGCCTTTTATCCGCGTTTATGACGGGGCGCAGCGCCAACCGCGGCAAATGCGCGCACGCCTGCCGCTGGAAGTATAAGCTGTATCTGGAAGAAGAACAGCGCCCCGGCGAATTTCTGCCTCTCGAAGAAGACAACCGCGGCACTTATATCATGAATTCCAAAGATTTGTGCCTGATGCCGAAGCTGGATTTAATTTTAAACGCCGGGATTGATTTGTTGAAAATCGAGGGGCGCAACAAAACGCCGTATTATGTCGCGCAGACGGCCAGAGCTTACCGTAAAGCGATAGACGATTGGTTTGACAATCCTGACAAATGGCGGTTTGAGCCGTATCAGGCCGAACTGGACACATTGCAGAACCGCGGCTATACGACGGGATTTTTCGACGGCGTGCCGGACGGTTCCGCGCAGAATTACGAAACGGTGCAGAGTCTGAGCGATTGGCGCAATGCCGGCGTGATCGCGCAATGGACCGACGAAGGGGCGGAGGTCATTATTTATCAAAAAATCGAACGGGGAGACGTTTTGTCATTTTTGCCGCCGTCGTCATTTTCCCCCGTTGACGTGGTTGTGTCCGAAGTTATCGACGGTTTTTCAAAAAAAGAGGTATCCGCTCTTTCGCCCGGGCGGGTCGGACAAAGCATTTTGATTCCGAAAACGTTTTTCGGAACATACGGTCCGGCGGAGCTGCCTGTTTTCACCGTCGCGCGCGCAAAAGCGAAAAGGTGAAATAAGCGTTTTGATTTTTCCGCCTGTTTTGGTAGAATACCTGCGGGCTGCAAATAATTGAGGATATCTGATGAATACGGCTTTTAAAATTTTTTCTTTAACGCTTTTGCTGGCTTCCTGCGCAGCGGTTCCCGATAAAACAAAACAGACGGCCGTGATGCTGCCCTTGACGGACAGGGTTCAGGCGCAGGTTGTCGAAATGCAAAAAAAAGTTACGGAATCTCTGCCCGACGAAATTGCCGGTCTGAAATCCGTCGAACCGGTGGCCGACCGGGAACAAAATCAGCGCGGCGCCGGATTTACCCGCGCTTATACGGCGGACGATATCGTCGCTACCGTTTTTATTTATAATAATCAGGACTTCGGTATACCCGCCGAGATTGACCAGAATATGGAAGCTTTGATGGATAAGCATTTGCAGGAAATTCAGGCAATGCAGGATTCGGGGCTGTATTCCGATGTGAAAACCGGAACGAAAAAACCGCGGACTTTCCGCTGGCGCAGCGTTAATTATCAGGTTCTGGAAGCCGACGTTCAGTTTAATCAGCGCGACGAAGCCAAAAAATCTCTGCTGGTTTTGGGGACGAACAAAGACTTGATGACGTATGTGCGTATCCGCTATACGTATCCGAAATCAAAACAGGCGGAAATCAATAAAAAGCATGCCGTCTTTACGCGCACGGTTTTTGTCGCTCTGCATGATTTCCCCGCCGCGCAACAAACGCCGGTCGCTCAATAAATAATCGGGCTGTCTGAAGGAAGACGCATGAAAAAAATTGTTTTTTTGTTTTTTGTTCTGCTGGCCGGGTGCGCCATCGTTGATCCGTCTGCCGAAGTCAGCCGGACGCTGGGTCTGATGAATCAAGCTTATAAGGATAAAAACATTGAACAATTTATGTCTTTTATCAGTCCGGAATATGACGGAAAGCGTGATCTGCTGCAAATTGCCGTAGAAAATGATTTCGCGGGATTTTCCGATGTGGATTACAGAACGTCCGTCTTTCAGACTTTGATTGATCCGCAGACGGGCGTTTACCGGGCGTCTGTTTTTTATTCCCGATCCGCCAGATCGCCGCGGTACGGCATTGATAATCAAAGCGGCGAAACGACGTTGACTTTTGTTAAAGATAAGGACGGATTAAAGCTGGTTAAAATGCCTGATCCGGAATTGTACGGATTGATTGTTCCCTGAAAAAAGAAGGACCGATATGACTGCCGAAGAAATTTTACAAAATTATTTCGCGGCGTATGATGCGCCGCGTCCGTTTGACCCGAAACACCCCGAAGACGGAACTTTGTCCAGAAAACAAGACGGGTTGCCGCCGTCGCCTTTAAACGCGGAGCAAACAAAAGCCTGCGTTTCTTTGTTGGAAAACGGAAAAAATACGGCGGAAATGCTGGATCTTTTGTTAAACAGCGTGCCGTCGGGAACGGGAGAAGCCGCGGCCGTTAAAGCCGCTTTTCTGGGCAGTGTCGCTTCGGGAAAAACGACCGTGCCGGGGTTGACGGCGAAACAGGCGGTCGTTCAGCTGGGATATATGCGCGGCGGGCATAATATTTCCGTTCTGATCTCTCTTTTAAAAAACGATAAGACGGCTCCCGAAGCTGCGGGCGTGTTGTCCGAACTGGTTTTGATACATCAGGCCGTGAATGACGTTGCCGCTTTATATGAATCCGGCAATAAATATGCGCAGGCGTTGTTGGAAGCCTGGGCGCGTGCGGATTGGTTTACGCGCCGCCGGCCGTTGGAAGATGAAACGCGGCTGGTTGTTTTTAAAATTCCCGACGATATTGAAGCGTCGACGGATTTTCTATCCCATTCCAAAGGCGGCCATACGCGCACGGATATTCCTTTTCACGGCCGGCATTATTTTATGAACGCGCCTTTGCTGGCGGCTTTGGACGCTTTGAAATCGGCAAATCCGGATATTCCCGTCGCTTTGGCGGCCGATAAAATCGGAACGAGTTCTTCGCGTAAGTCGGGTATGAACAACGTTGAATGGAATATCGGTATTGAAAATGAGGATACGCGGTTTCAGCCGGACAGAAAAACGCGCGCCGTGATTTTCGCCGGGCGCGTTCTGGGGCCGATTTTTGCCAAAACCGCGCAGGATATGGGATCCGTAATCGTGCGCACGGATACGGATCTGCTGCATACGGGGGATAAAGTCCGCGTTGTCTGGCGGGCGGGGAAAATCTTGTCCGAAACGGGGGCGGAGATCGCTTCGTTCAAGCCGTTGGATCAAAGCGAACTCGATTATCTGCGCGCGGGCGGGGCGGCGATGTTCCGCATGGGAAAAATTTTAACGGCGGCCGCGTCCGAAATTCTGGGAAAAAGTTTCAAACTGCCGTATGCGGCGGAAAAACCGGATCAGGCGGCGCGTCCGATGACGGCGGCGCAAAAAATCATCGCCAAAGCCGCGGGCTTAAAAAGCGTCAGGCCGGGGCAGACCGTGTATGCGAAAGTCGGCACGGTCGCTTCGCAGGATACGACGGGCGGCATGACCGTGCAGGAGTTACAGGGGACTTTGGCCGCGATGAAACTGGCCGTGCCTTTGTTTTTGCAGTCGCAGTGTCATAATGCCGCTTTGGGGTTCCGCACGCCGGCCGTCGTGGCGGCGAATAAAAAGCTGACGGATTTTGTCAAAGAAATCGGCGGCGTCGCGCTGAATATGGGCGACGGTATCATTCATTCCTGGCTAAACGAGCTGGTTGTGCCGAATACCGTTGTCGTCGGCGGAGATTCGCATACGCGCACGCCGACGGCTTTGAGCTTTCCGCTCGGTTCCGGCGGCATTGCCGAAGCCGCTGCGACGGGAGTAACGGAAATAACCGTTCCGGACAGCGTTTTGGTCCGCTTGAACGGAGAATTTAACGACGGCGTTACCGTGCGCGATCTGGTCAACTACATACCGTATAAAGCGCAAAAACTGTTCGGCAAAAACATCTTTGAAGGAACGATTATCGAATTCAGGCGGTTCGGCCGGCCGTTTGATATGATCGACGTATTTAAAATGACGAACGCTTCGGCGGAACGTTCCGCGGCGGCGGCTTATTTCGAACAGCCGGCGGAAACGGTCGCGGCGTATGTGCGCGCACATTCTTTGCCCGTTGTCGAACAGATGATCGCCGGCGGATACGACAACGGCGGCGTTTTGGAAAACAGGCGCGAAGCGCTGCTGGATTATCTTGAAAAACCGCAGGAGTTTAAGGCGGACGAAGAGGCGGAATACGCGCATGTTTTGGAAATCGACCTGGCCGAAATCAAACAGCCGTATATTGCCTGCCCGCATACGCCGGATAATGTCCGGCCGCTGTCCGAAATCGCCGGAACGCCCGCGGAATTTTGTTTTGTCGGGTCGTGTATGTCGGGGGAAAAAGACTTTGAAGCTTTTGAGCGTATCACCCGCGGCGTTGACCGGCTGGCCGTCGAAACGTGGATCGCCGCGCCGACACGTATGATCGCGCATGATCTGGAAACGGCAGGCGTTTTAAAAGCGCTGGCGGACAGAGGCGCGCGGATTGAAATATCAGGTTGTTCTTTGTGCATGGGCAATCAGGAACGGGTAAAAGGGAAAAGGAATGTCTTGACCGTTTCAACACGTAATTTTAAAGCCCGTATGGGCGATGAAGCTTCCGTTTATCTGGTTTCGGCGCAGCTGGAAGCCGCGGCGGCGGTTTTGGGACGTTTTCCGACGGTTGAGGAATATTTTAAGGCGGTTAAAAATGGTTAAAGCGTTTGTTGACGTTGCTCTGCCCGAAGAAGCGGCCGGCGCGGCGTATGAAATTGTGAAAAAAGAACTGATTGAGCCGTTTGCGGATTTTATCGGCGAAAAGCGTCTGCGTGAACATGACTGGAGCTTGAAAGGAAGGATTCAGACAAACGGCGAAGTGATCCGCGAAACGATCGAGCTGGCCGGCGGGGACAAGAATGCGGTTTTGGTCAAAGGCCCCGGCGTTACTCCGACGAAAGAACAGACGCAGGCCGTTCTGGATCTGTTAGATGACGCGCGCAAGCCCGAGGAATTAAGCAAATTGGTGACCGGCACGCCGAACGGATATATGCGCGGCCATTGGCTGGTCAAGGGTAATCTGGAACGTTATGAAAATCCGGGACTGTCCGGTTTGTTGAACGTTTCTTTGCCCGTTTATGACCGCGCCGGGAAAATCGACGTTTTGTTTTTGGACGGCGGGCGGGAAAAAGACGGCGTCTTTGTTAATTTGGAAAACGAAGCGGGCGTCCGCGTTGATTTCAACCGTCAGACGGTGCGGGAAACGGAAAAGTTATCTGCCGGATCCGCCGTTTATGCCAAAGTCACCCGCCGCGCGGACGTGATCGCGTTATGCGATCGGGCGATAGCCAAAAACAATGATATTGTTTTTATGTCAAAATATACGGTGCGCCCCGAACTGGACGGTGAAAAGAAAAAAATTTACAACGACCGGCGCGAAAAATACGGATTAAAACGGCTGGAAGGAAATCAGGGCGATATCGTGGACGCGGCTTTCGCCCGTTTGCTGGCGCGTCCCGTTGAACGGGATACGACGGTTCTGGCGCCGGATCCGTCTTACGGTCCGAAAATCGCGGCCGTTTTAAACGCCGTTTATGCCTGCGGGGTTAAAAAGCCGGTCGGAGAATTTTCCGTCTGCCGGTTTTCTGCGGGAAAAAGCGAATACGGCGGACTGAATCAGGTTGTTAAGGAAGACGGCGAATACAGGTTGTATATCGGAACAAAAGAAATCCGCATTCCCGTCAAAGCCGGCGATATGTTTGAAGAAATGCATTATGACTATGCCGACGCGGCGCGTTATGTGACGCAGGTCTTCCGTCAGGCGGCTGTTAAAAAATACAACCGCGTCGTATTTGCCTTTGACGAATCGGATTTATATGATGCGCCCGTGGTCAAGGCGGTCAGAAACGAAGCGTTGAAATTAAAAAAGGTCGAAGGGGAAGATTTCCTGATCGTCAAACCCGATGCGGCGGCGGTAATGATGTTTACGGCGCCTTTGCCGGGGGGAACGTGTTACGCTTATGACAATTTATGGGGCGATATCGTGTCGGACGCGATGGATTTGGGCGCCAGTATCGCTTCGGTCAATTCGGTTATTTTGTTGGCGGACGGGCGTGTCTGGCCGGAAATGGGCGGTGCGGGAACGGCGCCCGATTTGATGGAATTATCTAAAAAAGAAGGTTTCCTGCGTTATGATCCTGTCCCGGTCATTGAAGGGCTGGCAATCGGATTTTCTCAGGCGTCTTTGGCCGAACCCGAAAATCAGCCTTTGCGTTCTTATGCGCAGGCGCTGCATGAAGCCTATATTAATGTTTTGAAAAAAGGCGTTGCTCCGCCGGATCTGGCACCGAAACTGAAATCAAAGCAAAAAACGGGAGTGGATACGGCTTCGTTTGTCAAAGCGGTAAGGGTAGAATTGTTAACACTTTTAGGATTAAAAGAAGAAGCTGAAATGCAAATGATGAAATTGCGCCAAACGTTAAGGGAAATCAGATGACGGCAAAAACGGTAAAGCTGGAATACGACGGGAAAAAACTGGAACTGCCTGTTTTATGTTCGACAACAGGAGAAGAAAGTGTGGATATTTCCGAATTACGGTCCAAAACGGGATTGACCGCGTTGGATCCGGGATTTGGAAATACGGCTTCCTGCGTCAGTAAAATCACATATGTTAACGGTGAAAAAGGAATCCTGCGTTACCGCGGTATTCCGATTGAAACGGTCGCCGAAAAAATGACGTTTGTCGAAACGGCGTGGCTGCTGATTTACGGGCGTCTGCCGACAATGGCGGAAATGAAAACTTTCAGCGCGCGTTTGACAAACAATGAATTGCTGCATGAAGGATTGCTGCATCATTTTGACGCTTTCCCGCCCAACGGGCAGCCGATGTCGATTTTGTCGGCGGTCGTTAATTCTTTGATTTGTTATTCTCCGGAAATTATGGATACGACGGACGAAGAAGCCATGCGCAACGCGGTCGCCGCGATTATTTCCAAAGTGCGCACAATCGCGGCCTTTTCTTACCGCAAAGCCATGGGGCTGCCTTTTGTTTATCCCGATCCGGCGCGCAGTTACTGTGAAAATTTTCTGCATATGATGTTTTCCATTCCGCACAGGCCGCACCAGCCGACGCCAGAAGCGGTTAAAGCGTTGAATCTGTTTTTAATGCTTCATGCCGATCATGAACAAAACTGTTCGACGTCAACGGTGCGGATTGTCGGATCGGCGGAAACGAATTTGTTTTCTTCGGTGGCGTCGGGAATCTGCGCTTTGTGGGGAAAGCTGCACGGCGGGGCGAACGTCGCCGTGTTTGAAATGTTGTCGCGGTTGGCAAAAGGCGATGAAAACATTGATTCCTTTATCAAAAGGGTAAAGCAGAAACAGGTGCGCCTGATGGGATTCGGACACAGAGTATATAAAACGTTTGACCCGCGGGCGAAAATTTTGAAAAAAGCCGTATTTGACCTGCTGGAAACCGAACGGGTTGACGATCCGCTGATCGATATCGCCCTGAAGCTGGAAGAATCTGCTTTGAACGATAATTATTTCAAAGAACGCAACCTGTATCCGAATGTTGATTTTTATTCCGGCATGATCTTGCGCGCGCTGCGGATTCCGCTGAATATGTATACGGTTATGTTTGCGATCGGGCGTGTGCCGGGCTGGATTGCCCATTGGCGCGAAGGAAACGAAGGGCCGCGCCGGCTGGCTCGTCCGCGGCAGCTGTATCAGGGGCCTGTGGAAACGCCTTTCGTTCCGCTTGATTTGCGCCATGATGAAGAATTTGAAGGAGTACGGGCATGATGTATGAAAAACTAAGCGCTAAAAAAAGCGAATTGGACAAACTGCCTGCTCTGTCCGCGGAAGTCCGGGAAGAATTAAGAAAAAATGTCGAACTGGAAATCGCTTATGTCGGCGGTTTTTTCGACGGATCGACGCTGACCCGCAAGGAAACGGCCGGAATCTTGTATGAAGACAAAACCGTTGAAAATCATTCGCTGACCGAACATATTCAGGCTTTGAACGCGGCAAAAGTCTTTGATATGATTATGGAATTATCTCAAAAAGTTAATCATCAGATTGACGACGGCGACGTTAAAAACATGCATCGTGTCGTTGTGCGTAATCTGGACGATAAAAACGGCGGCATGTACCGTGGCTTTAAACAAAATTTTCCCGTCGGAACGCACGAAATGCCTGATTCTATCCGCGTCCAGCGCATGATGAACGATTTCGGCATGTGGTTGTTTGCCGCGCGGACGCTGCACCCGGCGGCGCTGGCGGCAGAAGCGCATCTGCGGCTGATGTCCATTCAGCCGTTCGGTATGGGAAATGCAAGCACGGCGCGGTTTTTAATGAATCTGATCCTAATGCGGCATAATTATCCGCCCGCTTTGTTTTCCCGGCGTGAAAAGAAAGAGTATTGGGATACGTTGGAAAGCGCGATTTTTAAAAATGATCGGGCGGGCTATGATAAATTGATCAGCCGGGCGGTCAACAGAGCGCTGGAAACATATATTCAGGCTTCTCAGCGTCGCGTGTCCGAAGAAATAGATTGCGATCCTTATTTTCTGCGCATCGGTCAGCTGGCTAAAGAAACGGGCGAACGCGTTTCGACGCTGCGTTACTGGACGGGGCTGGGATTACTGGAAACGGCCGGAAAAACGTCGGCGGATTATACTTTGTATTCATCGGAAATTCTGCCGCGGATCAAGCGGTTGAAAGAATTAAAAGAACAGCGCTTTACGCTGCAGGAAATCCGCGCCAAACTGCATGAAGAGTAAAAAAGCGAAAGGCTGAATGCAATTAAAAGGAAGGCTGTTATTACAGACTCGCCTAATGTCGGAATATCGTTTTTTGATGTTTCTGTAGTACAGTGTTATCGGATTAAACGGTAAGACTTAAGGAGAATTGCATGTCTGTCAATGAACGGCTTGTTGCAAAGAAAATGGCTAAAGCCCTTGCTTTTTTATGTTTAAACGAACATTTTAAACTGCCTTTGCATAACGGTGACAATCCTGTTTCAAAAACAGGCGATTATACCGACGTCTTCATTACGGACGCCGAAGGGCATCAGATGATTTGGTGTCAGACTTGCCGCGTTTCTTATCATGAACGCGAAATGATGGTCGAAGACGTGGCTAACGGTATTTATGATTTTTTGCTGAATATCGAAACTGATTCTTATGCCCGTCGGCTGGAAGACGCTTACCGCGCTTCCGTTCACTGGAAAGAATCCGGCTATAAAAGAAAGCCAAAAAAGAAAGGATAATTTTTTTTGTTTCTTTTAAAACGGATTCAAGGTAAAACAAAATGTATGTTTTAACCGACGGATCTGATTTTAAAATGAAAAAATCTGCCTGCTGCGGGCTGCTGCCCGTTGGAATGACGGACGTTCTGCCTCCCTTTGTCGACGCCGAGGCCGAAGCTGTCGAAAAAGCGACGGGCGTTTTCCAAAGCTGCGGTTACCAGCGTGTCGCGCCGCCGCTTTTGGAATTTGAAGAAACCCTGCTGTCCGAAAAATATAATGACCTGTCAACGCAGACGTTCCGTGTAACGGACGCGGTGTCCGGCAAAATTATGGGACTGCGCGCCGATATGACGCCGCAGATCAGCCGGATTGCGGCAACGCGCCTGCAAAACGAACCCCGGCCGCTGCGTCTGGCCTATGCGGGCCATGTCGTGCGTATGTTTCCGACTCAGCTGGATCCCGCGCGACAGATCCTGCAGGTCGGGGCGGAACTGATCGGGACCGACTGCGCCAAAGCCGATGCCGAAATTATTCTGCTGGCGGCTGAAACGCTGGAAAAGCTGGGGGTGCCGTCGTTCGTCTTCGATTTAAATCTGCCGACTTTGTTCCCGGCGCTGTGCGCGGCGTACGGCATTGACAGAGACGATCGGGAAAAAATGTCGGCGTGTCTGAATCAAAAAGATTTCGCCGCTGCTTTGGCCGTTTTGGAATCGACGAACGGCAAAGCGCGCGCCGCAAAGTCTGTCTTTGTTTCTTTGTTTCAGGCTTTCGGCGATTGTGACCGCGTGCTGGAAATTCTGCGGCCTCTGCCTTTGCCTGACGAAGCGGCGGCAGAACGCGCCCGGCTGGCGGAAGTGGCCGCTTTGCTGAAAACAGAAAAACAAAATCTCTCTTTGACTGCCGATGTTTTGGAAAACCGCGGATTTGAATATCACTGCGGCGTCGGTTTTTCGATTTTTTCCAAACAAAGCGGGCATGAACTGGGACGCGGAGGACGTTATATCGCCGGCATTGACGGCGCATTGTCCGAACCGGCGGCCGGCGTGACGCTATTTATGGCGGATATTTTGGCCGTTTTGGAAAAGAAAGAAACCAAGACGCGCGTTTATGTTCCTGTTGACGTTTCTTTTTCGCAAACGGCGGATTTGCGCGCCAAAGGATATATTACCGTCTGCGGGGTCAGGCCCGGCGGGCGCGAAGAGGCACGGCGGCTGCAATGCAGCTGTATTTACACGGGCGGCCGGGTGCAGCCGCTTTAGCTTAATTTTTTTAAGGAGCAGAAAATATGACCAATATCGTAATCATCGGCGCCCAGTGGGGCGATGAAGGCAAAGGAAAAATTGTCGATCTGATGAGCGAAAAAGCCGACGTCGTCGTTCGTTTCCAGGGCGGAAACAACGCCGGGCATACGTTGGTGGTTGACGGGGTGACCTATAAGCTGTCTTTGTTGCCGTCGGGCATCGTCCGCGGAAAAATGTCGGTCGTCGGCAACGGCGTTGTTGTTGATCCGTGGGCGTTGCGCGACGAAATCGGCCGCGTCAGCGCTTTGGGGACAACGGTTACGCCCGATATTTTAAGAATTTCGGATCAGGCGACGTTGATTCTGCCGCTGCACCGCGAATTGGATCAGATGAGCGAAGCCGCCGCCGGAAAAGGAAAAATCGGTACGACGGGACGCGGGATCGGGCCGGCGTATCAGGATAAAGTCGCCCGCCGCGCAATTCGCGTCGGCGATCTGGCCGAAAAGGAAACTTTGTCTGAAAAAGTGGAAAATCTGCTGTTATTCCATAATGCTTTGCGCAAAGGCTGGGGACAGCCGGAAGTCGACAAAGCCGATTTGATGCGTCAGCTTGATGAAATTGCCGGGTTCATTCTGCCGTTTGCCGTGCCGGCGTGGAAGGTTTTGTCCGAACAGGTTCAAAACGGTAAAACCCTGTTGTTTGAAGGGGCGCAGGCAACGATGCTGGATAATGATTTCGGAACGTATCCGTTTGTGACGTCTTCGAATACAATCGCTGGTCAGGCTGCTGTCGGATCGGGCATCGGCATGAAAGATATCGACAAAGTGATCGGCGTTGTCAAAGCTTATACCACTCGCGTGGGATCCGGGCCTTTCCCGACGGAATTGTTTGACGAAGACGGCGACCGTATCCGCGAAGTCGGCCGCGAATTCGGAACGGTGACGGGGCGTCCGCGCCGCTGCGGCTGGTTTGACGCGGTGCTGGTGCGCCAGGCGATTATTGTCAACGGCGTGCAGAATCTGGCGGTGATGAAGCTGGATATTCTGGACCAGTTTGATGAAATCAAAGTCTGCGTCGGATATGAATATAACGGGCAGAAACTGGATTATTATCCGATGCAGATGAACGCGCAGGCAGGCGTAAAACCGGTTTATGAAACGCTGCCGGGGTGGAAATCGTCGACTTACGGCGTGCGGGAATACGACAAACTGCCGGAAAACGCGAAAAAATATATCGCCAGACTGGAAGAGCTGCTGGGGGTGAAAATCGGCATGATTTCAACCAGCCCGGAACGCGAAGATACGATTGTTCGTTATGATCCGTATGAA
>JBJFAY010000060.1:0-23407 GCA_051888155.1 Alphaproteobacteria bacterium
TTCCGCGGCCGGTTTGTATGTCTGATCGCGCACGGACAGAATTTCGGGATGGACGGGAACGCCGGTGTATTAGGTCTTTATGCCGGCAGGAATACGTTCAACGTCCGGAAATGTCGTCGCGATTAAAGACGCCCGTTTGCCCAGCACACGGTTTGCTCCGCCTAAAACAGAGTTCTGTTCGTGCAGAATTAAAGGAATTTTCAATATTCCCGCCGCGAACGAAGCCGGAAAAGCGGCGTATCCCCCAAAGCCGACGACGGCGTCCGGTTTGATTTTACGTAAAATCAGTATGCTTTGCGCGATACCGGCGCCCATTAACAGCAAAGCCCACAGCTTTTTTAAAAGCGGTTTTCCGGCATAAGCTCCCGCGAAAATGCGGTATTCTTTTGAATCGGGAAAACGGCCCGAAAAAGAATTGCCGCGTCTGTCCGTAATAAAGCTGATTTCCGCTCCGTCCGCGGTTAATTCTTTGGCCAGCGCTTCGGCGGGAAAAACATGTCCGCCCGATCCGCCCGCCGTTAAAACGATTTTTTTTATTGATTCGTTCATTTGTTTTCTTTCAGCGTATTTGTGCTGCGTGTCAAAGCCAGAACTATGCCCATGCCGAACCCCAAAGAAACCAGCGACGAACCGCCGTAAGAAATAAACGGCAGCGTCATGCCTTTGGTCGGAATCAGGCTGAGCGTTGAGGCTATGTTGATTAAAGCCTGCAGTCCGAACTGCACCAATAAACCCGAAACAGCCAGCAGAGTAAACAGATTTTTATCTTTGAAAATCAGGTAAAAGCCCCGCAGCACAATCACGGCGAACAAAGCCGTAATCGCCAGACAGATCAGCAGGCCGTATTCTTCGGCCGCGACAGCCATAACAAAGTCCGTATGCGCGTCGGGCAGAACGTTTTTAATTGTTCCTTCACCGGGGCCGCGTCCCAATAGGCCGCCGTTTTTAAAGGCTTCCATCGCCGTGCGGACCTGAAAGGTATCTCCGGCTTCCGGATTTAAAAAGCGGTCTACGCGCGACTGGACATGCGGAAACAGAAAATAAGCGCTGACGGCGCCCGTCGCACCGCACAAAATCAGGATATATGTCCAGATCATGGAAATACCGCTTAAAAACAGTTCGGTGCCGAAAATAACGCTGACGGTTACGGTCATACCGAAATCCGGCTGTTTAATCAGCAGTCCCGCCAAAACAGCGTAAACAATGCCGGCAATCAGCGTGCCGCGGAATTTTTCCTGCTGCTTGCCCAGCGCGATTAACCACGCCGCCGTAACGGCAAAGGCCGGTTTGGCTATTTCCGAAGGCTGTACGGAAATATCGAAAAGGCGGATCCAGCGCGACGCTCCTTTGATTTCCGAACCGTGCGCCAGCACCATGACCAGCAGCGCGAACGCTGCGGCCAGAACACAACAGGACAGCCGCCGGATTGTCTGCGGCGTCTGCATGGAAATACCCAGCATGACAGCAACCGACAGTATCAGAAAAGCAACCTGATGCTTGATCAGATAATATGTTTCCAGCTTTAACCGTTCCGCAACGGGCGGCGTCGCTGAAAAGGCCAGAACAACGCCGGTCCCCAGCAAAGCAAACAGCGCGCCCAAAAGGAAGTGGTCGACGCTCCACCACCATCGTCCCAGAACACTGTTGTCCGTGCGTGCGATTGCCGTTTTCATCTGCGCTCCTTATCTGATTTTTAACGTCGATAAAGCGATCAGTCCCAAAATAATAGAAATAATCCAGAAACGCACGACGACGGTCAGTTCCGGCCAGCCCATTTTTTCAAAATGATGATGAATCGGAGCCATTTTAAAGATTCGGCGGCCGGTCAGTTTAAAGGAAAGAACCTGAAGAATGACCGAAAAAGTTTCCAAAACAAACAGTCCGCCGGCGATCGCCAAAGCAATTTCGTGTTTGGTTACGACGCTGACGGTACCCAAAGCGCCGCCCAGCATTAACGATCCCGTGTCGCCCATAAAGATTTTGGCGGGCGGAGCGTTATACCATAAAAAGCCCAGCCCGGCTCCGATCACCGCGCCGCAGAAAACCGCCAGTTCTCCGGCGCCGGCGATATAAGAAATCTGCAGATACGCCGCAAAAGCCGCATGACCGGTGACATAAGAAATAATCAGAAAAACAAAAGAAACAACCATTACCGGAAAGATTGCCAGTCCGTCCAGCCCGTCGGTCAGGTTGACGGCATTGGACGAACCGACGATGACAAACATGGCGAACGGAATGTAAAACAGGCAGAGATTCAAAGACAGATTTTTAAAAAACGGAAAAGCCAAAGTCGTCGCCGCCGGCTGCGTCGTCGCTTTTGTAATCAGCCAGACCGCGACAAAAGCGCAGGAAAATTCCAGAACGAGTTTTAATTTGCCGGGCATGCCTTTGGAATTTTTTTTCGACACTTTCAAATAATCGTCGGCAAAACCGATCAAAGAAAAAGAAATCGTCAGTCCCAAAACAACCCAGACAAAAGTGTTTTTCCAATCCGCCCACAGCAAAGTGGACAAGCACAGAGAAACCAAAATCATCAGTCCGCCCATTGTCGGCGTCCCCTGTTTGGTTTTCAGATGCGATTCTGGGCCGTCTTCACGAATCGGCTGGCAGGCGTGCTGTTTGTCTTTCAGCCAGTGAATAATCATCGGGCCGCTCAGAAAGCACAAAATCAATGCCGTAAAAATCGCTCCGCCGGTTCTGAAAGTCAGATATTTAAAGATGTTCAGAACCGAATACTGATCCGAAAGAGGATAAAGAAGGTTGTAAAGCATATGTTTATTCCGAATGTTAAGGGCAGTTTTTTAAAGCTTCGACGATTTTCGCCATTTTACTGCCGAAAGAACCTTTGACAAGGACAATATCGTCCGCTGAAATTTCAGAGCGGATAACGGCTGCCAATTCGTCGGAAACCGGCTTTTTGATACCGCGCATCTGTTCGGGCAGAATATCGAACAATGCGCCGCTGTT
The DNA here is from genome assembly GCA_051888155.1 of Alphaproteobacteria bacterium. Classification (GTDB taxonomy): domain Bacteria; phylum Pseudomonadota; class Alphaproteobacteria; order CAAGCB01; family CAG-977; genus UBA11549. The sequence continues at coordinate 2,968 of JBJFAY010000060.1, forward strand.
CACACCGACGGCATAAACGCGGTCGATTTTATTCTCAATTAAATCATCGACCAGATTTTTATGAATGTTTTCCGCTTCTTCGCCCAACTCCAGCATATCGCCGATAACGGCGATCCGCCGTCCGTTGTTCGCGGGCGTCAGACCGCCCAAAACACGTATGGCCGCCTGCATTGATTCGGGATTGGCGTTATAAGCGTCGTCAATCAGCGTAAACGTTCCCCCTTGACAGCTGAGCTGAAAACGTTGTCCCCGTCCTTTCAACGGACGCAGCTGACCCAGCGCCTGCAATGCGGCGGCCATGTCAACGTTTAACGCTTTCAAAATTCCGATAACGCCCAGACTGTTCTGAATTTGATGACGGCCGGGCAGGCAGAGCGTGTAAGTGTATGTCTGTTCTCCGGTTTTCACGGTGACTTCGGATCCTTCCGTCGTCTGCGAAACGTTCAGCAGAGAAATATCGTCGCCGGCCGTCGCGCCGAAAGAGCGGATATCGCTCAATCCGTTTTTCTGCGCTTCTTTTTTCAACAGGGAAAACTGATTGTCATCGGCATTTAAAAAAACTATGCCGTCTTTTGACATGCCCGTAAAAATTTCCGCTTTGGCGTAAGCAGTGTCTTCCAGCGTTTTGAAAAACTCCCGGTGAGCCGATCCGATCATCGTGATAACGGCGATATCCGGCTGCGCCAGGCGAGTCAATTCCGCCATTTCACCCGTATGATTCATACCCATTTCAATAACGGCGAAATCGGCGTCGGCGGGCAGGCGCGCCAATGTCAGCGGCATACCGATGTTGTTGTTCAGATTGCCGATCGTCGTGTGGGTCTTTCCCGCGGCGCTTAAAGCGGTTTTCAACATTTCTTTCGTGCTGGTTTTACCGGAACTTCCCGTAACGCCGACGACTTTCGCTTTGCCGCGCCGGCGGGCATGAAGAGCCATTGATTCCAGCGCTTTTAAAACGTCGTCGACGACAATCGCCTGTTCGGGGGCGACGTCCGCGGGAATATAGGAAACCAGAACGCCGGCGGCGCCTTTTTCAATCGCCGCGGCGGCATAGTCGTGACCGTCGGTTTTTTCACCTTTGACCGCGACGAACAAATCGCCTTTTTTCAACGTGCGCGTATCAATGGAAATGCCGAAAATATCAAAATCTTCCGTCAGCCGGCCGTTCGCTGCTTTTGCAATTTCCGCCGCCGTCCATAAAGGAGCCTCCGCTTCGTCAATGGCTTTGCGGGCTTCCTCGCGGTCGTCAAAGGGGTGCATGACGCCTTTGATCAGCTGGCCGGTTTCGTGACCTTTGCCGGCAATGACCAGAATGTCGCCTTCTTCCAATCCGGCAACGGCCGTTCTGATCGCCAAAGCTCTGTTGCCGACGTCGATTCCTTTCGGACAGGCGGGCAAAATGGCCGAACGGATTAAAACGGGATCTTCGCTGCGGGGGTTGTCGTCGGTGACGTAAACGACGTCTGCCAGTTCGTTGCAGATTTTTCCCATTTGCGGACGTTTCCCCGTATCGCGGTCGCCGCCGCAGCCAAAAACGACGTGCAAGCGTTTTTCGGTGTGCGGGCGCAAAGCTTTTAATACGGTTTCCAAAGCGTCCGGCGTGTGGGCGTAATCGACGTAAACCGACGCGCCGTTTCTGCGTTCGCCGATAAATTCCAGCCGGCCGGGCGCGCCTTTTAATTCCGCCAAAGCGGCGGCGGCCTGTTCGGCGTTTTCGCCCGATGCGATTGCCAGCCCCAAAGCGCACAATGCGTTCATTGCCTGGAACGTTCCGGCCAAAGGCAGGCGGACGGTCTGTTCGCGTCCTTCGATTTCCAGCCGCAGCATCTGCCCGTTGGTATCCATTTGGCTTTCTTTTAATTTTAAAACAGAGGCGTTTTTGCCGTAATCAATAATTTTCAAGCCCTTGGAACGGCAGTAATCCGCGATTTGTTCATATTCGGGAATGTCGGCGTTCAAAACCGCGGTGCGTGAGGACAGCTGCCGGTCAAACAATTTCAGTTTGGCGCTCAGGTAATTTTCCATTGTGCCGTGATAATCCAGATGATCGCGCGTAATATTGGTAAACGCCGCCGCCGTCAGGGATATGCCGTCAATGCGGTGTTGTTCCAGACCGTGGGAAGACGCTTCGATCGCCGTATGCCGGTATCCCTGTTTTGCCAGATCCTGCAGTTCTTTATGCAAAGTAACGGAATCGGGCGTCGTCAGGGAACCGTAAGCGGTAAAATCGTTCGTCACGACGCCCAGCGTGCCGATGCAAGCGGCTTTTTTGCCCAGAAATTCCCAGATCTGGCGGGTAAAATTCGCCGTTGACGTTTTGCCGTTCGTTCCCGTGACGGCAACGACGGTATCAGGCTGGGGCGCATAAAAAACGGCGGCCATTTTCGCCAGCGTCAGGCGGACGTCGTCAGCAAAAATACCGATTATCGGCAGATCGGAGACGGCGGCCGTTTTCGGGAAGACGGCGGCAACCGCGCCTTTTTCATAAGCGTCTTGCAGAAAATCCGTTCCGTTTGTTTTGGAACCGGGCAGGGCGGCAAACAAAAATCCTTTTTCCACTTTTCTGGAATCGGACGTAATGCCGGTAATTTCAATGTTTTTTCCAACCGCGGGAAAACCGCAGGCCGTTAAAATCTGATCTAAAAACACAGGATTAACCCTCCCTTAACGCGCGTTTAAAGCTGCCTTTACATACGGAGCGATCTGTTTGGATTCGTAAGGTCTGGGAGTAATCCCCAGCTGAGGAGCAACAGTCGCTATAATCTTTTCCGCCGTCGGAACGACGTTCCAGGCCGCGGTGTTTAAGTTATACGTTTCTTTGATCCCTTTGGGCGCGTCCAGCATGACCATTAAAACGTACTGCGGGTTGTCCATGGGAAAAGCGGAAATAAACGATGTGCGCAGCGTGTTTTCGACGTATTTGCCGTTGACAAGTTTTTGCGCGGAACCGGTTTTGCCGCCGACTTCATAGCCGGGAACGTTGGCTTTGCGTCCTGATCCTTCCGTTACAACCAAACGCATAATACCGCGCATTATGTCAGATGTCTTCTTAGAAATGATTCTTTTTCCGATTATTTCATCGCCGGGACGTTTTGACACCAAAGACGGCGTATTATATATCCCGCCGTTGACCAAAGCCGCCGTCGCCGCGGCGATATGAACCGGAGTCAGGGCGACGCCGTAACCGTATCCGGCCGTCGCCGTATTAACTTCCCGCCATTTGGCCGGTAAAAGCGGGCGGCCTTTTTCGGGCAGTTCGATATCGGCCGTTTCGAAAAAACCGAAGCGGCGGAAAAATTCCTGCTGCTTGTCCGAGCCGACGGCCAAAGCAATTTTGGCCGATCCGATGTTTGACGAATGAATTAAAATTTCGGGAATTGTCACAACACGGCGCAGTTTGGGAACGTCGTTAATCGTGTAATTTGCCAGAACAACCGGCTGCGAAGCGTCAATTTTATCGTCAATCGTAATCTTTTTTGTTTCCAGACCGATCGCGGTGTTAAACAGCTTCATAATGGAACCGACTTCGTAAACGCCCAGAGAAACCGTATTAAACAGATTTTTTTTCCGGGTGTTCTTCAGATTGTTCGGGTCATAGTCGGGCAGAGAAACCATGGAAACGATTTCGCCGGTTTTGGCGTTCATCAAAACGGCGGCGGCGCCTTCGGCCTGATATGTTTCGATGCTTTGCATTAAAACGGAACGCACGGAATCCTGAACGCCGACGTCCAACGACAGACGGACGGTTTCTTTTTTATCGGACAGTTTTTCATTAAAGGTTTTTTCTATGCCGGCAATTCCTTTGTTGTCGATATCGGTCGTGCCGATAATATGCGATACCAGCGGTCCGTGCGGATAAACGCGCGTTTCCGTCATCTGGAAATTCAGCTGCGGAAACCCAAGGCGGTTGACGTCATATTGTTCTTTCGGGGTCAGGTTGCGTTTGATGTAAACGAAATTCTTTTTGCTTTTCAGTTTTTTTAATAAGGGTTTGTATTCCAGATCGGGCAGAGTCTGCACCAGCGCCGCGGCGATCGTTTCGGGGTTTTTGATTTTTTCCGAATCGACGTACAGATCGGCCGAAGGCAGGCTGGTCGCCAGCAGAACGCCGTTGCGGTCGACGATGTCGGCGCGGTTCATTTTGATTTCCAGCGCGTAAGTTTTCGAATCGCCGGTTTTCAGGTGTTCTTCCGCCGGCGTGTTCATCAGCGTAACGCCGATCAGGCGCACGGCAATGACGCTGAACGCGCCGAAAAACAAAAACATGGTGCATAACAGTCTGTTTTTGCCGCTTTCCAAGCTGTCGGAGCTTTTTTTGTCGGCCAGACTGATCCGGTCGGGCAGGGGAATTTCCAGTCCGGGTTTATAAAATATTCCGCTTTTTTTGAAAAGACGGAACATGAGCGTTACTCCCGCGCTGCGGCGGCAAAGGAGACGCGGATCACTTTTTCGTTTTTGCCGGAAGCGGTCTTAAAAGGAATGGCGGAAAAAGAAATAATCTGTTCCCCGCGCAGCGGTTTCATATGAGCGTGGCGCGAAGACAAAGAACGAATCCGCGCCGGATCGTTTAAATAAGTCCATTCGGCCTTTAAAACATGCAGGGCTTTTTGGTCTTCTTTGATGCGCGTATTGATTTGTTCCAGATGATTTTCCAGCGCGATGACTTTGTTTTTAATGACGAACATGCCCGTTGCCATTGCGGCAAAAATAACAATCAATGCTAAACGTGCCATGTGAAACTCCTATAAGCGTTCTGCCGATCTGAGACGGGCGGAACGGGCTCTGGGATTTCTTTGGCATTCTTCTGCAGAAGGAAAAATCGGTTTTTTTGTTAAAGGAATCAGGGTGGCCGGCCTGTCCTGCCGTTCGGGCAGATAACGGGACGGATTGGCGGTCTTGCCGCTTTTTTCCTGAATAAAGTTTTTGACGATTCTGTCTTCCAAAGAATGGAAAGAAACAACAGCCATTCTTCCGCCTTTTTTAAGGAGCGCTTCGGCTCCCGACAAACCGGAACGCAGCTGTTCCAATTCGTCGTTGACGTAAATGCGCAAAGCCTGAAATGTCCGTGTCGCCGGATCAATATCGTCCTTTTTGCGGGCGATGACCGACCGGATAACGTCAGCCAGCTCAAGCGTTGTTGTAAACGGGCGTTCCCTGCGCCGGGCAACGACCGCCGCGGCAATGCGCCGCGAAAAGCGTTCTTCGCCGTATTGGTAAATGATATCGGCGATTTCTTTTTCACTGTATTTATTGACGACGTCGGCGGCCGATAAGCCGTTTTGACTCATGCGCATATCCAAAGCGCCGTCTTTTTGAAACGAAAAACCCCGTTCGGCGCGGTCGATCTGCATTGAAGACACGCCGATATCCATCATAACGCCGGTGACGGATTCAATTCCTTCGGCGTTTAAAAGTTCCCGAATATGGCCGAACGTGCCGTGCAGCAGCTTTAAACGGCCGCCGTATCGTTCCGCCAAAGCCTGTCCTTCGGCGATCGCGTCGGGGTCGCGGTCAATTCCGTATACCGTGCAGTCGGCCGCATCCAAAACCGCGCGGGAATATCCGCCGGCGCCGAACGTAGCGTCAATGTAAACGCCGCCGTCTTCGGGATTGATCTGCGCGACGACTTCTGAAAGCAAAACAGGAATATGGGGCTGTTTCGTCATGAATCCCCCCTGTTTTTAAGGCTGAAATGTTTTTCCAAAGCGTTTTTGCGCATGTCGGCTTCTTTGGCTTGATACGTTTCCGGATTCCATATCTGGAAGGTGCGGCCTTTGCCGACAAACAGCGCTTTGTCCGTAATGCCGGCGTGTTTCAACAGTTTTTCGGTTAAAACAATCCGGCCGGTCGAATCAAAAGGAAATTCTTTGGCGTCGGAAAAAATCAAGCCGGTCAGATCGTCCTGTTCGTTTGAAAAAGCGTCAAACGAGTTGTCAATATCGTTAGCCATTTTTTCCATCATTTCCGATGTGCGGCACTCGATGCAGGGCATCGTAAAAGACCTGAAAGCGACCAGTTCCGTTTCCTGTTGTTCCAGCAAAGCGCGGTAATCCGCGGGAATCGAAACACGTCCTTTGGCGTCCACCTTGTTGACGGTGGCGTCCAGAAAAAGAGTATACTTTCTCTGAAACTTGCCCATACGTGTCGTTCCTTTCGTTTGCGTTGTTCATGCGCGTTCTGCGCACCAGGCAAATTTTGCCTATTGGATTCTTATGGGATAGCATGGGATTTTATGGCAGTCAATGGGAACAAATGGGGTGTTTTATGGGAATATCTGGGGTGAAATTGTCTAAATTATCAAGATATTGTGTTATTTGAAGTTATAAAGACGTATATTTAGAAATTTCAGCGGGCATAAAAAAACGCCGTTTCGGAATGATGAAATATCATTGAAACGAAACGACTCTGAAAAGTACCGGATTTGTTCCCGGGTTAAAAAAGGAGATTGAGAATCGCGCAAAGAGGACGTTTTTTTATAACGCCTTGATTTCCAACGGATTGGACGGCGAATCGATTCGCATAAGAAATGATTTTTTAAGGTGCCGGACGATCTGTAAGCCGGGTTCTGTAATCGGCGATCATTCATCTGCGGCGTTTGTTGCCAAACGTCTGTAGCGACCTACCTCTGGCGGGGGCGGAAACACCCCGCGATACGAAACTCGTATACCTCACTTGGTCTTGCTTCCGATAGGGCTTGCCGTGCCTTTTCCGTTGCCGGAAAAGCGGTGCGCTCTTACCGCACCATTTCAACCTTGCCAGTCCGAAGACGTCGGCGGAATTTTTTCTGCTGCGCTTTCCCTTGGGTCTCCCCAGCCGGACGTTATCCGGTATCGTGTTTCCGTGAAGCCCGGACTTTCCTCAATACGCATTTTTCAGCGCACCGCGACCGCCCGATCTTCCGGCACCGCTGGGACGGTACGGGGAAATGCGGCCGATGTCAATAAAAGATTTCCTTTAAAGCCGCCGCTATGCCGTCGTCGTCGTTTGACAGCGTGATTTTATCGGCGTGTTTTTTCACATCGTCGGGCGCGTTGGCCATGGCAATCCCGATCCCCGCGTATTCCAACATGTCGATATCGTTATACCCGTCGCCGAAAGCGATTGTCCGCGCCGTGTCAATGCCGCAGCGTCGGCATAAAAAGTCCAGTCCGGCGGCTTTGTTGACGCCTTTGGCAACGATTTCCAGAATATAATTTTGAGATTTGTATAAATCGTATTGCGGCAAAACCGGCGTCAGGCGTTCCGCCAGTTCGGACGTGTTTTCCGTCGTGCCGACGCAAATAATTTTTAAAACCGGGGCGGCGGGGCTGACAACGGTTTCAAATGAACCGATTACCGGTTTTGTCGGCATGACGTAACATTCGCCTTTAATAATATCCGTAAAGTCGTCGGCGATCCAGTCCTGTCCGGCGTAAACGATTGTTTCAATCTGCGGATTGATTTCTTTGACGGTTTTTTTTATGGCGGCAACGTCTTGGAACGGAAGAGTTTTTTGGCGGATCAGCCGGCCGGTTTCATCGTATGTTTCCGCTCCGTTGCAAGGCAGGATAAAAACGGGCAGGCCGAAAGCGTCGGCTACGGGGCGTATACCCGCCATGCCGCGTCCGGAAGCCAAAGCAAAACGAGTTTTCTTTTCCTGATAAAGACGGCGGCAAATCTTGATTGTTTCAGAAGGGATCTGTTTTTGAGAATTTAAAAAAGTGCCGTCAATGTCGGACATAATCAACCGGAAAGGCATTTGCTTATCCTTTGATCGAGAGTTTTTCCAGCACAAAGCGCAGGCCTTCTTCGTCGTTTGTCGGCGCGACAAGGTCCGCCGCCCGTTTGACGGGGGCGGGGGCGTTTCCCATGGCGACCCCCAGTCCGGCATATTCCAAAAGATCGGTATCGTTGAAATTATCGCCGAAAGCGATAACGTTTTTCGCGTCAACGTTCAGCCGTTTGCATAAAAAAGCGGCGGCGGCGGATTTTGAAGCTTCGGCCGACATGATTTCCAGATATCTGGACATGGATTTAAAAATCGTGCAGGACGGAAATTCCTGAAGCAGGCGGTTTTGTAATTCGTCCATCAGCCGTTCGTCGCCGGTACACAGGATTTTATGCACGGGGGCGTTTTCATTCAGCACGTCTTGCGGACGGCCGATCAAAGGAGGCTTTGCGGTTGTTTCTTTTTCCAAATAAAGAGCCGCCGTGCCGTCGTCTTTATCGGTAATCCAAGAATCCACGCTGAATGTGTAACTGATGATATCCGGTGAAAGAGAAGCTATCCTGTCCCGGATCAAAACGGCGGTTTTCAGATTCATCGGTTTATCCCAGATCGTTTTGCCGTTTTCATCGTGCATCAGCGCGCCGCTGTAAGAAATAAACGCGGCGGATAAACCGATCTTTTTTTGTATGTTGGCAACCGAAGACGGCATACGGCCTGAAACCAGAATAAACGGAATTCCGGCGGCGGACAGTTTTAAAATATGTTCTTTGGTTTTCGGGCGGATATGCTGTTTTGAATCCAGCAGAGTGCCGTCAATGTCGCTGAAAATAAGTTTGTAACGATTCATTTTGTCTGTCCTTTTTCTTCATACAAGCGGGATACGGCGGCCAGCCGTTCGATTGTTTTTTCCGCTTTGTCCAGCAGGGCTTCCGGATAAAAGTGACGCTGAAAAGCCGTTAGAGCCGCCAGCTCGTCAGCCGTGTCGTAACCGATCGCGGCCAGCATTTCATCGACGGATTGCCGCGGGACCGCAAAGGCGTCTGTCCATAATCCGATATGGTTTTCCGCCAGCGTTTTCCAGGGAAACAATTCTCCCGGATCGGATTTGCGCGCCGGCGCGACGTCGCTGTGTCCCAAAATATTTCCCGCCGGAATGTGATAGCGCGTCATAATATCGCGGCATAAATCAATAACGGAACGGATTTGTTCGTCCGTAAAAGGAACATAGCCGAATTCATGGCCGGGATTGACGATTTCGATGCCGATTGAGCGGCTGTTGACGTCCGGAATGCCTTGCCATTGGGACAGTCCGGCGTGCCAGGCGCGGAATTCTTCTTCGACCAGATTATAAATGTCGCCGTTTTCAAAAATCATATAGTGCGCGCTGACGGCCGCGGCGGGGTTGCACAGTCTGTCCAGCGCTTCCTGTCCGGTTTTCATGCCGGTATAATGCAGCACGATCATATCAACCGGCGAATATCGTCCGTTGAAATTGGCTGAAGGGTAAATATGCACCGCCTGCATTGAAAAAGTCCTTTTGTTTCCGAAAGACAACGGCTATTTTAGAATTGTTTTTTATTTTTTTAAACAGGTAATTATATGGAAACGGGACAAAAAGAAATGCCGGTAACGCCCGCGCGGCTGCTGGCTTATTTGGCGGAACTGGGCATTCAATATGAAAATACGGCTCACCCTGCCGTATTTACGGCCGAAGAGGGGGAAAAATACTGGAAAAATATTCCCGGCATACATTGTAAAAACCTGTTTTGCAAAGACGCCAAAGGCAAATTATGGCTGATTGTCGCGCCGGCTTTAAAACGGGTCGATTTAAAGGCTGTTCCCGCTTTGATCGGTTCCAAAAGGCTTTCTTTTGCCAATGAAGAACTGTTGTTTGAAACGCTGGGAGTTCACGGCGGATCCGTTACGCCGTTCGCTGTTATAAACGACAAAGAAAACCGCGTCGGCGTCGTGCTGGACAGGGAAATGATGGAACAGGAAAAAATCAATTTTCACCCGCTGACCAATACGGCGACAACGACAATAACGCCGGCGGATCTGATGACGTTTATGCGGGCCTGCCGCCATGATCCGCAGATCGTTTCCGTGACGGCATAAGGGTTTTCCTTGACTTTTTTATAAAAATATCACATAATGTAATTATTGTTCATTCCGGTCTTCGAATTTTTATTCGAAGGCCTTTTTTTATGCGGGGAAGAAAAAATGGTCAAAATAAAGATTCCTTATAAGTGGAAGCCGAGAAAATACCAGATGAAGCTGTGGCATTATCTGGAAAACGGAGGAAAACGGGCGGTCGCCGTCTGGCACCGCAGGGCGGGCAAAGACAGTTTGTCTTTGAACTGGACGGCGGTCGCCGCAATGCAGAGGGTCGGCGTTTACTGGCACATGCTGCCTTTGCAGACGCAGGCCAGAAAAGTGGTTTGGGACGCGATTGACAAACAGGGCCGGCGCGTGATCGATCAGGTGTTTCCGAAAGCTTTGCGCAAATCGGTCAACGCGCAGGAAATGAAAATCGAACTGTTGAACGGGTCGATCTGGCAGTGCGTCGGATCGGATAATTATAATTCTTTGGTCGGAGCCAATCCGGTCGGCGTCGTTTTTTCCGAATATTCGATCGCCGATCCGGCCGCATGGGACTTTATCCGCCCGATCCTGGCGGAAAATGACGGTTGGGCATTATTTATTTATACGCCGCGCGGACGAAATCACGGGTTAAAGCTGTTTGAAACGGCGATAGCCGCGCCGGACTGGTTTGTTGAAAAGCTGAGCGTCGCGGAAACAAAAGCCATTCCTCAGTCCGCCGTAGAAGCCGAACGTCGGGCGGGCATGGAAGACAGTATTATCCAACAGGAATTTTACTGTTCTTTTGACGCGGCGCTGAAAGGCAGCTATTACGGTATGCTGCTGAACGATTTGGAAAACGGGGGACGGATTTGTTCCGTGCCGTATGATCCGGCTTTGCCCGTAACGACGGCGTGGGATCTGGGGATCGGGGACAGTACGGCCGTCTGGTTTTATCAGATCAGCGGGGCGGAGGTATTGATTGTCGATTATTACGAAGCCAGCGGCGTCGGTTTGGATCATTACGTCAAGGTGTTAAAGGATAAACCGTACGTTTATACAAACGACAATATTTTTCCGCATGATATTTGCGTACACGAACTGTCCAGCGGGAAAAGCCGTCTGGATATTCTGGCGGGTCTGGGGGTGCGCGGGCGGGTTTTGCCGCGTTCAAGCGTGGAAAACGGTATCGCCGCGGTTCGCCTGCTGCTGCCCAGATGCCGGTTTGACAAAGAAAAGTGCGCCAAAGGGCTGGAAGCGCTGCGTCAGTATCAGCGCGCCTGGGACGACGCGCGCAAAGATTTTCAGCCAAAACCTCTGCATGACTGGACCAGCCATGCCGCGGACGCTTTCAGGTATCTGGCTTTGGGAATAAAAGAAAGCAGAAAAAAAACGGACAGGCCGTATGCCGGCGCTGTCCGAGATTATAAAGATTATGATCCGCTGGCCTAATATCCCAGCGCTTTGTAAAAACCGACGACGGCCTGATAAACGGCGCCGTTTCCTTGCGCCAGATTTGTCTGGGCCGTCAGCAGGTTTTGAAATATGCTTAACGTTTCGCTTAAAGAAATCAGTCCGGAATCGTATTGCGCCAGCGTTAATGCCGAAATATCGCGCATTTTTTCCAAAGCGCTTCTTGTCGTTTGGTTTTTGGCGATTTGTTCGGAAACGGAAATCATGGCGTTTTTAATTTCCGCTACGGCGTTTAACACTGCGTTCTGATAAGCCAAAGCCGCCTGCCGGGTCGCCGATTTTTCCATTTTTACCTGATTAAGCAGCGCTCCCCAGTGGATCAGAGGCAGTGTTATTCCGGGGGTCAAAGAAAAAGTTCCGCTTTTATGATTGGGAAGCTTGGGCAGGTGGTCCGCCTGAAATCCGAACAGACCGCTGAATGAAACGTTTGGAAATAATTCCGCCGTCGCTTTGCCGATCAGGGCATTCTGCGCGATCAGATTTTGTTCGGCCTGACGCACGTCGGGACGGTTTCGCACGGTCTGCGCCGGAATCAGGTACAGGGCTGACAAATCGTATTTGAAAGAATCTCTGATTATGTTTCCGGAAGATTTTTCTAACAGCGTATTTAACTGTTCAGGCAGTTTTCCGGTCAGCAAAGTCAAATTGTTTTTATAAGCGCTCAGAGCTGTTTTTAAATCCGGAATTTGTGATTTTATCGTTTCTTCGCTGTATTGGATACGGCGCAGATCAGATTGGCTGATCAGTCCGGAATCTGCTTTATCCGTCGACAATATGACAATTTTCTGCTGCAAAGACAGCGTTCTGTTTAACAAGCGCAGCTGTTCCTGCGCCAGACGCAGGCTGATATAATTGTTGATGACTTCCGCTTTTAACGTAATGCGGACGTTGTCCAGACCGGCGGCGGCGGCTTCGGCCAAAGCGCGGGCGTTTTCCGTTGCCCGGCGTCCGGCTCCCCAAATATCGAGTTCCCAGGAAACGTCCAATCCGGCCTGATAATAGCTTTCTTTAAAAGCGGACGACGTGTTTTTCGACGGCTTTAATTTCGTATATTCGCCGGCCAGATCAACTGTCGGGTAATACTGAACTCCTTGGATTTCAAGATTTAAGCGGGCCTGCCGCAGTTTTTCGACGGCGATTTTAACGTTGGGGCTGTCCGCCAAAGCCATTTGAATCAATTCGTTTAACTGCTCGTCGCCGAACGCTTTGTGCCAATCGGGGTCAATGCCGGCGTCATTGTCGGGCGCGACGGATAAAGCCGCGTCGATTTGTTTGTCCGATACGGCGTCCGGGCGTTTGTAGTCGGGCCCCAGCGTACAGCCGAAAAGAGCACAGCTTATTAGTAAAAGCGCTTTTTTATTCATGGCAGCCTCCGCCGGAAAATTTTTCCTTGATCGTTTCAAACAAAGCAAACAAAGACGGAATAAAGAATATGCCGACAAAGGTCGCGGCGATCATGCCGTAAAACACGCTGGTGCCGATGGCGATCTGGCTGGCGGCGCCGGCGCCCTGAGCGATAATCATCGGGAAAACCCCGAGAATAAACGTCAGAGCGGTCATTAAAACCGCGCGGAAACGTTCGGCGGCGCCTTTTTTCGACGCTTCCAGAATACTGGCGCCTTTATCCCGGTAATCTTTGGTAAATTCGACAATCAGAATGGCGTTCTTTGCCGCCAGACCGATCAGCATGACCAGTCCCAGCTGGGCGTAAATGCTTAGCGGCTGTCCCGTCAGGTATAGGCCGGCCAAAGCGCCCAAAACCGCAAAAACGGTTGAAAACATAACGGAAAAAGCCAACAGCCAGCTTTCATACAAAGCGACTAAAAACAGATAACAGAAAACCAGCGCCAGCATGATCAGGAAAACGGCCAGTCCGGCGGCTTCGACTTCCTGTAAGCTCAATCCTGTCCAGGCAATGCCGAAACCTTTGGGCAGGACGGTCTGCGCCGCCTGCTTAACCGCGGAAATCGCGCTGCCCGTGCTGACGCCGCTTTTTGCCTGCGCGATAATGGACGCTTCGGTATACTGATTGTAACGGTAAATGATTTTCGGCGCCGTTACCGTGCGCACTCTCGCAAAGCTTTTGATTTGAATCAGGCTGCCCGTCGTGGATTTGACGTACATGTTTTCAACGTCTTTTAGGCTTTTGCGGTAAGGCGCGTCGGCCTGTAAAATAACGCGGTTGATCTGACCGTTTAACGTGATGTTGTTGATGTATGTCGATCCCAGCGTGCTTTGCAGTGTGGAAAATAAAGTGCCGACGGGAATATTGAACGATTCAAGCTTTGTTCTGTCAATGTCCAGATACAGGCTGGGGGCGTTGACGGTGAATGTGCTGAACGCATAAGCCAGTTCCGGCGATTGATTCAGATGCGTTAAAAACGATCCCATGGCCTGATACAGTTCCTGCGGCGTTTTGGACATATCCGTTGCCAGCAGTTCCAATGATAAGCCGCTGCTTTTCCCGACGCCGGGAATGGAAGGCAGAGCGAAAAAGTCGGTCTGCGCTTCGTCGTCGTCGGCAAATTCTTCGCTTAATCGCGCTGTCAGAGCTTCGATGGATAAATCTTTCGCCGTGCGTTTTGACCAGTCTTCCAGCCCGACGACGCCCAGAGCAATATTTTCTCCCGCCGCGCTGAGCATGCTGTATCCCGCGACGCCGATGAAAAATTTAACGCCTTTGGTTTTCAGAACTTTCTGACTGGCTTTACTTAAAAATTCTTCGGTGACTTTGATCGGCGTCGTGCTGGGCAGCTGGAAATTCGCCAAAATCAGCCCCTGGTCTTCTTCCGGCAGAAAAGAGGTCGGCGTTTTGTCAAATCCTATGCCGGCGGCGGCCAAAGCGCATAAAACAATAATCGTCGTCGCGATCAGGCCTTTGGACAGCCAACCGACGGCGGCGGTGTATTTTTCTTTGCAAAAATCAATAATGTCGTTAAACAACTTGAAAAAACCGCGCGGTTCTTTGTTCGTTTCGTTTTTTAAAAAAACGGCGCACAGGGCGGGGCTGAGCGTTAAAGCGTTAAAGGCTGAAAAGACTACGGCGGTAGCGATCGTAACGGCAAACTGCTGGTAAATTTTTCCGGTAATGCCGGCCATTAATCCGACGGGAATAAAAATGGCCAGCAAAACAAAAGTCGTTGCGACAATCGCGCTGCCGATCTGCTGCATCGCTTTGACGGACGCGGAATACGAATCCATTTTTTCATAAGCCATCAGGTATTCGACTCGTTCGACGACAATAATCGCGTCGTCAACGACCAGTCCGATCGCCAGAATCATGGCGAACAAAGTTAAAATGTTAATATCAAATCCCAACAAATAAATAACGGCGAAAGTGGCGATCAATGAAACGGGGATCGTAATCAGGGGGATCAGCGTCGTTTTTATGCGCTGCAGAAAAACAAACGTGACCAGAACGACCAGAGAAAACGTAATCGTCAGCGTTTCGATAATGCTTTGGATTGACGCTTTGACGAACTTGGTGGAATCGTAGGCGATTTCAAATTCCATGTCTTCGGGGAAGCTTTCTTTTAGCGAAGCGATTTCCTTTTCGACGTTTTTCATAATGTCTAAGGAATTTGAATTCGGCGTCTGGCTGAGCATCATGACAATGGCGGGCGAATTGTCGAAAGCGGCGTTCATCGTATAAGTTTCCGCGCCCAGTTCGACTCTGGCGACGTCTTTTAAACGCACGACGCCGCCGTTCGGAGAGGTCGTAATAATAATGTCTTCAAAATCTTTAACGGAATCCAATAATCCTTTGGCGGTTAAAGACAGCATGACCGTCGCGCCGTCAGGCGTCGGGGCGGACGCGATTTCGCCGATAGAGGCCTGAGAGTTCTGCGACTGCACGGCGGTGACGATATCGTTGTTTGTCAGTCCCAAAGCGGCGGTTTTTTCGGTGTTGACCCATAAACGCATGCTGTATTGCGGCGAATAGATCGTTACGTCGCCGATCCCCTGAATTCTGGCCAGAGGATTCTGAATGTTTTCATAGGCAAAATTGCTTAAAAACAAATCGGAATAAGTACGATTCGGCGAACGAAGCACCAGCATGGCCAGAATGTTTGACGATTGGGTTTTAATCGAAATGCCTTCTTCGTTGACGATGTCGGGCAGCTGCGACGTAACCTGCTGGATTCTGTTTTCGACTTTGACCTGCGCGATATCCGGATCCGTTCCGATGTTAAACGTGATCGTCAGCGTGTATTGTCCCGTATCCGTCGCCGTAGAAGACATATACAGCATGTCTTCCACCCCGTTGATCTGGTTTTCAATCGGCACGGCGACCGTATCAACCAGAACCTGCGCGTTTGCGCCGGGATAATTTGTTTGAACGACAATCTGCGGGGGCGTGATCTGCGGATACTGTGATACGGGTAAAACGGCAATGGCCAGCAGTCCCAGCAAAATCATTACGATGGAAACGACGCCTGCGAAACGGGGACGTTTAATGAAAAATGACGAAAACATGGCCGTTTATCCTCCGTTTTCGGAAACGATGTTTAATCTGAAAGGCTGATTTTCTTTTAATGCCGGCGCTTTTCCCGTCACCAGATATTCCTGCGGACCGAATACATTTTTGACAAGATAATCGGAATCCCGAGTATCCAAAATCTCGATTTTTTGACGGCGGATTCCCTGCTTGTCCGCTATGGTGACAAAGCTGCCTTGCGCCGTCAGCTCAACTTGGTTTTGCGCGATCAGAACAATATCTTTCAGTTCTTTTTCCAAATAAACGGTGACATAAGCGTTCGACAGCAGGATATTGTCTTTGTTATCGAAATTGACATAGACGGCGACGGAATTTGTCGGACGGTTTAAGGCGTTGTCAGCATATTGATAAATGCCTTCGGCCGGGTAAATTTCTCCGTTGGCCAGCTGCAGTTTGATCTTTTCGCCCGCCAGCAGGTCGGACAGACCGTTTTCGGAAATACTCTGAATGTAATCTTTGTCCGTAATCGAAAAAACAACCTGAATGGGCGAAGTCTGGATTACCGTCATTAAAGGCGTTCCCGCCGGCGAAACGTAATCGCCTTTTGTCGGTTCGACCGTGCCGATCAGTCCCGAAATCGGAGCGCGGATAATGGTGTAGTCATAATTGACTTTGGCCGCGGCCAGCTGTGCCTGCGCCTGAGCCAAAGCCGCTTTGGCCGACAGGTATTCGGCCTGCGCCTTGTCGCGGTCGGCCTGCGCGACGGCTTTGTTGCCTGCGGCTTGAATCCGCTGATAATAAGTCGCCGCGTTTCCCAAAGCGGCTTCGGCCTGCATAACGCCCGCGCGCGCCAGATCCAGCTGAGCTTTGTATTCGCCCTGTTCCAAAATCATCAACAACTGGCCTTCGCGGACGAACTGGCCGCTCTGCACGAATATCTTTTCGACAAAGCCGCTGATAAACGGCAGAACGTTAACCGAGTGTACCGGCGTGATATAACCGATATATTTTTTGCTTAACGTAACGGACTGCGGCGTAAAAGGAATAACATTGACGGATACGGCCGCCGGCTGCTGCGGCGCGGTTGTTTTCGAATCAACGCGCTGCCGCTTCAGGGAAATAATTTCAAAGCTGAGAAAAACAACTAAAACAATCAGAATAATCAAGACGGCATAGTGCGCCGCAAATGATTTTTTTTCGGTTTCGTTCGCCATGTCGTAATCCTGTTTTCAGTCAAAAATCAACAGAATCACAATGCGTTCGCCGCGTAAAAAAAGTAAGCTGGGTTTTGTGTTATAGCTTTAGGTAAGGCGTGAAAATTAAAACCATTTTTTTATTTCGTTTAATTCTTTTTCGCTTTGATAGGGCGTGTTGACAACGATAATTCCGCTGCCGGTCATGCCTTCGGCGACGCCTTTAAAACGGACTTCGCTTTGATAAAGTTTCGGCAACCCCGCGCTTAACAGCTTTTCAAGCATAGGGCGATGTAAACCTTCGTTTAAAACCGGATACCACAGGAAAATTACGCCTTCCGCCCATTTTTTATGCAGTTTCAAAATAAAGTTCGCCGCCTTGTCATATTCGGTTTTAACTTCGTAACTGGGGTCGATCACCAAAATACCGCGGCGCGGCTGCGGCGGGCATAAGGCCAGACCGCCTTCATAGCCGTCGCGGTGATGCAGGTGCGTGTTCGGGTAACGCATCAGTCTGTACAGCGCCTGATATTCCCGCGGGTGCAGCTCCATTAAATGCAGCGTGTCCGTCGGACGCAGCAAAGCTTCGGCAATAAAAGGAGAGCCGGCGTAAATGTTTTTGCCGATTTCCCGTTCAATCCGTTTTTCCAGTTCAAAATACGGGTGAGCTTTTGTTTGTTCCGATCCGGCCATTTTCAGAAAACCGCGCGCGGCTTCGCCCGTTTTCAACGCCTCGTCGCAGGAAAGATCGTATACGCCGCGCCCGGCGTGCGTTTCCAGATAACTCAGCGGTTTGTCCTTTTGCGTCAGACGCCGCAGAATAACGCACAAAGACGCATGTTTGTGAACGTCGGCCGGATTGCCGGCATGATAAATGTGCTGATACGACAGCATGGTAATCTCTCCGTAATGATGCAGACGGGTCAGTATAAAGGCGCGCCGGCGTCTTTACCAGATAAATTTGGCTTTTGTTTCTGTTGCGTTGCGCTATACTGATAAAAATTTTTGCTTTTTTAAGATTAAAGGTTTTTTGATGCCGAAAATTTCCGTTCTCTTTCCCGTTTACAACACGCCGGAACCGTTTTTGCGCGAAGCGATTGAAAGTATTCTGAATCAGACTTTTCCCGATTTTGAATTGATTGTCGTCAATGACGCATCGCCCGACGAAAACGTTGAAAAAGTCGTTTTGTCTTATCATGACGACCGGATCAGATATTACCGCAATGAAAAAAATCTGGGTATTTCCCTGACGCGCAACAAACTGATTGATCTGGCGCAAGGCGAATATCTGGCCGTTATGGATCACGACGATATTTCTTTGCCCGAACGGTTTGAAAAACAGGCCGCCTTTTTAGACGCGCACCCCGACGTCGGCCTTGTCGGCACGGCGCATTGGGAAGAACCGGCTCATAAACTGATTACTCACCCGCTGAACAATGATGAAATCGAAGAAGCGCTGATGTATGACTGCCCTCTGATCCACCCCTCTGTCATGATGCGCAAAAGCGTTTTGATGCAAACGGGCGTGCGTTACGATAAAAATTATTTTCCGACAGAGGATTATAATCTTTACCTGCACCTGATCGGCAAAACGAAATTTGCCAATCTGCCCGACGCTCTGTTCTGTTACCGCAAGCATGACAGCAACACGACAAACAAAGAAACCAAACAAATCCGGGCGATAGAGCGCAACGTTTTTGCTTTTTTACGCAGCGAACACCCCGATTTGTGGCGCAAAGCGTGGGTAAAGCATTTGCAGATCAGGAAAATCAAGCTGTTCGGTATCCCCGTTTTGAAAATCAAAACGTTTCAAACAACGACAAAATATTATCTGTTCGGCTTTATTCCCTTTATGACTGTTTATACCAAACTGTCCGACAAGGTAAAATTATAAAAAAATCACAAAACGCTTGAACAAACCCTTTATTTATTACATAATGTTATTATTTAAAGAGGTAAAATCATGCAAGAAAAAATAAAAACATCAAAGAGCCGGAGCAAAAAAGCGGCGCCGGAGAATTCTTTTTCACCCGAAGAAATGAGCCGGTATCTGATTTCTACGGTTAAAGAAGTCATTGAAGTATCCCGCCGTCCCGTTCCCGTTTTGGATAAAACCGGCGCGCCGACGGGGGCTGTCGAATATCAGTCGGCAACGGTGTTAAAAGCGTGTGAGTTGATGGCGAAACTGATGGGATCCATCAAGGAAACGGACGCCAAAGGCGTATCGGTTCAGATTGTGTCTTACCGCGACGCTTCGTCATCGGACGACTCTTCTTCGGGATCGTAATCTTTAAACAGAAATTCCGCTGTTGATCCTTTGATTTTCGGATTACAGTCAATGTAATCATACGCGGTTTTATGAAAAATATCTTCGACGTCCTGATCGGCGCCGTTGTTAAGCAAAGTAATGATAACGTCAGGATTTGAATTATAACGCACGGCGAAAAACAAGGCGGTTTGCCCTGTGTCGGGCGTGCGTGCATTGACTTTTGCGCCGTTTTTGATCAGCATGAAAACAACGGCCGGGTGCGGATTGTACATCGCGGCCAGCATTAAAGCGCTGCGCCCCTGTTCATCGCGGGCATTTGCGTCCGCGCCGTTTTGAAGCAATGTGCCGATGACATATTCGTCAGCCGTTTTTTTCTTAACCGCTTCGATCAGCGGCGTAAATCCCGGCGTTTGTGCCGCGGCATAAAAACTGACGGTGAAAAAAAAGACGAAGGCGCTGAAGAATTTCATTCAATACCTGACAAAAAAAGCCCGTAAAACGGGCTTTCTTTCTGTAAAACAGGCGGATTAACGCATTTTTGTTTCTTTGAAAACGACGTGCTTGCGCGCTTTCGGATCATACTTTTTCAGCTGTAATTTTTCCGTTTTTGTGCGCGGATTTTTTTTCGTCGTATAGAAATATCCCGTTCCGGCCGTGCTTTCCAGCTTAATCTGTAATGTTGCGGGTTTTGCCATGACAAACCATTCCCTTAAAAAATCAAAACGATATCCAAAAAAATACGCTATTTTTCCGTTGAGTCAAGCGAAAAATAAGTCAAAGCGCGTTCGTAGCGGGCGGGATTCAGCAAAAGCTGGCGCGCGGCTTCGTCGTCAGCCGGATTGTCTTTGCGCGGCTGGGGCGGGCAGGCGGCCAAAGCTTTGCGTTTAAACGCCTCCGTTCCCGTGCGCCACGGTTTCAGCTGTGTTTGCGCGGAAGGCAGAGAATCAAGCGTTAAAAGCGTTATTCCCGACGTGCAGATATTCGGATAAAGCCCGTAGGTTTGCGGCGAATACCCCGACGGCAGATAAAACTGCGCCCAAGTCAGATACAGCTGCCCGCCGCCGGGCAGAGGATCGTTGGCCTGAATAACGCCTTTGCCGTAAGTCGGCGTGCCGATAATAACGGCGTGACGGTATTCCTGCAAAACGCCCGCGAAAAATTCCGCGCTGGAAGCCGTTTTTGAATCCGTCAGAATAACGATCGGGTAAACGGGGCGGTTCTTTTTCGGCGTCGAAACATATTCCTGTCCGGTTTCTGCCGCGCGTCCTTTTGTTTTAATC
>JBJFAY010000061.1:0-23323 GCA_051888155.1 Alphaproteobacteria bacterium
TTGCCAAAGACAACGTCCTTCACATTGACCTCGTCTTTGATCAATTCCACATAATCCGTCAGTCTTTCGGCGTTATTTCCCGCCACCGTCATTGACGCCAGCGGCAGACGGTTGCGCAGCTTATGGTCTTCGCGCACCGATTTCGCCGTCGAACAAACCGCACGGACAAAGTCCATATCGGCAACCAGCTTATCATCGGCCGCAAAAGCGTTATAGTCCGGATAATCCGCCAGATGAACGCTTTCTTCGCCCGTCAAAGCGCGGTAAATGTATTCGCACGTCAGCGGCGTCAGCGGCGCGATCGCTTTGACCAAAGTCACCAAAACCGTATACAGCACGTCAAAAGCTTCCTGACCGTTTGACACGTCCCAGAAACGGGCGCGCGACCGGCGGATATACCAGTTGTTCATCAGTTCCAGAAAATCCGACACATCGGCGCATGCGCCCACGATGTCGCAGGCGTCCAGCTTTTCGGTCAGCCCTTTGACCAGATCGCGCGTCTTGGCCAGAATATAGCGGTCAAGCACGTCTTTTGCCGTTGTCGTGAATTCGGCTTTCAGTCCTTCCGCGTTGGCGTACAGCGTAAAGAAATAAAAAGCATTCCACAGAGGAATCAAAGCCTTGCGCGACGATTTGGCAATTTCTTTGCCTTCGCGGTCGATCGACAGGTTGCCCCCGCGCAAAATCGGCGAAGATACCAAAAACCAGCGCAAAGCGTCGGATCCCAGCGTATTGAACACGTCCGCCGGATCGGGATAGTTGCGCAGCCGTTTTGACAGCTTCTGCTGATTTTCGTCCAGCACAACGCCGTGGCACAGGCATGTTTTAAACGGCGCGCGGTCGAACAGAGCCGTGCTCATCACCATCAGAGTATAGAACCAGCCGCGCGTCTGCGCCAGATATTCGACGATAAAATCCGCCGGAGAATGGTTTTCAAACCATTCTTTGTTTTCAAACGGATAATGCACCTGCGCGAACGGCATGGATCCCGATTCAAACCAGCAGTCCAGAACGTCTTCAACGCGGCGCATCATGGATTTGCCCGTCGGATCGTCGGGGTTCGGACGCACCAGCGTATCAATAAACGGACGGTGCAGATCCGTTACTTTGACGCCGAAATCTTTTTCCAATTCCGCGATGGAACCGTAAACGTCCACGCGCGGGTATTTCGGATCGTCTGATTTCCAGACGGGAATCGGCGTTCCCCAGAAACGATTGCGCGAAATCGACCAGTCGCGCGCGCCTTCCAGCCACATGCCCATCGCGCCGTTTTTGACGTGTTCGGGAATCCAGTTGATCGTTTTGTTGTTTGCCACCATACGGTCGCGGAAATCCGTCACTTTGACAAACCAGCTGTTAATCGCTTTGTAAATCAGCGGCGTATCCGTGCGCCAGCAATGCGGATAGCTGTGTTTGTACATTTCCTTGCGCACCAGCTTGCTTTCCGCTTTCAGGCGTTTGATAATCGGTTCGTTCGTATCAAAAACCTGCATTCCTTCGTAATCGGGGACTTCTTTGGTAAAGCAGCCTTTGCCGTCTACCGGACAGATCACGGGAATATGGTACGGCTGGCAGGCGATCATGTCGTCTTCACCGAAACCCGGAGCAATATGGACAATGCCGGTACCGTCTTCGGTCGAAACGTAATCGGCCTGAATGATCTGGAAACAGTTCGGCGTCCCTTTAAAGTAATCGAACAAAGGTTCATACGTCCGCCCGACCAGCTCCGCGCCTTTGACCGTCTTGATTTTTTCGGCTTTGGCCAGTTCGCGTTTGTACTTTCCGGCCAGAACGGAAGCGATTACATATTGAATGCCGTCTTCTTCATAGAAATCATAATCAATTTCTTTGTTGACGCACAAAGCCAGGTTTGACGGCAGAGTCCACGGCGTTGTCGTCCAGGCCAAAGCCTTGACGGGTTTTGTTTCGCCGTCAACGGGGGTCAGGGTAAACATAACGGTTACGGACGGATCTTCGCGTTCGCGGTAAGAGTTGTCCATGCGCGTTTCAAAATTCGACACGGGCGTTTCCGCGGCCCAGCTGTAAGGCAGAATACGGACGCCTTCGTACATCAGGCCTTTTTTATATAATTCCTTAAAAGCCCAGATAATGGATTCCATATACGGCAGATCCATCGTTTTGTAGTCATTGTCAAAAGCAACCCAGCGCGCCTGGCGCGTAACGGTTTGTTCCCATTCGTGCGTGTACATCAACACACGTTCGCGGCACACGTCGTTAAACTTGCCGATTCCGAATTCGGAAATGGCGGCGCGTCCGGAAATACCCAGAAATTTTTCCGTATCCATTTCGGCGGGCAGCCCGTGGCAGTCCCACCCGAACCGGCGGTCAACGCGGTGTCCGCGCATCGTTTGATAACGGGGAATAATATCCTTGACATATCCCGTTACCAGATGCCCGTAATGCGGCAGGCCGTTGGCAAACGGAGGGCCGTCGTAAAAAACGTATTCGTTCGACCCTTTTTCACCGGCTGCGCGGCTGGCAACGGATTTTTTAAACGTGTCGTCCTCGCGCCAGTAATTCAGGATTTCCTGTTCCAGCGCGGGAAAGTCGGCTTTCGCCTGAATTTCGGGATAATATTTTGTTTTTTCCGTCATCGTTTTCCACTTCAGTTGCAGTTAACTCTACTTTATATAAAGCTTTTTAAACGGATAGCAAATATTGTCAATAGAATCCTTGACGGCAAAGACATTTTACGTGATTCTTAAAGGAATTTGATTCTTTAAAGCGAACAGGAAACAAACATGGCGCAGGATACCGATTTAGAAAACGGGCCGGATTCTTTTTCCGGCGACGGCAAAATGATATTTTCCGAAAGTGAACTTTCCCTAAAACAGCCCAAATGGTATGAAGATTTCAGCATTACCGCCGGTTTGATCCTCAGCGCGGCATGGGGATTCGTCGTTGTCGATTACGTCCTGACGACGGGCTGGTGGGCGGCGCGGTTCGATATGACTCCGCCGGAATTTTTGAGCTTTGTCGCCGGCGCTTTGTCTCCGTTTGCTTTCATATGGGTGGCGGCGGCTTATTTTTCCGCGCAAAGAAAATATGTCCGGGAAGCGGGAAAGCTGCGCGCTTATATTTCCGAATTTATGCACCCGAACGCCAAAAACAAATTGTACGTCAAATCTCTGCTTGACGATATCCGCCGGCAGACTGCCGATCTGAACACGGTTTACGCGCAGCTTAAAGAATGTACCGCCGATACCGGAGCCGTTTTATCCGAACGTGTCGGCGATTTAACGGAAATCGCCCGCGGTCTGGAACAAAGCGTGGACGAATCTGTTCGGAAAATCAAAAACCAAACTGACGATTTAAAGGCTTCCGCCGACATGGTCGACAGCCGGACGGCGCGGAACATTGAATTGTTGGAAACGAACTTAAACGCAGTCCGGCAGGCCGCGGACACGACGACGGAAGCCTTGTCCGCCATTACGTCGTCTTTGCAGTCCAACACGGCCGATTTAAAGGAAACGGGCAGCGTTTTAACGGACAAAGCAATGCGCTTGTCCGCGGAACTGAGGGAACAAAACGCTTTGCTGCGCGGCGCGTCCGAAAACGCGTGCGATATTTTGACGCGACAGACGGCCGCCGCCGCCGCGGCGCTGACGGCGCAGACGGAAATGATCGTTAAAGCCGGCAACGACGTTTTTGAAACGCTGGACGAACAATCCGGCCGGATTAAACAGGATATCCGGACGCAGGTCGCCTTGATTTCCGATTCCGGCAAAGAAGCCCGCGACAGTATATCCGTTGTTACCGCAGATCTGGAAGAACAGACCGCTTTATTAAGCCAAGCGGTCGAAACGGCGCGGACAAACACGGAAAAAATGCTCGCCGGGCTGGAACGGCGCATTGAAACGCTGGAAGAAATTTTCGAACGTCAAAACGGCGTTATTTCCGATAAAGACGCTTTGCTGACACAAACGTCGGAAAAACTGCAGACAACGTTTAAAGAACAAAATGCTCTGCTGGATCAGGAGGCGGAAAAAATCGTCGCCCGGTTTAAAACGATTGAAACGACGCTGGATACTTATATCAATGAAATCAATGCGGCTTCGGCGGCCGCCGTGGAACAGATTTCTTCCGTTTCGGTTTCTTTGGACGGCAAGGCAGAACAAATCGCCAAAGCGGGAATGCGGGTGCGTACGGAAATTTCCACGGTTGACGAAGAAATCGAAAACCGGACGGGCCAGTTAAGCGCCGCGGCGGCGCGGCTGCGTTCGGACGCGGAATCCGTATCCGGCGCGTTGGCGGAACATACGCGGAAACTGACGACGGCTTTGGACGAAGCGTCTGAAAAACTGGCCGTCATGCAGGAAAATATCCGCACGGGGATTTCAGAAATCGACGGCAATATTTCTTCGGCCGAAGAAAAATCGGAAACGGCCTGCCAAAAGATGATCAAACAGGCCGGCGAGCTGTCCGATCTGACCGGCGCGCTGGTTTCTCAGGCGATTGTGACGGAAACGTCGCTGGCTCAGCAGCAGAAATACGTTTCAAACGCTTCCGCAAAACTGGAAGAAACCAAATCCGCTTTGAAAGAACAGGCTGATGATCTGACCGGAATCGCCGAACTGCTGGATTCCCGGGCGGCGGAAACGGTTCTGCGTCTGTCCCGTCTGCTGGAAGACACAATCAGTCAGGCCGGAAAAATTACGGATCAGATCAATGAAATCGACGTGTCGCTGTCCAATAAAATCAATGCGCTTGATTTGTCTTCACAGCGCACGGTCGTGGCGAACAACACTTTGCGCGAAGAACTGGAACGCCATAAAGCGCTGCTGGACGCTTCGGCGCAGCGGGTATCGACATACGCCGAAGAACTCAGCGCCGAAATTACACGCCAGACAACGCAAATGGATATTTCTTCCGAACTGATCAAGTCGCGTTCGGAAAAAGCCGTCCTGCAAATTGACGAACAGTTCAGAAAACTGGCCGAAGACGCGCAGAATATGCTTGACAGCACGCAGAACGCTTCAACCGTTCTGGCCGATCAGTCGGAAAAAGTCGAAACTTTGTTTAACCGGCAGAACACAACCTTGTCCGCCGTTTCGGACAAGCTGGCCGAACAAAGCGCGCAAGTCGCCGCCATGCTGCGCGAACAGTCCGAACAGGCCGACAAAGATCTGGAGCGTCTGGTTTCCCGTATTCATTTGATTGAAGAAGGCTTAAGCGTTCAGACAAAAGAGCTGGCAAACGCATCGGAAATGACGGTGTCCCAGCTGGAAACCGTCGGCGCGGCTTTGACCCGGCAGACGGACAATCTGAATACGTTAAGCGAAACGGCAAAAACGAAAATCACGGAAACCGGAAACGTTATGATGCAGACGGCGCAGAATTTAACGTCGGTCACGCAGGATTCGTGTACCCGCAATATTCAGTCGGCAACGGCTTTGGAAAACAAACAAAACGAATTCAAACAATCTGCCGACGAGCTGATGCAGCGCATTGCGGAACTGCAAACCGAAATCGAAGAACAGACGGACGGGCTGCAGAAACAATCCGCGAAATCAACGCAGCAGGCCGTTATGATCCGCGATTCCATGCAGCGCCATATCATTGATCTGGGCGACGTGGCAAACATCGTCGCTACGCAGTCGCGCATGGGCGAAGCGTCTTTAAGCAATCAGATCAATTACTTAAAGGAAGCAGCCGAAGACGTTATGACGCATATCCGCAATATCAACGAAGCGGTGCGTAAAAACACAAACGACCTGCTGACGGCTTCATCGCGGATCGGCTTTGAACTGGACGCCATGGGCGAAAACCTGCGCCGCAGAAACGAAGAAGCGTCCAAAGCCGCGGAAGACAGCTTGTCGCGTTCGCAGACGGCCGCTCAATTTTTGGAAGAAAAAGCGCATCTGCTGGCCGATATGACCGATCAGGTTGTCAGCGGATTGAACAATGCCGGCAGCGAATTTTCGGCGCAGGCGAACAGGATTGAAGCCGCCGGAGAGATCGCGCGCGAACAAATCGAAACGACCGGAGAAACTTTCCTGGTACAGTCTCATCAGCTGACCCGCATTTCCGAAGAAGCGCAGAAAGCCATCAAGAATTTCAGCGTTGTCATGCGCGAACGGGCTGTCGACTTTAATAAGACCGCGGAAAATGCCGGCGCGCGCGTTCACGCTTTGAACGAAACCGTTCAGCAGATCGGCAAAGAATTTGAAGAAATGTCAAACAAAGGCGTTATTCAGATTGATCTGGCCGGCCAGCGTCTGCGCGCCATGATCAGCGAAGTGGCCGGCAATTCCGAACGCATTGCGGTCGAAGTGCGCAAATCCGGCGAACAGTTTGTCGATCAGTCCGATTTGTTGTCCATAGCCGCGGAAGACGCTTTGAAACGTTTACAGGATTTGCTGACCGTCATGCGCGACAACGCCAAAGAAATTCAGGAATCCGGCGAAAAGATTTCCGCGCAGTCCATCAAGCTGGGCGGCGCGTTCAACCGCCAGGTTCAGGCGTTGATTTCCGCGTCCCGGTCGGCGGAAGAATATATTTCCGCTTTGGACAAGAAAAAAGAAGAAGCCGATACGGAACGCTTTATGCGCGAAGCGTCTTTTATTATAGAAAAACTGCAGTCTTTGGGCGTAGACATGACGCGCATTTACACCCCCAATGTCGAAGAAGACCTGTGGAAACGTTATTATTCCGGCGACAGAAGCGCCTTTATCCGGCATTTATCCCGCGCCATAGATAAACATCAGGTGCGCAAGATGACGGATTTGTTCACGGAAAACGCCGAATTCAGGGAATGTGTTTCGCGCTATGTTTCGGAATTTGACAGCGTCCTGGCGCGCGCGCAGGAAAACGAACGCGCCGACGTTTTAACCGGCGTTCTTTTGGGATCGGAAGCCGGGCGGCTGTATATGCTTTTGTCCCGTGTGTTTAACAAAGAAAGCTGACGCGGCGCGGCAGAAAAAACAAATAAAGCTTTTAAAACAGATTATTTGAATATCGAAAAATACTCTGACTTAAAACAGAGTGTGATCCCGGTAACTTGCAGTTTGAATCCGATTCCGGTAAAATAAAAAAAGTAAGGGATAAAATAAAGAGGCGGCCATGGATACGACTTTAACGATGCTGGTGAAAAAACTGCTTTCCGGCAACGGTATTTATCTGATCGGTTCAATTATCGCTTTATTGATTATCGGATACGTTATTTTGTGTATTCTGGCGTGGATTTCCGATAAACAAAGGGACATTATCGGAAAGTACTATCGGCCGAAAAAAATTTTGAACGCTTCTGAAGAAAAATTTTTCAATTTGTTATGTCAAGCCGTTCCTGTCGGGTGCAGTGTTTTCCCGCATGTGTCAATGCGCGCTTTGATCGAAACGAATCATTGGGATATGTGGGCGCCGTTTAATTTGAAGCGTGTCGATTTCGTGATTTGCAACGCGGCGTTAAATATTGTCTGCGTCGTTGAACTGGAAGGCGAAAATGAACAAAAACGTCATTTGCGGCGTGAAAAAATGCTGCAAAGCGCCGGCGTTAATATCCTGCGTTACCGGTTAAGCGAAGAACCGAGCGCAGATCAGCTCAGAGCGGATATTGAAGCTTTTATCAAAGAAAGCGGAAATTAGTCCTTCGGCAGTACAATCTTTGAATTATAGGGCATCGGTTCTTTGCCGATTCCTTGTTTTAAATCTTTTTTACGCACGAAAATGACCATGCCGTGCGGAGTCATTGCCTGCAGCCAGTCTGTTTTGGGAACATATCCCGTAATGCGCAAAGTCATTTGAGCCGGCAGAAGGGAAATAATGCCGCTGTCTTCGCGCGGCGCCTGATAAGCAGGCGTCTGTAAAGCGACGGTATGATACAGCTGCTTTTCATTTAGCAGGTCAAACCTTAAAGGAATAACGTTTTGCGGTTTATAATCTCTGATCCGTTCGGGAACGGGGCGGATCAGTTCATGCAAATACGGCGTCGTCAGCATGACAAGTCCGACGATCAGGCACAAAAACAACGGCAGATAAACGCGCAGCGTGTCTGTCCAGCGCACTTCCCAGAAATCGGGTTCCCGGCGGCGCGGCGTTTCCGGCAGCGCATTTAAAAAAATGTTGATTTTGACGCGCTGATTTTGTTCTTTGGCGAATTTGCGCGCCTGTTCCGCCAAAGACCGCGCCAGATCAACGCGCTTTTCGCGTCTGAACGCTGCGGCGTTCCGCATTAAAATGCTGTAGTTGTCTTCCGGCGGCATGTGTTTGAATGAATAGTTGTTTTTTAAGGCCGACCAGCTTTGGACCGGAGCGGTAAAAAATTTTTTCCAGATTTTTGCCGCGGAACGGAACTGCTGCTTTGAAGCGCAGTCGCGGCAGAAAACGCCGCCGTGCAAAACCCCGTTTTCTTCAAACAAAACATAGCGCGGCTGACGGGCGTGCCTGCCGCAGCGGCAGCACGGTATGAAATCGGCAGAGGCTTCCGGCACATTATCATAAGCTTTTCTGGAGTCGGGATCGGTTAATACCTGATAGGCTTCGTTCAGTTTTAAATAAATATCTTTCGCTTTCGGATCCGGGTTTTTATCCGGGTGATACAGTTTTACTTCGCGGCGAAAAGCTTCTTTGATTTCTTTTTCGCCGGCGTTTTCGGATAAATGCAGAATCGCGTAATATCCTTTTTTATCTGTCAAACCAGAACCCCCCGTTTTATGTTGTTGTCTTGGTGCGGCGAAAAGACGATAAAATCGTCTGTTTGATCAACCTTGATTGTGCCGGCGTAATTTAAAGCCGATAAAGTTTGTACAAATATGCTCTGAACTGAAGCGTTAAAGGAAGACGGCAGATCGTTTTGGTGACGCAGGATCAAATCAAAGCGTCGGTCGGCACGGCGAGCCAGTCCTTCCATTTGCAGTCTGCCCAGATTGGTTAAATTTAAATCCAGAACAAACCGGACGCCGCGCTGATTTTTTAAGGACACGTTACGTTGCGGATCGCTGTCTGACGGGCGCTGCAAATACAAAGAAACCGGTTCGACGACG
This sequence comes from Alphaproteobacteria bacterium, assembly GCA_051888155.1. Taxonomy (GTDB): domain Bacteria; phylum Pseudomonadota; class Alphaproteobacteria; order CAAGCB01; family CAG-977; genus UBA11549. The sequence continues at coordinate 9,003 of JBJFAY010000061.1, forward strand.
GAACCCGACAAAAACGGAATGTCCCAGCCTTTCCAGACGTTTTGCCCGTCCGTCGCTTTTTTGGGCGAAGCGGAAAATTCTTTTTCCAGTCGTTTTAGTAGCCGTTCTCCTTTTTCCGTCGCGCGCAAAGCCGAAACGTTAGCTTCGCCGATAAACGAAGTAAAGGAAACGCCCTGTGCGGCGGCATTCATGAACGATAACATCAAAGCCGGCAGCTTGTTTCCCGTCTGCGGCAGGATATTTTTCACGGCTTCAAAAGCCGCCTGATCCGTCTGGCGCAGCGTTTCCAGAGCATTTGTTAAAACCGTCCAGGTGTTTTTGAATTCGGGCAGAGAATCTTTGGGCATGACCAGCGGTTCGTTTCCGTCCGGCAAAGGAAAAATTTTAACGATGACCGGCGTTAAATGCGGCAAGCGGATATTTTCTTCAACGGCCAGCACGCCGACTTTGGTTGCGATTAACGGCTGATGATCCGTTTGTGAATAAAATATGACGCCCCGCACGGCTGTCGGCGCAGACAAAAACGGTTGTTCCTGCCGAAAAACAGGTTTCTCGGAAAAGGCCGGCACATGCGTTTCCGGCGGCCGGGATTGTGCCGGACTGTCTGCCTGCGGAAATTCTTTTGCCGGAAAAGGAGGCGGCGCCTGTTCAGGTTCGGACGGAACCGGCGGCTGCATTTTAAGAGGAAAAACGGGAATATTTTTAACCTCGGCGGCTGCGGCTGCCGGCTGTTGTTCCGTTACGGCGGCGGAAAAATCGGTCGCGGGAGAAACGGCTGTTTCCTGTGTCGGCAAGACGGCGGCGGAAACAACTTGTTCTTTTCCTGAGACAAAAGAGGACTGAGGCTGTAAATCCGGCGGTAGCGGCTGCCTCTGCGCTGCGGGAGAAAAAGTTTTCTCCGTTCCGGCCGCAGCCGCAAAAACCGCTGTCGGAGTTTCTCCGGAAACCGTACGGCTATCTGCGGGAATATCTTTCGGTAATTCAATGACTTTGACGACTTCGTCCGCCAGCGTCCGCGGCGTCGGTATATTCTGAGGATCGGACGGCACAACCGGCGTTTCCGGTCGTCCCAAAGCCGTCGTCGCGTTTTGATCAGGTCTTAGTTCAATATTGACTTTACTGTCCGCCGCCAATGCCGGCAAAGGTATGCCGTCGTCCAATTCAGGCATCAGAGCCGTGATTTGTTCTGGCACGGATTTCAGGACAAAAGCCTGAACGGTTATCGGCTTTGCAGGTGATTCTATTACGGCGGAATACGTTTCCGAAACCGATTTCAAAGCCTGCGCCGCTTCTTTGATATTTGGCAAAGGAGCGGAAAAATGAATTTTAAAAGTCAGGAGGTCTTTTGTTTCCGGCGGCAGAATTTTCAGGCTGACGGGCGTTTCGATATTCGGAACATGGGACAGCTTCGCCGAAAAGGAAATTTCTTCGCCGTCGGGCAGAGTAACCGTAATAACAGGCGGTTCCGCCGGTAAACGCGACGGCGTGACGACGGCCGGCAAAACCGTTCCCGCCGGCAGCGATTGCAGCCGTTCGGGCGCATCGGCTGTCGAAACGGCCGCCGATACGGCAGGTTGAGCAGTTATTCCCAGAGTCTGAAACGTTGTGACGGGACTGCTCATCACGCACCTTTATTCTTTGCTTAACCGGGCGGCAATGGCCAAAACGTCTTCGGCGGCTTCGGTATTCGGGTGACGGCGCAAAATTGACGTCTGGTTGCGGATTGCGTCGCGCACGCGCGTATCGCGGCGGATCACGCCGGCCAAAGGCGGAGAAATACGCAAAAATCCCTGACAGGCTTTTAACAAAGTCGTATAAGTTCTTTCCCCTTCGCGGTAAGAATTGGCCGAATTGACGATAATGCTGATATTCGGCTGCTGCTGTTCCATACAGATCATTTTAATAAAAGCGTAAGCGTCCGTCAGCGACGTCGGTTCGTCCGTGCATACGATCATCAGGCTGGCCGCGCCCGAAGCGAACAGGCGGACGGGTTTTTCCACGCCGGCGCCCAGATCGACGATCACACGGTCATATCCGCCGGCCAGCAGACGCAGATCATCGTTGATCAGCTGCAACCGGCTGATCGGCACGCTCGCCAGACTGCCCGATCCCGAACGGCCGGCAATGATGTCAAAGTTGCCGTCGTCGTAATGGCATATCGCTTGATTTAACGTGATTTTTCCCGCAATAACGCTGCCCAGATCGTGCGTCGGCATTAATCCCAGCTGGATATCAATATTAGCCAGTCCCAGATCGCCGTCGAACAACAGCGTTTTTTGCCCGCTTTGCGCCAGAGCATGCGCCAGAGTAATTGAAAACCAGGTTTTCCCGACGCCGCCTTTGCCGGACGCAACGGCGATCATGTTGCGTACCTGCGGGCGGAGCACCTTTCTGGGCGCCAGAGCCAATATCTGTTCAGAGTTGTTTTGCGTTGTTGACGTATTCATGATTTTTTCCTCTCAGCAGAATCGGATTCTTCCGATGACATCAAAAGCAGACGGGCCAGAGACACCGCGTTGATCGGAGATAATCCGCGCGCGACGTTTGGGCTCATGCTGGCCTCGCACAGCGTTAACCGGCCCGCGTCCGCCGCGGCCAGCACGCCGCCGAACCGCCGCGCGGCGTCCAGACGGGTCGCCAGCAGGTAAATCGCGCCGGCGTCGGCAAAGGCTTCGGCCGTTTCCATGGATTCCACCGGATCAACGCCGGCCGGCATAACCAAAACGGGCAGGGCGTCCGCGGCTTCGACATAAGCGGTCAGATATTCCATGTCGCTGGGCTGAAACGGGTTAAAGGCGGGCATGTCGATAAAAATCAGGTCGCATGTTTTGCGCAAAGCGCGGATATGCGACTGGAGATTTTCAGGCGATCTGGCTTTTAACAAAGTAATATCAAGTATGTTTGTGAAAGCTACCAGCTGTTCGGTCGCACCGGCTCGGACCGTGTCTGCGGAAATCAGTCCGACTTTGCGTCCCGATAAACAAGCGCGCGTTGCCAGTTTGCCGGTAATAACGGTTTTGCCGACCCCGGCGGCGCCCGTTAGCATAAAAGCCTGCCCTTTGATTTGTTCGGGCAGGGGGTGAAACGTGAAAACCGTATCCAGCGCGGACGCGAAAGCGACCAGTTCGTTTTTCTTTTTGGATTCTTTAACGTGCAGAATGATTTTTTCAATCAAAGCCGCCGGCAGCGCGTGATAGGACAATGTTTCGCGCACGGATTGCTGAAATTCGGATTCCTGCGGTTCTTCCCCGTACAGCCGTTCGATTTCATCGTCGCGCGCGCTTTCTTCGATCGCGGCGGTCAGACGAACGCCCGCGCCGGTTCCCAGACGCTGGGTGGACACGATAATCGCGTTTTCTCCCAGCTCATGGCGCAATAAATCCATGGCTTCGGACATCGTCGGGGCTGTGTAGGTTTTTATTTTCATTTACGGTCTCTAAACTTGTCCTACGGTTCTGATTTTCGCGCGGGGGTGAATCTCATTTTGAGATATTACCACAGTTGTCGGCCGAAAGCGCTCAATAATTGAACGAACGTACGGGCGAATGCCGGGGCTGGTCAGCAAAACCGGCGATTCTCCGCGGGAAGCCTGCTCTTCGAACACTTGCCGGACACGTAAAATAAATTTTTGTATCTGGCTGGGCGGCATGGATAACTGCTTTTCTTCGCCCTGTCCGGACAAAGACTCGGCAAAATGCTGTTCCCATTCGCCCGATAAAGTGACCAGCGGAATAATGCCGTCCGGGCCGGCGACCGCATTTGAAATCTGACGCGACAGGCGCGAACGGACGTGTTCCGTGATTAACATCAGGCTTTGAGTGACGGAGCAGGCTTCGGAAATGCCTTCCAGTATTGTCGGCAGATCGCGGATTGATATCCGTTCCGTCAGCAGATTTTGCAAAACGCGCTGCACGCCGCCGATCGTGATGCGTTTGGGAATCAGCTCTTCAACCAGTTTCTGCTGATCTTTGTCCAGTTCGTGCAGCAGTTTCTGCGTTTCCGTATAGCTGAGCAGTTCGGACATGTTGGCTTTGACCAGTTCCGTAATGTGCGTTGTAATAATCGTCGGGCAGTCAACCACCGTATAGCCGCGGAACATCGCGTCTTCGCGCGCCGTCATGTCAATCCACATCGCCGCCAGACCGAAAGTCGGTTCTTTTGTTTTTTCTCCCTGCAATGTAATTTCTTCGCCGCGCGGATCCATGACCAGCAGCTTGTTCGGGCGCAGCTCGCCTCGGCCGGCCTCCGTTTCCTTGATGTAAATCACGTAAGTGTTCGGCGCCAGACGCATATTATCCTGAATACGCACCGACGGCATGACAAATCCCATTTCCAACGCCAAAGCGCGCCGCAGCGCCTTGATCTGATCGGTCAGGCGCCGGTTTGAAGTGTCGTTGATTAAGGATAAAAGGCTGTAGCCCAGCTCCAGACGCACCAGATCCATTTTTAACACGCTGGAAATCGGTTCTTCGACGATCGGCGGCGGCGTTTCGGGCTGTTCGATTTTCTGGCGTTCGGCTTCCAGTTTGATCTGCTGCTGCTGACGGATCAGGAAATAAGCCGTCCCGCCGGAAATAACGCTTAAAAAGAAAAACGGCGCGGCCGGCGTGCCGGGCAGCGTCGCCAGCATGAATGACAAAAACGACGTCATGCCCAAAGCTTTGGGATAATGCGACAGCTGGCCGAACAGCACTTTTTCCGTGCCGCCGGAAATACCGGCTTTGGAAACCATGATACCGGCCGCGACGGAAACGATTAACGCGGGAATCTGGGAAACCAGCCCGTCGCCGACCGTCAGGCGCATATAAGTATTCGCCGCTTTCATAAACGGCATATCCTGCTGTAAAACGCCGATTAAAATACCCGCGATAATGTTGATCGCCGTAATGACCAATCCGGCAATCGCGTCCCCGCGCACGAATTTCGAAGCGCCGTCCATAGCTCCGTAAAAGCTGGATTCCTGAGATAACTCATCGCGGCGTTTGCGGGCTTCCGGTTCGTCAATTAATCCCGAAGACAGATCCGCGTCGATCGCCATCTGTTTCCCCGGCATCGCGTCCAAAGCAAAGCGGGCGGCGACTTCGGCGATACGGCCGGAACCTTTGGTAATTACCATAAAGTTGACTAAAACCAGAATGGCGAACACGATAACCCCGATGATGAAATTGCCGCTCATGATAAAACCGCCGAACGCGGCGATCACGTGGCCGGCGGCTTCGGGACCGCGGTAACCGTTGGCTAAAATCAAACGTGTCGAAGACAGATTCAACGCCAGACGAAACAAAGTCGTTATCAGCAAAACCAAAGGAAAAGACGTAAACTGGATAGGCTTTTCGATAAAAATCGACGTCATCAGGACCAATACCGAAAACGTCAGCGACAGCGCCAAAGCAATATCTAAAAGCCACGGCGCCAGAGGCAGAATCAAGATAACCAGCATCAAAACAATGCCCAGCGCCAAAGCGATATCCGACCGTTTTCCGATGGAAAAAAGGCCTTGTTTGATATCGGCTGAGGTGGGAATGGAGCCTGCTTTGACCGGTTCGTTTGCCATTTATGACACCTTACCCGAAATCATTCGGCGCGGCAGGAACTTCGGTTCCTTCTTCCATATACTGTTTTAATTTGTTGCGCAGGGTTCTGATCGAAATCCCCAGAATGTTCGCCGCATGCGTTCTGTTGCCCAGCGTGTGTTTCAGCGTGCTGATGATCAAGTCTTTTTCCACGTCGGCGACCGTTCGTCCGACCATGCTTTCTCCCGTTTGCCCTGCCGTTTCATCGCCGGTTTGTTCCGCCGTATTCATCAGCATGACGGCGTCTTCGGCAATTTCCGGCCCCGTTGATAATAAAACGGCGCGGTGAATCGTGTTTTCCAGTTCGCGCACATTGCCCTGCCAGTTACAGGCTTGCAGCATGGCAGACGCTTTGACCGACAGAGGTTTGACGGGAATGTCGTTCATTTCCGAATATTTTTTGATAAAATATTCCGCCAAAGGAATGATGTCGTCCTTGCGCCGGCGCAGAGGCGGTATGGCTATATTGACGACATTCAGGCGGAAATAAAGGTCCTCGCGAAATGTTTTGTTTAATACTTCCTGCTGCATATTGCGGTTTGAAGTCGCTAAAATGCGCACGTCGACGTCAATCGGTTTTCTCCCGCCGATCCGGTCGATCTGACGTTCTTGCAGAACACGCAGCAGTTTTGCCTGTAAACGGATATCCATTTCGCTGATTTCGTCTAACAGCAATGTGCCGCCGTCGGCTTCTTCAAATTTGCCGATCCGCCGCGCCACGGCTCCCGTGAAAGCGCCTTTTTCATACCCGAACAGTTCGGATTCCAGCAGATTTTCCGGAATCGCCGCGCAGTTGACTGCGACAAAAGGCGCCGAAGAACGCTTTGAATTGGCGTGAATATATTTGGCAATGACTTCTTTCCCCGTTCCCGATTCGCCGGTAATCAAAACGCTGGCGGTGGACGGAGCGATCTGTTTGGCCAGCTGTAAAACGTTTTCCATCGTTTTGTCTTTATAAACGACGGGGGTCGTCTGCATGGAAAAGGCCGACAACACCGCGCCGATCAGTTCGGCGTCGGGCGGCAGAGGAATATATTCTTTCGCGCCGGCTTTGATCGCTTTGACGGCGGCGCGCGCGTCTTCGGCAATGCCGCAGGCGACGACGGGCACGCAGATCCGTTCGCTGTCCAGTTTTTCAACCAGAGAATAAATATCCAGTTTGACGTCGGCCATAATCAGATCGGCGCTTTGGCCGCCGCGCAGCAGTTCCAAAGCCTGTTCGATGCTTTCGGCATGCGCGACGGAACCGCCCTTTTTAATGGCGATTTGGCTGGCGGCTCCGATTTGCCCGTCCATAGATCCGATTAACAACAGACGCATTTTTTTTCCTTAAAGTCTTGAATGAATGATCAGTTTCTTTCCGCTTTGATGATTTCCGTCATGGTAATGCCCAGCCGGTCTTCGATCACGACGACTTCGCCGCGGGCGACCAGACGGTTGTTGACATAAATATCAATGGCTTCGCCGATTTTGCGATCCAGCTCGACAACCGCGCCGCGGCCCAGTTTCAACAGCTGGTGCACCTGCATGCTGGATTTCCCCAAAACGGCGGAAACCTGTACGGGAACATCGTAAACGGCTTCCAACTCCGCGGAAGATTTCGGTTTTTCGGGAATTTCTTCGTTAAACCGGCTGGTATTTTCCGGCTGGCCGTGCTGCGGAACCTCATTTTCTTTTAATTCGTTTAAATTCAGTTCTTCTTCGTTTCCGGCTTCAAAAGTATTATCGGGTGTGTCAGCCATATTATTTTTCTCCAGTCTTTTCTTCGGCCGGTTTTGTCTGCGGTGCGGCCTGCGCGTATAATTTTACCAGTTCTTCAGTCTGATTTAAAACATCTTGTGCGTTTCTTTGCAATCCGCCGTTTTTCCATTCGACATGACAGTCGCCGGCGGGCAGAGAGTCGTCCCTGATAACGGCGATTTTCCCGGCATAAGATTCTTTTTTAACCAAATCTGCCAGAACAGGTTTTATTTTGTCTGCCAGAAACGGATTCAGACGTAAAGATATTTTGGGTTCGTCTTTTAAAAAGTGAAAGTTTTTTTCCAACAATCCCCGAATTTCGCCGACGGCGTTTTTTTCGGACAAAGCGGGAACGGCTTTGCGGCAGACGGCCATAGCGAAGCCGACAGCAGTTGTAAAAGCGGTTTGAGAATCGTTTTGTGAACGCGCCAGCAGTTCTTTTAACGAAGCGTCAATGGCGTTCAGCGTATCGGAATTTTGTTTTTCAATGGAAACCATCGCTTCCTGCCAGGCGGCTTCGCGTCCTTCTTCTATACCCTGCAGTCGTCCTTCTTCACGCGCCTGATTTTTAGCCGCGTCCATTTCATTTTGTGTAAAGACGGGCTCAACGTTTTGTTCCAGAGTTGTTTGAACCGACTGAACGGTTGCCTGCAGTTCTTCGACCGGCGAAGGCTGAGCGGCAGAGGCTGCCGTATCCGTTTCTTCTTCCTGTGCCGGCGGTTCGGTCTGATCCGCGGACTCGGCGGATTCTTCCTGTGCCGGTTCGGGCGGCATTTTTTCTGGTTGATCTTGTCCGGAATTACTTTGATTTCGTTCGTTTAAAGTATCCAGAAGCTCTGAAATCGAAGGAATACCGTCGACGGATTTAGACGACAAATTCTCTTTAACCGCGGGAATTTCTTCCTCCGGTTCGTCGAAGCGTCTGTCGAACATAAATTTGTATTCTTTCGCCATTACCCCCTGCTTTCAGGAACTTTAGTAGATCAGTTCGTCCTGAGAACCGCCTTCGGAAATTGTAATTTCACCGTTGTTTGCCAGATCTTTTGCCGTCTGGACAATAACGGCCTGAGCGTCGTCAACGTCACGCAGCCGGACGGGCCCCAATGCTTCCATATCTTCGCGCATCATCTTGCCCGCGCGTTCGGACATATTCTTAAAGAACAGATCCTTGATGACGTCGGAAGCGCCTTTCAGCGCAATACTGAGCTTTTCCTTGTCCACATTACGCAGCAAGACCTGAATGCCCAAAGAATCCAAACGTGTAAGATCTTCGAACGTAAACATAAGGGATTTGATCCGTTCGGCGGATTCGCGGTTGCGTTCTTCCAACGCGGCCATAAACCGGCCTTCGGCATTGCGGTCCATGTTGTTGAACATTTCCGCGATCAGTTCGTGCGAATCCTGACGTGTCGTGCGGGCCAGATTGTTCATGAATTCGGTGCGCAGCGTTTGTTCCAATCCGTCCAGCACGTCTTTTTGAATCGCTTCCATACGCAAAAGACGCATGATAACGTCCATAGCGAAAGATTCCGGCAGCAAAGCCAAAACGCGCGCCGAATGATCGGGCTTAACTTTGGATAAAATGACCGCGACCGTCTGCGGATATTCGTTTTTTAAATAGTTGGCAAGCACTTGTTCGTTGATGTTGCCCAGCTTGTCCCACATGGTTTTGCCGGCGGGGCCGCGGATTTCTTCCATAATGCTGGCGACACGGTCTTTGGGCAGTGTTTTTAACAGCAGACGTTCGGTGTTTTCAAAATTCCCGATCATTGTGCTGGGGCCGGAAATGGCGCTGGCAAATTCCAAAAACAGCTTTTCCACCGTTGCGGAAGGAACTGTTCCCAAAGACGTCATAACAATAGACAATTCTCTGATTTCTTCGTCTTCCATCAAAGACAGGATTTTTGAAACGTGTTCTTCCTGCAAAGACATCATCAGGATAGCCGCTTTTTGCGGGCCGGTCAGGTTATAATAATTTTCAACCGCTTTTCCCATAAACTTTATTCCTTATTCGTTCGAATACAGCCAGGAACGGATAATGCTGACGGCTTCTTCCGGGTGCTGTTCAATGATTTCGCCGATCTTGCGAACGGAAGAGGCCTTAACGCGCCCTTCAACTTTTGCAATATCAATTAATTCTTCCAATTGGTCGGTTTCCGTCAAAGCGCCGCCCGAAGACGGACTGGGCAGCTGTTGTAAATCATCGCTCGGCCCCATAAGCAGATTCTCCTCTTCTTCATTTTCCGGTTGTTCAAAAGCCTTGACGATCAACGGGCGAACAACCAGCAGAATAACTAAAACGGCCACCAAAGCAACCCCGAGCCCTTCAACCATTTTCAGAACTTCCTGTTTGGTAAAGCCCATGAACAAAATCGGGTCTTCCATCCGCAACAGATCATCGGGGTTAAAGAACGGCAGGTTAATGACTTCAACCGTATCGCCCCGGTTGGCGTCGTATCCGACGGCTGAACGCACCAGAGTCGTTAACAATTCCATTTCTTTTTCCGTGCGGGGAACGTATGTTTTCGTCCCGTTCGGATTTAAAGTATAGGTACCGTCGACGATTACCGCAACGGACAAACGTTTAATCACGCCGTTTTTCCGAACCTGGCTGATGACTTCTTTGGAAATTTCATAGTTGACGGTTTCTTCCGTTCTGTTGGCCTGCTGTTTTACCTGATTGGCGTTTTGCGTTTCCGCGTCGGGCAGGTTCTGTTCAACGCTGACGATCGGTTCGCGTTCGTCGGTTTGGGAATTTTCTTCAATCGTTGTGGACGAACGCAAAACCTGCGCTTCGGGATCGTAAATTTCCCGGTTGACGACAACCTGGTCGAAATCCATTTCCAAAGACGCCTGAACACGTACCTTTTCCTGTCCGACCGATTGTTCGATCAGGCTTTGGACGGCACTGATCAGACGTTTTTCGTAATCGCGGCGCATCTCTTCGTTCGTCGACATCTGCATTTGTTCGTCGTCATCGAAGTTCTTGGTCAAAAGCGTGCCCCGCGCGTCCATGATGGAAACGTCTTTTGTCTGCATTTTCGGAACGGCGGCGGCAACCAGACGCTGAACGGCTTCAACTTGTTTCGGGGTCAGTTTGGTTTTTTCTTCCATTCTGATAATAACGGAAGCCGACGGCGGCTGTTCTTCGCGCGAAAACATTTCACGGCGCGGCAAAACCAGATGTACGCGCGCCGCTTTGACATTATCAATCGCTTTGATCGTTCTGGCCAGTTCGCCTTCCAGAGCGCGCAGCATCTGCAAGTTAATAATATCATGGCCGACGCCCGGCGACTGCGCTTTATCGAAAATTTCATAGCCGACGACGCTGCCGGCGTTGACCGTTTCCGCCAGCTGTACGCGCAGTTTCAACGTATCGGCAACGGGAACCTGAATTTCCGTCCCGTTTTTATATAGCCGGTAAGGCACGTTCTGTTCATCTAACTGGGCTATGATTTTTTTTGTATCCGCCGGATCCAGTTCATTAAACAAAACCGCCATTTCCGTCGACCCCAGCTGAGTTGCCAGATAGATCAAAAAGCCCATCAGGAATATCAAAACGCCGCCCATCGCCGCCAGCCGCGTCGTTCCTAAATTTTTAAGTGTCTGAATGAATGAAAGCACCGTCGTTCCTACAGCCTCAGTTATAAAATAGGCAAATCATATCAAATATGTATAACAAAAGAACCTAAAAAAACACTTAATAAATCAATTTTATCGGATTGCCGGTTCGTCAGGGCTTGCTGCGAAATGCTCACGTACTTTTTGTACGTTCCGCTTTCTCGCTGTACCCTTCCTGCCATCAATCTCGTTAAAATTGATTTCTTCTGCTGTATCGGATTGCCGGTTCGTCAGGGCTTGCTGTGAAATGCTCACGTACTTTTTGTACGTTTGCGCGCCTGCGCCTTTCGTCGCCTGCCATTTGCTTGTATTCTTAAAACTTGCTTCGGCCGCCGGCTGCGGGAGGGCGTTTTCCCCGTACGGGCAGTACAAAAAAGCCCCTGCCGGACAAGCCGACAGGGGAAAAGAAGAATGAGTTTTATAAAGAACTACCGCTTAATGCTCAGCAGTTCTTCCAACATGGAATCTGCGGTTGTAATGATTTTCGACGCGGCGGAATAAGCGCGCTGTGTCGTAATCATATCCGTAAATTCTTCGGCGATGTCGACGGTGGATTCTTCCAGCGAGTTACTGGAAATCACCCCGGCGCCGCCTTCTCCGGCCGTGCGCAGCGTTGCGTTGCCCGACGATGTCGTTTCGATATAAGCATTGCCGGTCAATGCTTCCAAAGCGTTCGCATCAACGAATGTCGCAATGGGAATTTGTGCGATCGCACGGGTTTCGCCGTTGTCGAAAATCGCGGTGACAATACCGTCTTCGGAAATGGAAACGCCGGTATAATTCCCGTATTTCGCACCGTCCTGCGTTACGTAGTTCGTTGTGAACTTTCCTGCCAGCTGCGTTAAACCGTTCGCCGTGTTGGCGTCGCCGATGTACAGATTGATCTGCGAACTTTCATAGTAGTTTCCGGTCATATCGCTGGCGCCGTTGCCCCATTCGATTGCTATTTTACTGGTGTTGATTTCTTTCGGCGTTCCGTCGGCATTAAAGCTGACGGCCGGAATAATCGAACCGCTTTGGGCTTTTTCAACGTTGTTGAACGAAAACGTATTCGTCAATACCAGCAATCCGTCCGTATCCGGCTGATTGAACTGTTTTCCGTTGTCTTTGCCGACAATGTCCAAAGCGTTGCCTATTCCTTCCGTCGTGCCGAAAGTCATACGGTCTTCCTGCGTCGTGTCCGTTGTCAGATTGGCGTTGCCAACGGTATTGTTGGTAATTGCGTTTGTTCCGTAAGCCGTCAGAACAAGGCTGGATCCCGTCTGATATTGTTCAACGCCGGCCAGTTTGGCTAAAGCCGTCATCAATGTCGTCGGATCGACGGTTTCCGAAATAGTCGCATTGGCGCTGTTTTCGGAAATGACATTGCCGCTTAACGTCAATGTGGCGCCTGCTCTGCTGCCTTCAACGCCAGCCAAAGTCGCCAGGGCTCGCATCGCATTTTCCGCGCTTCCCAAAGCGGGCGTATCAATGCTGATTTCGTTCGTTCCGGCCGTCCCGGTGACAAAAGTATACGTCGTGCCGTTAATTGTTACGGTATCGCCGTTGGCGGGAACGTTTGTAAATTCCAGCTTTTGCGTGTTGATCAATGTATCCAAATCAATGGTCGTTGAGTTGGATACACCTCTGGAAAACTTATACGTCGTCCCGTCGATTGTTACGGTTTTGCCATTGTAATCGTTAATATCGGTGCTGGTAAATGTCAGCGTATTTTTGTTTAATTCGGCCTGCGAGCTGGTCGCCTGCAGATAACCGCTGGTCGAAACCATTGTTGCCCCGCTGACCTGAATGTAGTTGCTGAGGTCTTCAATCCCGACCGCGTTTTTATAATACGACTGCATGGTATTGTACAGTGCGTTCATTACGCCGATCGGCGCGGCGGAAGTACGGTCTTTTTCATACAGATCGCTGATGTTGACCGCAATGGATCCGTCGTCCAGAATTGTGCCGGAAGTAATGCCGGTATTGTCGGTGAACTTGTATGTTTTGGACGTTCCGCCGGCTATGTCGCCGATGGTGACCGTCTGGCCGACGTAAGCGGCGATGTTTGTGCTTTGGAACGTGACCGAAGCCGCATTGCCCGAAGAAACCAGAATATTGGCTCCCGTTGACGACGGATTGATTTCCAGTGTCGAACCCGAAGCCACATAACGGTCATAATCGGGTTCGTTGTCGTTAATGGTCTGCTTTAACAGGGAAACCAGTTTTACGGTATCAATTTTGCCGGTAGCGCGGTTGATCAGATCGCTGATATTAACCGTTACGACGCCGTTTGAGGTCGCGGCGTCCGTATCGCTGAACACGTATGTGTTTGTTCCGATGGTAATAGATTTACCCAGATAATCGTCCAGATTGTCGCTGGCAAAATCAATACGGGCCGTGTTTTTAACGTCCCAGTCGATTTCCGGCAGTTCAAATTCGCCGGTGGAAATGCCGGTGACGGGATCCGGATTGGTCGCGGACTGCAGGCAGGCGGTCGTGCTGACTTTGAATTTAATGGCGGAACCACTGTTTGACTGCTGGACTTCAAGCGTAGTGCCGTCTGCGCCGACCGAAAAACGGCCTGCGCTGGGCAGCGTCGCCTGAATGACTTCGTTGAATTTGTCAACGGCGTCGCCTACGGTAACGATGCCGGAAGTCAAATCAACGGGAACGACGACTTCGTTGGCTTTCGGCGAATAAGTGGTCGTTCCGTCGGTTGTAAATTCAAACACGTAGTTTTTACCGTTGGTTTCCATTGAAATTGTGGAATGGTTTTTCGGAATCGACGTAAATTCCATTTGGGCGCGGGCGGAATAAACGTCTTGGGTCGCGTCGTTCGTTACTTCGCTGGAACTGTATGTAATCAGCGTTGCGGAACCGGACGGCATACCGATGTCCAAAGACCAGGTGCCGTTTTCAGTTTTCGTAAACGTTAATTTGGCATTATGCGAGTTCCCCAAAGAATCGTAGACCAAAACAGAAGAACTGTGACGCCCGCCGGCTTCGGGATTGGCCGGATCAAAAACGGGATCGTCGGCAGGCAGGTTGGCGCCGAAAGAAATGTTTTGCGTTTCCTGAGCCGTTCCGCCGATTGTGTTCAGATTAATCGGCTGCATATTGTCGGAATCAATGATATTGTCATTGATATAAACCGTGCTGCCCGATGCGTCGGTATAGGCTTTCATAAACATATTGTCGCCGATTTGAACCAGCGAAGCGTTTTCTTCGCCGTCAAACGCCATTAAAGGCCAGGCTTGCAGATAATAGCCGTTATCGTTTTTCAAATAGCCGTTTTGATCAACGGTAAATGTTCCGACGCGCGTATAGCTCCATAAGTCGTCTTTGGAAGGATTTGCCGTTTGCGTTGTGACAAAAAAGCCGTTTCCGGAAATTCCCAGATCAGTT
>JBJFAY010000062.1:0-5447 GCA_051888155.1 Alphaproteobacteria bacterium
TACAGTCCCGCCGCCATAACCGGCGTCCAGCGCCACCCCAGCAAAGCGCCGGTTTCATCGTTGAAAAAATGATTTTCGGGCAGCTGCTTTTCATGAAAAGCTTCAATTCTTTCCGCGGCCAGATACAAAGCGTCCAGCGTTTCTTTGTTACACGCGCCGACCGCCCGTTCGATTTCTGCGGCGCTGATCCGCATCGTCTGTTCCGTTAAATCCAACCGGTCGAACTTGTTTGTATAATCCAAAACGGCTTTGTCGCCGTGCAGGCGGACGTTTTCCAAAATTTCCGCGACAACGGCGTTAACGTCGGCGGCATTTTCACGTTTCGAAGCCAAAAAGGCCGTAAAATTCTGTTCAAAGTCCGAATCACGTATATCAAGCGTTAAAGTCATCAAGAGCTCCTTTAAATTTATCCAGCCAGCCGGTCAGTTCGGCTGTTCTGGTCTTAAATGCCGTCCGGTTGACAATCAGCCGCGCGGAAACGTCCAGAATATGATCTATTTCAACCAGCCCGTTGGCTTTTAACGTTGCGCCCGAAGAAACAACGTCGACGATTCTGTGGCATAAACCGATTGTCGGCGCCAGTTCCATCGCGCCGGATAACTTGACGCATTCCGCCTGAATGCCTTTGGACTGGTAATATTTTTTGGTGATGTTCGGATATTTCGTCGCAACGCGGACATGTCCGGCGCGCGCCAGATTGTCTTCCGTGTATCCGGCCGGAGCGGCCGCGGACATACGGCATTTCCCGATTCCCAGATCTATCGGCGCGTAAATTTCGGGATAGTCAAATTCAGCCAAAACATCGTTGCCGCAAACGCCGATTTGGGCGGCTCCGAAAGCGACAAACGTCGCTACGTCAAAGCTGCGCACGCGAATCAGTTCTACATCGTCCAGATTCGTTTTAAAGCGCAGCAGACGGGAATCCTTGTCAAAAAAAGCATCTTCGGGCTTTATGCCGACGGCGTTAAAAAAAGGAATGGTTTCTTCTAAAATCCGCCCTTTGGGCAAAGCAATAATTAATTTCGGCATCAGTTTTATTCCCCGTGCAAACGTTCAATGCGCGCCCCGCAGGAAGACAGCTTTTCTTCCAGATGTTCATATCCCCTGTCCAGATGATAAACGCGGTTGACGATCGTTTCCCCGTCAGCGGCCAGTCCGGCCAAAATCAGTCCCATGGACGCGCGCAGATCCGTCGCCATGACTTCGGCGCCGGACAGATGCGGCACGCCGCGGACGATTGCCGACGATACGCCGTGCACGTTGATGTTCGCCCCCATGCGGGCCAGTTCGGGAACATGCATGAAACGGTTTTCAAAAATGGATTCCGTAATCAGCGAAGCGCCGCTGACCGTTGTCAGCAAAGCCGTCAGCTGCGCCTGTACGTCGGTCGGAAAACCGGGATAAGGTTCCGTCATAACGTCCGTGCCGATCAAATAAGCGTCGGACGCATCGGAAATAAAGCCGTTTTCCGTTTCCGTAATCGTTACGCCGATATCGGTTAAAACATGAGCGACGGCGGCCATAATGTTCAGCGGTGCGTCAACGATTTCGATTTTTCCGCGCGTAATCGCCGCCGCAATGGCGTAAGACGCCGCTTCGATTCTGTCGGCAATGACTTTGTGAACGGCGGCATGCAGCTTGTCAACGCCGTCGACGGTCAGCGTATCCGTGCCGGCTCCCTGTATTTTTGCCCCCATTTTGATCAGACATTCGGCCAGGTCGGTAATTTCGGGTTCGCGGGCGGCGTTTTTAATCACGGTGCGTCCTTCGGCCAAAGTCGCCGCCATTAAAATATTTTCCGTGCCGCCGACGGTGACTTTCGGAAACAGAATTTCCGTTCCTTTTAACCGCTTTTTGTTTGTGAAAGCGATAATATAGCCTTCTTTGATTTTAATTTCCGCACCCATTTTTTCCAAAGCCGACAGATGCAGATCAACCGGGCGCGTTCCGATGGCGCAGCCGCCGGGCAAAGAAACCTTCGCTTTGCCGAACCGCGCCAGCAGCGGCCCCAGAACTAAAATAGACGCCCGCATTTTACGCACGATTTCATACGGCGCTTTCAGATTAAAGATATTGGACGCATCGAAACACAACGCGCCGCCGTCTAAATCCGTTAATGTCAGCTTTACCCCGTGCTGAGCCAGCAGATTTGTCATCGTCATGATGTCTGCCAGATGAGGCAGATTTGTCAACGTCAGCGTTTCTTCGGACAACAGGCTGGCCGCCATTAATGGCAGAGCCGCGTTTTTTGCGCCGCTGATTTTGATTCTGCCGTTTAATGCGGCGCCGCCGACAATACGAATACGATCCATTCGGTTACCTTTAAAGTACAGCTAAAATACAGATCTTTTTAATCTACTCGGGCCGGCAGAGCAAGTCATTTCCCTTCTTTGATCGGATTTTGATGTTTTTCTGCGGATTTTTTTTCTTTCAGCCGTTCGCGTTCTTCGATTTGCTTTTTACGCAGGATCAAGTTGTGACGCAGCATTTCAGCCTGTTTTTCCAGTTTATTCTGCCGGGATTCGGAATCAGACATTTTCATTGCTCCCTGATACGGTATTGAAAGATAACAGCCGATTTTTAATAATAAAAAAATCCTTGTATCCGGCAAGACACAAGGCTTTTCAAATGGTGCCGCTGGCGTGAATCGGACACGCGACCCCTTCCTTACCAAGGAAGTGCTCTACCACTGAGCTACAGCGGCGGCGCAAGCGGAAAGATATAAGAATTATTCTCCGCGTGCAAGCAAAAAATATTTTATTGATGAACTTCTTTTAAAATTAACAGCTTTATTTGTTCCACGGCAGTTTTGATAATACGGCGGCCATACCGCATGAATTGGTTATTCCCGCAAACAGCAGACCGCAGCCGGCCAGCCCTGAAAGGACGGATCCCAGCGGCGTCAGCGTCAAAGACAAAACGCTGCCGGCTAAAACAAGCGATCCTGCGATTATTCGGACCTGGCGTTCAATCGAAATGACGGAACGTTTTGCAACGGCGTCTGTTTTTTTGTTTAAGGCGTTCATGCCGCCTTTGATAATCGCGACATTTTTATATCCGGCCTCTTCCAGTTTCCGGGCTGCGACGGAAGCTCTTTTTCCGCTTTGACATAAAACATAAACGGTTTCGCCGGTTAAACCGTGGGTTTTGATAAATTCTTCCGCGTTAAAACGGGGCAGTTCGACAAAATAATGTTTACGCTTTAACGCCATATCCGAATGTTCATTGCCGTTTCTGACGTCAACAATGACGGCATTATCGGGAAGATCATCTAGATCGACCTGATTTTTATAGAGTTCTTCTGTCATCAAATCGTTCCTTTATCGTTGTTTTTGATAATAAGACCAGCCGCCGGCATAGCTGAGGACATTTTTAAAACCGCTTTGCATCAGAATACGCGCAACAACGTAACTGGTATAACCTTTGACGCAATGAACCATAATCGTTTTATCGCGCGGCAGTTCGTCAAGGCGTTTTCTGATTTGCGCGGCGGGAATGTTGACGGCGCCGGCAATGTGTCCGGCCTGATACATTTCGGCGGGGCGGACGTCCAAAATAAACAAGTCCCCGAAATCTGTTCCGAAATAAGGCGCAACCAATCCTTCACGGACGTTTTCGATTGCCATTCCCATAATATTGACCGGGTCTTTTGCCGAAGAATAAGGCGGCGCATAACATAATTCGGCGTCTCTCAGGTCTTGCGCCGTTCCGTTCAGGCGCATTACGGTGGCAATTACATCAATGCGTTTATCGACGCCTTGCGTGCCGACGGCCTGCGCGCCCAGAATTTTGCCGTCTTTGTCATACAATACTTTCAAAGTCAGTTCCTGAGCGTCGGGATAGTATCCGGCATGGGAAGCCGAAGTAATAATCATTTTTTCATAAGGAGTATTTAAACGCTGCAGCTGTTTTTCGTTATTTCCCGTAAAAGCGGCCGTCAGGTTAAAGACTTTGACAATACCCGTTCCTTGCGTCGCTTTATAAGGATAAGGACGGCCGGCAATATGATCGGCGATCAGGCGGCCCTGTCGGTTCGCCGGGCCGGCCAGAGCGATCAGAACATTTTGGCCGGAAACAAAATCCGTAACGGCCGCATTGTCCCCGCAGGCATAAATGTCAGGAATGTTTGTCCGCATGAATTCATTGGTCAAGATGGCTCCGCGGTCTGTCAGTTTGATTCCGCTTTGTTTCAAAAAGTCTGTGTCAGGGCGGACTCCGATTGCCAAAATGAGCATCTCGGTCGGGATATTTTTGCCGGAATTTAAAATCAATCCGGCTTCTGTAATTTCTTTTAGCCCGTCAGATAAATACAAATCAATGCCCTGATCTTTCATTTTTTGCTGTACGGGACGGACCATATCATGATCCAAAGGCGGCAGGATTTGATCCGACAGTTCAACCAAAGCCGTTTTTATTCCCAGATGATTCAGATTTTCAGCGACTTCGACGCCGATAAAACCGCCGCCGACAACGACGGCGTTCTTAACGGCGTTATGTTTGATGAAATCTTTGATTTTGTCGGCGTCAGATAAATGTTTGACGACAAAGCAGGGCAGCTTTTCCAAACCGGCGACGGGCGGGACAAACGGTTTTGCGCCGCCGGAAATAACCAGTTTATCATAAGGATATTCTTTGCCGTCCGCCGTCGTAACGGTCTTTTTTTCAGGGGTAACGGCCGTTATTTCACATTCGGTTTTAACGTCGATATTAAACAGGTTTTTAAACAGATCCGGCGCGGCGACCTGCATTTTTCCGCGTTCGGAAATCACATTTCCGATATAATAAGGCAGCCCGCAGCTGGCAATAGAGGTTTCTTTTGTTTTTTCAAAAATGGTAATTTCCGCCGAATTGTCAAGCCGTCTTAACCTTGCGGCACAACTTGCTCCGCCGGCGCCGCCGCCGATAATAAGAACTTTCATTGCGTTTCTCTCTTTTAAAACTTTTAACCATTTTAAAGAAGGACGGATAAACCACAATAAAAAAATAGTATGTAAAAAGCTTATTAAAGAATTTAGAAATGATCTTTAAAAAAACGAACAGTTTCCTCCAGTCCTGTCTCCAATTTTGTCCGGGGGGCAAACTCCAGAACGTCGGCGGCCAGCGCGTTATTTAAAACGCTGTGTTTAATATCGCCCGCGCGGGCCGGCGCACGGCGCGGGGACAGCGTATAATTTGTGTTTTTGCCGATCAGGGCAAACAGATCGTTGATACTGGTCTGCGTATTTGTCGATACGTTTAACGTTACGTTTTTTCCTTTTGACGTCAAAGCGCGGCAATTCATTTCGGCAACGTCTGCCACATAGACGAAATCGCGTGTTTGTTCTCCGTCCCCGTGAATTTCCAGCGGCATATTTTTAATCATCTTTTCAATAAAAATTGAAACGACGCCCGCTTCGCCGTGCGGATCCTGACGGGGGCCGTAAACGTTGGCATAGCGGAAAATAATA
>JBJFAY010000063.1:0-23012 GCA_051888155.1 Alphaproteobacteria bacterium
AATAGCAAAATTTAACTGCTTCTTATCTTTGACACTCCCTGCCGCTTTCAATGGCGGCAGGGTTTTCCGTGTCTGAAAGGAATCTGAAATGCCCGCGGATAAACGCCCTCTTTTAGCCAAAATCCACATCGCCAAAGCACAGCTGAACCTTGACGATGAGCAGTACCGCGACATTGTCCGCCGCATAACCGGAAAGAACAGCGCGGCACAGTGCCGTTACTCCCAACTGGTCGATTTAATCAACGAATTTAAAGCATTAGGCTGGAAAACGCCGAAGAAAAAGGCGTTTCGCCGCACTCCGTTCGACGGCATTAAAAAAATCTATGCTTTATGGGGTGAATTGCAGGCTTTGGGAGCGGTTCAATCGACCGACAAAACCGCACTTGATGCGTTCGTGAAAAAGTACACGGGCATCGACAGCGTTCAATGGCTGCAACCTGCTCAACAACAAAAAATTATCGAAATTCTCAAGCAATGGATTAAACGTATCGGGGGTTAATAATGAAAAAAAACGGAATAACGTTGCCGATGTCGATGTTGGAAATCGCCGAAACGATAGGTTTTGACTCCGCCGTCGTCCTCATGGACAATTTCGGCGGAATCGGATCGTTTTACATTCCTCGTGTCGCTTTGGAAAAGCATAAAATAGCACGGCTGATCGGTTTTGAAAATTATAAAAAATTGTGCAAAAACTTCGGCGGTCAGCGTTTGTTTATTCCCCGCGGGGCGTACCGGCGTTTAAAGAAATCGCTGATAATCGAAGCCGACGGCAATATCTCCAACCGTCAACTTTGCCGCATTTTGGGCGTAACGGAACGTTACGTCCTGAAAGTCAAAGCCGAACTGAAAGAGGACAAAAAACAAGGCGAATTGTTTTAAGATTGTACGGACGGAATATTAACGAAAAATGGTTTCGATTATCATATTCTAAAAAACTGTAATCATTTCGATATCTTCTGCTTCCGGACGAATCCATAAATCAAAATTGCTATAGTTTTCCGAATATCGTTTAATAACGCTCCCTCTTTCCCCATAGTAACTGATTATGCTATTATAAATGAGTTCTGAACGTTCGGAATATTCCGATGTCAGCCATCCTTTTTCTTTTAAAGTTTTCGCCAAATTTTTTAGATTTTCAAAGTCATAGACTTCTCCTCTTTTTATACTTTCATAGAAATCTTTGTTAAATTCATAAAAACACGCAAGCGTCGCGCTTAAATCAAAAGAAACGATATTTTTTTTCGCACGCAGTTTTAATCGCCCGATGACGTGATTGATGGCACGAAAAGAAAATCCGAAAAAATACGACCACGCGATCACGCTATCTATTGCGGGAGCTGTACCCGGATCCCGACGAATATTAAAGACGGCATTTATATAACCTTCTTTTGATGCTTCGGGCAAACTGAAGCGATAATTGACGAACTTGCGGATATAGCCGTCGAAATTGTCCGTTCCATACAACTGTTTAACCGATTTTTTGATTTGCTCCTCATCAGTTGAAATAATGAACTTTACGCCATCGATATCAAAAAAATGTTTTATCATTTCCAATGTTTTGACGGCATAATCGGGACGGCATCTGTCTAATTCGTCAATAATGATGATTAAAGGCTTTGTTTCTTCACAAACGATGCTATGTAGCGCAGATTTTACGTCATTTATGGCAGACAAATATGTTTGATATTCGCTAAAAATATCCGTACTTTCCAAAGATGCCGACGGGTTAATTCCTATGACGGACAAATTAAGAGAAAAAGACTTTAAAAGAATCTTTCCTCTGTTTTTCAGATTTTCGACAAGTGTTGGCGATTCTTTGAAAGTTTCCCCGATTTCACTAATAATCGGAATTAACGGATTGTCAAAAAAATCACTTTTCCAAGCATTATATAAAATACATTTTGCACCCTGCGCTTTTAAATATGCTTTCAGACCCTCACAAAAAAAAGTTTTTCCGAAACCGAACGGTGCCGTCAGGCTGAATACTTCGTTTTCTTGATCCGCCAAAAGAATATTGCCGAAACCTTTGATAGTTGTAATTCGCTCTAACTTATCATTTTTTTTCCAGTCTTCCCAATTTTGTTCCGTCATCTGCGTTTGCGGCATTTTTTTCTCCTTAAAAGCACTTTGTTTACATAATGTTAAATCCAAAAAGAGATTTTTCCTTCATCGTTCACAAATCAATCCCTTCCGTCGGGTAAAACATATTTGCCCCGTCTTTTGAAACTTCCCAACCGCAAATTTTTTGGGTAACCGTTTTGTTCGTAATTATACCGGATTGTTTTCCGCTTCCCATATAAAAGGACAATGTTTGCCCCCATGCGCGATAATTGCTTGGAATGTTCTTTAAATCGTTTTTTAATTTAACGTTGACTTCCAACTGTTTTTTCCAGCCATAGTCATCCGTTTGATAGGGATACGCCGTTTGAAAAGAAGCCGTTGCTTCTTTGATGTCGCTTGCCGCCCTTTTAAATAACGCCGGACAGTTTTCCTTTAAAACGTTCAAAGCCTTTTCGACCTTTTCAATATGGGCGGGATTGTTATATTCTCCGTTTGGCACGTATTTTATATCGACAGTTGGCGCGGAACCGCAACCGCACAAAACGGCACAAACACACAGATAAAACAGCTTTTTCATTCTTTCCTCCCGTCAACAAGTGAAAAATACTTAAGATTGTATGTTTAAACATTTTAATCCGAAAAATAAGCTCTCGTCAATCTGCGGGGATATTTTCCCTCTTGTGCTTTTTACGTCGCTGCCTTATTGTCAAAAACAAAAGCAAATCCGCCGTTTGCAGTGAACTGTTCAGAATATTATCGTCGGTGTCGTTTTCCTAAAATCAATCCTGACACGGATTGATTTTTTTTATGGAAAAGACATGGACATTGCAGATCAGGCGCAAGCCGAAATCGAAAGAATGAACGTCAAGGTTTCAAGAACGTCGTCCAAAAAAGCGACGCCCGTTTCAGCAGAATTTTGCGCCGAATGCGGAGAACCGATTCCCGAAGCCCGCCGTTTGGCCGTTCCGGGGTGTCGTCTGTGCATTGAATGCCAGACGGAGCGGGAGTGCGGCTGATGGCGGCGTTTATCGGATTTATCAAGGATTACTGGGGAGTGATCGTCGGCGTTGCCGGATTTTTCTTCGGCTGGGTCAAATTCACGGCGGCCAAGACGTATGCTTCAAAAGAGGACGTTTCAAAGCTGGAACACCGCGTTTCGGCGGTGGAACAATCGGTCAAAGGATTGGCGACGCAAAAAGATATGCATGATCTGACGTTAAAGCTGGAACGTCTGACGGGCAAAATAGACAAGATTGAAGCAATCTCAGAACGCATGGAAAACACCGTGCGGCGACAGGAAGATTTTTTGATGAACCGGGGGAATTTATGAATACGTCATATAAAGAAATCGTCGCGCAAGACCGCCGCTTGGCCATGCTTCGTTTTTTGGCTGAAGACAACGATTACAAAATAAACGATTCCGTCATGCAACAAGCTCTGGAACAGCTGGGGCATTCGGTCAGCCGCGAAGCGATACGGGCGGATTTTGATTTTCTGGCGGAAATCGGATTGATTGACGTTGAAACGTATTTTGACGGCAAGGTACAGGTTGCCAAAATCACGGGGCGCGGGCTGGACGTCGCGGCGGGACGCGCCGTCGTAACGGGCGTTAAACGCCCCAGACCGGAGTAATCAAATGGGACGGCGTTCAAGCATAGACCGTCTGCCCGCCACCGTTCGCGACAAGATCGGCGCGCTGCGGCAGGAAGGTCGAACGATTGACGAGATTATGGCAAAGCTGGACGAATTAAACGTTGACGTCAGCCGTTCCGCCGTCGGCCGTCATTGCAAACGTTTGGAAAGCATACAGGCGTCAATTCGCCAAAGCAGGACGATTGCCGAAGCGATTGTCAAGGATTACGGCGACGAAGATAAAGAGAACAAAGTCGCCCGCGCAAACATCGAAGTGCTGCACAGCATTTTATTTCGCATGATGGGATCCGAAGACGGCGAACCCGTCACGCTTGACGCAAAGGACGCGATGTTTCTGGCGACGTCTTTGGAAAAACTGACGAAAGCGGAAAAAACCGATTTTGAAAAGGAAATGAAGCTGCGCGACAAAATCAGGGAAAAAGCGGAAAAGAACCTTGAAAAAACGGCGCAGAAAAAAGGATTTTCCCCCGAAGTCATCGAAACGATCCGCCGCGAAATCTTAGGGAGCCTGTAATGGACAAAGGTTTTCTGCCCTATCAGCGCGAATTGACGGATTGCGTATTTAAATACCCCGTGACCGTCGTCGAAAAATCGCGACGGACGGGATACACTTGGGCGGCGGCGGGAATCTCCGTTTTGATTTCGGCGGCGGAAAACAACCCGTCGGATACGTATTACATGGGCTATGATTTGGAGATGGCTCGCGAATTTATCGAGGTCGCGGGGGAATGGGCAAAACGCTTTTCCATGCTGTCTTCCGCCGTTGAAGAGTACGTTTTTGAAGATCCGGAATCTCCCGAAAAGAACATCAAAGCCTTTCGCATCACGTTTGCAAACGGCCGCAAGATTGTCGCGCTGCCCTCCGTTCCGAGGGCTTTGCGCGGCAAACAGGGCTTTGTTTTAATTGACGAAGCGGCGTTCCATGACGATTTGGCCGAAGTTTTAAAGGCGGCTTTTGCTCTTTTGATTTGGGGCGGGAAAGTTTTAATCCTGTCCACGCATGACGGCGAAGACAATCCGTTCAACGAACTGATCAACGACGTCAGAGCGGGCAAAAAGCCATACAAACTATTGCGCTGTACGTTTGACGACGCTTTAAAGGACGGACTTTTCCGGCGTATTTGCCAAAAAACGGGCAAAGAATGGAGCAAAGAAGCCGAACAAAAATGGCGGCAGGATATTATTGGTTTTTACGGCGACGACGCGGAAGAAGAATTGTTTTGCGTACCTTCCAGAGGTTCGGGAACGTACCTGACCCGCGCTTTGATTGAACGGGCAATGGCCGCCGACATTCCCGTGTTGCGTCTGGCGCATAAGGACGATTTTGCCGCTCTGCCCCCCGAAATGCGTGAAAAAAGTATTGACGATTGGCTTTCGGACAACGTGGAAAGCCTGTTAAACGCCGTTCCGGACGACGGGTTGATGTCGTTCGGGTTTGACTTCGGGCGTTCGGGCGATTTGTCGGTCTTGTGGATTTTACGGGAACAAAAAGACATCAGCTTGAAAACGCCTTTTGTCATAGAGCTTTCAAATATACCGTTTGACCAACAGCGTCAAATTCTGTTTTACGTCATCGACCGCCTGCCGCGGTTTCATGCAGGCGCGATGGACGCCAGAGGCAACGGGTCGTATTTGGCCGAAGCGTGCTGGCAAAAATACGGTTCGGGAAAAATCGACAAGGTCATGCTGTCGCAGGGCTGGTATCGGGACAATATGCCGGCGTTAAAGGCGCGGTTTGAGGACGCGACGCTTTTAATTCCGAAGGACGCCGATATTTTAAGCGATCTGCGCGCTTTAAAGGTCGTCAAGGGAATAGCGTGCGTTCCCGAAAAACGAATAACGGGCAAAAACGGATTAAAGCGTCACGGCGATGCGGCGGTTGCTTTGGCTTTTGCCGTCGCGGCGGCAAGAACTGATCCGGTTGAATACGATTATATGACGTATGACGCCGATGACGACGGATTTAATTTCAACGAAGGAACGTATTAAAATGGCTGTTTTATTAGACCGGTTCGGCATTCCCGTCAAAACGTCGAATTTAACGAAAGAAGACGCGTCCTGTCTGATTGCGGGCGTTCGGACGCATGAATCGGGGTATCCGTCTTTCGGGTTGACGCCGAAAAAACTGTCAAGCCTGCTTAGATCGGCCGACGACGGCGATATGGACGCTTATTTGGATCTGGCCGAAGAAATGGAAGAAAAGGAACCGCAGTACCTTTCTGTTTTAGGGACGCGCAAACGCGCCGTGTCGCAGCTGGACGTCAGCGTCGAAGCCGCGGGAAGCTCTGCAGAAGAAGAAAAACACGCCGATTTCGTGCGCGAATTTATCGCTCGCGACACGCTTTCCGACGAACTGTTCGACCTGATGGACGCGGTCGGCAAAGGCTTTTCTGTTTCGGAAATCGTTTGGGAATGTTCGGAAAAACAATGGAAGCCCGTCAAAATTCAGCACGTCAATCCGAAATGGTTTTCTTTGGACAAGGATATGCGGACGCTATTGTTAAAAACGCAGAACGGCAAAGTTCCGCTTGAACCGTTTAAATATATTCAGTGCGTCATGAATGCAAAGTCGGGGCTTCCTCTTCGCGGCGGTCTGGCGCGTGTCGTGTCTTGGTATTATATGTTTAAAAACTTTGACGTTAAAAGCTGGGTTACCTTTTTAGAGGTTTACGGCCAGCCTTTGCGCGTCGGCAAATACGGGGCGAACGCGACGCAAAAGGACAAAGAAACGCTGATGCGCGCCGTTTACAACATCGGTGCGGACACGGCGGCGTGCATTCCCGAAAGCATGATGATCGAGTTCATCACGGCGCAAAATTCGGGGTCGGCGGAACTGTATCAACAGTTCGCTCAGTATGTCGATTTGATGATTTCAAAAATCGTTTTGGGACAAACGACAACGACGGACGCCGTATCGGGCGGACACGCGGTTTCAAAAGAACATAACGAAGTCCGCCGCGACATCATGCGATCCGACGCTAAGCAGCTGGCCGCCGTTTTAAAGCGCGATTTGATTATCCCGATGATTGATTTGAATTTCGGGACGCAGAAAAATTATCCGAACATACGCATCGGAAATTTCGACGACGAGGATTTAACGGCACTCTCCGATACTTTGTCAAAGCTCGTGCCGCTGGGGCTTCAGGTATCCGCGTCGCAGGTGCGTTCAAAAATCGGGCTTGACGCCCCCAAAGACGAAAACGACGTTTTGAAATACGCCGCTCCGTCCTTTGATACGGCTTTTAATCAGGCGAAAAAATCTTTAAACGAAACCGAAAAATCTGAACCGGATCCCGTTGACGAAGCCGTCAAGGAAATGGAAGCCGAATGGGAGCGCGTTTTAACGCCGGTGGTTCAACCGGTTGAACGGCTTTTAGAGGAGTGTCAAAGCTATGACGAGGCTTTTCAACGCCTTGCCGAAGCGTATCCCGACATGGACGCCGCCGCTTTGACGGAATATCTGGCGCAGGCATTGTTTAAAGCCAATTTAAGCGGGTACTGCCGTACCGGCTTTGCGCTCCGCGAGGGGAAACAATGAGTACTGCGTTTTCCCCTTTGCCGCCTGCTGAGGCAATCCGTTTTTTTCAAAAAAAGGGATACAAATTCGGTTTTGACTGGCGTGACGTCTGGAAAGAAGAACACGCGGTCGCCTTTACGGTCGCCAAAGCGATGCAGATTGACATTTTGCAAGATATTCGCGCCGCTTTGCAGGACGCTTTGGAAAACGGCACGACGTTCGATCAGTTTAAAAAAGACCTGATTCCCGTTTTGCAAAAAAAGGGCTGGTGGGGCAAAAAGGAAAAAACCGATCCGAAAACGGGATTGACGGAAAAGGTAACGCTCGGCACGCCGCGCCGCCTGTCAATCATTTACGACACGAACATTCGCACGGCGTATGCGGCGGGAGAATGGGCGGCGATTGAAGAAAACGCCGAAGACGCGCCTTATTTGCGTTATGTTTGCGTTTTGGACGAACGTACGCGGGCGCAACACCGCCAATGGCACGATTTGATTTTGCGTTATGACGATCCGTTCTGGGCGACGCATTATCCGCCGAACGGATGGAAATGCCGCTGTTCTGTCATTCAATATTCCGATAACGATTTAAAGCGGCGCGGGTTCGTGCCGTCAAAAAGCCCGCAGATCCGTTATACCGAATGGGAAAACAAACGAACGGGGAGAAGCGAACAGATCCCCGAAGGCATTGTGCCGGGGTTTGATTATAACGTCGGCAAAGCCAGATACCGCGCTTTTACGCCTGAACCCGACGGCAATCCGCCGCAGACGTTCCAAAACCGCGCCGCCGAACTGCCGCCTTTGCCGGAAGCGTCGCCGATGCCGGAAAACTCGGTTTTGCCCGAAGGATTGAGCGATACGGAATACGCCCGCGCTTTTTTGTCCGAGTTCGGCGCGGATATCGGAAAACCCGTCGTTTATACCGATGTTGTCGGAGAACCGCTTGTCATCGACGAAGGGCTGTTTACTACGAAATGGAATCAAAAAATTAAAGTAAACAAAAACAACCGTGGCATCTATATGCGCTTGCTGGCCAAAGCTCTAAAAGACCCTGACGAAATTTGGATACATTGGGAAAATGAACGGACAACGGGAAAGCCTGTTTTAAAAAGGCGATATATCAAAATTTATGAAACCAAAGACGGCAGCCATTGCCTGACTGTGTTTGAAAAAGGAAAAGAAAATTGGAAAGGTTCGACGACGTTTCCGGTAAAACATGATCAACGACTACAGGCGCGTAATGATTATATCAATCAATATCGAGATGGTTTTTTGGCATACAAAAGGCGGACTGCCCGATAGTGCGTCCGCCGGATTGAAGTTCTAACGATGCCGCTATCTCGGACACGTTCCCCAACCCTTAATAATTAAATTATGCCATCAATGAAAGGAAAAATCAAGGAAATGAAACACGATGCACCGGAACTGTTTTCAGACATTTTTAAAGAGGCGGATAAAATCAAAGCCTCTGCGGCTGAATTTTATGCTTTGTATAAACACCGGATCGAACAGCTGGAAGAAGAGAACGCCCGTTGTAAGGAAGCCTTAAAAATTATCCTCCAAGAAGTGGAAGGGCAAGGCGGGTGCGCTGATCGGGACGAAATCGTTTATCAATGCGATCAGGCGTTGGGAGATCGCAAATGACGTTTGAAGAAGCATTAAAAGCCATGCGCGAAGGGGAATTTGTCATATTTGACGGCCGCGATTTTCCTTTGTGCATGATTGACGGGCGAATTTGCGAGCTTTGTTACCACGGCTTTTCGCATCTGGACAGCATGAATACTTGCAATATTATGCGAAGCGACTGGAAAATTTGGACTGAAGAAACCATAAAAAACAAAAACCGAAAATAAAGCCGCGTAAAGCGGCTTTGTCATTTTTCGGCTATCGTTTTGCGTTATCAAAACCAAAACGCACACAGCCCCGTTTAATACCCGTTTAACTTCGATGTTTTTATATGCGTTTGCCGCCGCGAAACCGTATTTTGATTTTCTTTTGACATTTTTCCGAATCGGGGCAATATAAAAAACGGCGGGAATCCTGACGGTTTGCAGTGAACTGTTCAGAATATTTTTAAAAATCCCGTCCCCCTAAACTGGGGGCATGAAAAACGAAACCGAAAAATTTGAATTGGCCTGCGCCGAAACCTCTGCCGTCCTGATCGGGACGGAAGACGCGAACAACGTGCCGAACGTCATTCGATTGATGCCCGTGGGCGAAATTGTCGGACGCGACGGGCGGCGTTTTTATCTGAACGATCCCGACGCCGTTATCGAACAGACGCTTGCCTACAAGAAAAACACCGATTTGTTGATTGATTACAACCATCAATCCGAATATTCGGAACAAAACGGTCGACCCGCGCCCGCGGCAGGCTGGATGACTGATTTCTTTACGGCCGACGGACATTTGTGCGCCGCCGTACAATGGACGGACAAAGCCGCGGAATACATTAAAAAACGCGAATTTCGATACATCTCGCCGGTGTTTTACCATACGGACGGCAATATTCGCTGCATCGTTTCGGCCGCTTTGACGAACACGCCGAATTTTGACCTGAAAGCCTTAAACCAAACAAAGGAGATTACAATGGACAAGGAAAAAGCCCTTTGTCAGGCCTTGGACGCGCCTGACGAAGACAAAGCTCTGTTGCGCATAAACGAACTGAAAGCCGCGCAAAAGGAATTAAACGACATCGCCGCCGCTCTTAACTGCGAAGCCAAAGCCGAAGCGATTGTCAAAGCCGTAAACGAAACAAAAGCGGATCCCGCAAAATTCGTTGAGATCGACAAGGTTGCCGATCTGACCCGAGAATTAAACGAAATCAAAGCCGAACGCGCCGAAGAAAAGGCGGAAAACGCGGTCAACGCCGCTATCCGCGACGGCCGTCTGCCGCCGGTTTTAAAGGAAAACGCCAAAGAAATCTGCAAAAAGATGGGCGAAACGGCATTGAACGAATTCATTTCAAAAATGCCCAGAGTATCCGCGCCGTCTTTGGCCGCGGGCGAACCGCCCAAGCCCGCCTGCGACGCTTTGAGCGAAGACGAAAAGGAAATCTGCGAAATCATGGGCATTTCATCGGAAACTTTCAAGAAAGGAAAATAATATGCCGCAGGTAGATACAAAAGAACGGGACGGTATTCTGATCGTCCACCCCGTTAAAGCCAACACAAAGGTATGCGCCGGCGAAATCGGCTGTTTGGACGCGAGCGGATATTTGGTGCCCGCATCTGTTGCGACAGGCCTGAAAGCCGTCGGCCGCATCGAAGAAACCGTTACCGGAGGAACGACGGACGGCGAAGAAAAAGCGTTGGTCAAAAAAGGCGTGTTTTTGCTGAAAAACAGCTCTGCCGACAAAGTGACCCGCGCGCATATCGAAAGCGATTGTTATCTGTCGGGCGCGGCCGAAGTCGCCGCAACGGACGGTAAAGGCAGCGGTTCTGCACCGACGCGCTCCAAAGCCGGAAAAGTCATTGACGTCGAGGGCGATTTTGTCGCCGTCAGATTTGATTAAACGGAGGAAATATGAAGATTACCACTGAAAAACTGGCGGCGCTGAATACCGCTTTAAAAGGAACGTTCAAACAGGCTTTTGAAGAAACGCCCAGCGATTATGAAAAAGTCGCGACAACGATTCCGTCGTCGAAAAAATCGAACACTTACGACTGGATCGGCCAGACGATCAATATCCGCGAATGGGCGGGCGAC
Organism: Alphaproteobacteria bacterium; assembly: GCA_051888155.1. GTDB lineage: Bacteria > Pseudomonadota > Alphaproteobacteria > CAAGCB01 > CAG-977 > UBA11549. Next base: position 10,939 of record JBJFAY010000063.1, read on the forward strand.
CGCGTCATTCAAAACCTGACCGAATACGATTACACGATTAAAAACAAAAAGTTTGAAGGAACCGTCGCGGTCAAAAAAGACGACATCGAAGACGACGAAGTCGGCAAATACAACATCATCATGAAAGAACTGGCCTACGGCGCGAAAACGCACCCTGACAGCCTGATTTTCGGCGAACTTTTGAAAAACGGCACGTCGACGGTGTGTTATGACGGCCAGTATTTCTTCGACACCGATCACGACGTCGGCGGCGAAAGCGTTTCCAACTTCACGACGGGCAGCGGCGCGGCGTGGTATCTGTTGAACACCGCCCGACCGTTGAAACCGCTGATCTGGCAACCGCGCACGCCCGCAAATCTGGTAACAATCGACAACGAAGAAGCCGAACCCGTCTTTAAACGCGGAGAAATCCTTTACGGCGTCGATTTTCGCGGAAACGCCGGATACGGGTTCTGGCAGATGGCGTACTGTTCCAAACAGGACTTGACGACGGCGAATTTCAACACGGTTTACGCCGCGATGATGAGCATGAAACAGCCGAACGGCAAACCGTTGAACAACCGTCCGACGCTGCTGGTCGTTCCGCCTTCTTTGCGAGCGGCGGCAAAGACCGTCATTGAATCCGAAAAGCTGGCGGACGGCACGACCAACCCGAACAAGGGCGTCGTTGAAATCCTTGTCAGCCCGTGGCTGGCCTGAAGAAAGGAGGAAAAATGACGAAATACGTTGAAATCATTTCAGCCGTTGACGGTTTCAGACGCGGCGGCGTCGCCCACCCGAACGTTAAAACGGTTCACCGCGTTGATGCCTTTAGCAAAGTACAGCTGGAGCAGATCAAAAACGAACCGCGCCTGTCCGTCCGTTTTTTCGAGGTTGAGGAGAAAAAGCCCGAACCCGAACCGGCGGAAAAGAAACAGGACGAAAACGGGAAAGAAGCCCCGAAATCCGACAAAAGCAACGGCAAAAAGGGCAAATAAATGAAAGCGTACGCGGATATTCAAAACATGAAAGAACGTTTCGGCGTTTTAGAGCTGTTACAGCTGACCGACGCGGCTGGCGAAGACCTGAGCGCGGAGGAAACGGCGGTTGTTGAAACGGCTTTAAACGATGCGACGGCTTTTATGAACGGATATATCCGCGTACGCCATACGCTGCCTTTATCGGCCGTTCCGCCCGTTTTGACGCGCCTGTGCTGTGAAATCGCACGGTTTTACCTGTATAAAACAGCCGTCACCGACGTTGTCAAAGACGCTTATGAGGCCGCCGTCAAGGTTTTGCGCGATATTGCCAAAGGCGATTTGCTTTTAAGCGACCCCGAAGGAACGCCGCCCGAACAGGGCGCGCCGCTGGTCATTGTCGGCGGCGCAGAGCGTCTGTTTAACCAAAACAGTATGAAGGGATTTTAAAATGCCGCAGTTGCGTTTTGATTTAAACGATCTGTTTGACGTCGGCGACGGCTTAAAACGTTTAGGCGGCAGTACCGGCCTGTTTCTGAAACGCGTCGCACGAATGTTGACGGCTTCAACGAAGGAACGCTTTGTCGATGAAACGGATCCCGAAGGCAACAAATGGAAAAAAGGCGTTAAAAACGGCGGGCAGACATTAACGCTCAGCGGACTTTTGCGCCGTAGCATTACGAACAAAAGCGACGATAAAACCGCCGAAATCGGCACAAACCGCATTTATGCCGGCATTCACCAGTTCGGCGGCGTAATTACGGCGAAAAAAGCAAAATATCTGCGCTTTAAAATCAACGGGCGCGAAGTTTTTGCAAAATCGGTCGTCATTCCGGCACGTCCGTTTCTGGGCGTTTCCGAAACGGACAAAGAAGCCGTTAAAGACGAATTAAACACGCTTTTAACGGAGGCTTTAAAATGATCGGAAAAATCGAAAACGCCGTTATTCAGAAAATTAAATCGGCTGATTTGGGCTATCGCCTGAAACTGGTCGAAAGCTATAAAGCGCAGTTCGACGACGATCTTGTCAAACTGGTCAAAACGTCCGCTCCGGCGGTTTGGGTTGCCTTTACGGGCGAAGACAACACGCAGAACACCGCCAAAGGCATGGAATGCACGGCGTCGTTTTCAATCATCGTTTTAACACGCAACGTCAGAAACGAACGTTCGGCGCGTTTCGGCGACAAACAAGGCGAAGTCGGGACGTATCAGATATTACAGGATATTAAAGCTCTTTTGCACGGCAGCGACGTCGGGCTGAACATCGCTCCGTTTGAGCATAAAAGAACCGTCCCGTTGTTAAATACGGCCGTTTCCGGATTTTTCGCTTCGGTTTTCTCATTGGAATTTGAAACGTCCTACGTCATGGCGGCGGCCGATAAGACGGGCGGCGATTTAGCGGAGTTTTTAAGGCTTCATGCCGATTGGGAACTGCCCGAATTTAACAGTGAAACTTTAACGAACATCAGAGGGAAAAATGAATAAAACCATTAAATTAAGGCCGAAAAAAGGCCTGACGGTCTTAAAGCCGAACGGCGAAAGGTTGGCTATTGAGGGCGAAACGGTCGAACGGGAAACATACTGGATCCGCCGCATTAACGACGGCGACGTCGAAATTGTAACTGAAGCAAAGAAAGGGGGTAGATGATGCCGGTTTCTTTTAATGAAATTCCGCAAACGCACGTTCCGGGCGTTTATGTTGAAATCGATAATTCGGGCGCGTTAAAAAAACTGCCGGGCAAAGCGTCGGTCGGCCTGATCATCGGGCAAAAAACGACGGGATCGGCAACGGCGTTGTCGCCGCGATTGGTAACGGCTTCCGATAATCCGGCATTGTTATTCGGCGCGGGGTCGGAATGCGCCAGAATGGTCAAGACATGGCGGGAAACAAACACGTTTAACACGCTTTATGTGTTGCCGGTTACAGCCTCAAGCGGCACGGCGGCGGTTTATACGCTGACCGCGACGGTTGCTCAATCTCCGTCGGCGGGAACGGTTTGCCTGTATATCGGCGGGCAAAGAATCATCGTTGACGTAACGCCCGTAACAACGGCGGCAACCCTGCATACGGCAATCGCGGCCAAGATTTCCGCATCGCCCGATCTGCCCGTTACGGCGCAAAGCAGCGACGACGGCGTCGTCATAACCGCCAAAGCCAAAGGCGAAGTCGGAAACAATATTGACATCTCGCTGAACTATTACACGGGCGAAGACCTGCCGCAGGGCGTTACGGTCAGCGTTTCAAAAACAACATCGGGATCGGGCAATCCCGATTTGTCGGATGCGATTGCGGCAATGGGCGACACGGTTTTTACCGATATTGTTTGTCCTTATACCGACGCGGCGAACACGGCTTTGCTGAAAACGGAAATGGCGCGCCGTTTCAATGCGATGGAACGCATCGAAGGAACGGTCTTTTCCGGTTTAAGCGGTACGTTATCCGAAATCATTACGGCGGCCGAAGCCGCAAACAGCCCGCATATCGTTTATGTCGAATGCTCTAAAACGCCGGATCCGCCCGAAGAACGCGCGGCGCGGCTGGCCGGTATTGTCGCCTATCAATCGCAGATCGATCCCGCCCGCCAATATCGCACTTTGGCTTTGACGGGTTCCAAACCGTCGAAAACGCCGCTGACCCGCGAAGAACGCGACCTGCTTTTGCGTTCGGGCGTTGCGACGGATAAAGCCGACGAAGGCGGAAATGTCCTGATCGAACGCGTCGTTACGTCTTACCGCACAAACGCCGCAGGGAACGAAGACGTATCTTATTTGGATTTAACGACGTTAAAGACTCTGATTTATCTGCGGTATTCGTATGTTTTACGTTTTGAACAGAAATTTCCCCGCCACAAGTTGGCCGACGACGGTTATCCCGTTTCCGACGGACAAGCCGTCATGACGCCGCTGGTCGGCAAAGGCGAAGCCGTCGCTTTGGCGCGTGATTGGTATGACGCGGGGCTGATTGAAAACTTCGCCGCGTTCAAAGAAAGCATCGTTTCCGAACGCGATGCGACGGATACGGAGCGTTTAAACCAGCTGCTTCAGCCCGACGTTATCAATAATCTGCGCGTTGTTGCAGGTAAAATTCAATTCATTCTGTAAGGAGGCATCATGACAAATCCGTACAAATACTACGGTACCGGAACGGTCAAAGTGAACGGTCAAGAATTTGAACTTGAGGACTGCGAATTTACGCCGTCTGGCATTGTTCGCGAAGACAAACTGGAAGGTCGCGGATTTTCTGAAAAAAAGCAGGGTGCGACATTGACGGGCAAACTGAACATCAACGCGACGGCAAATCCGGACGCAATTAACGAAATGGACGACGTAACAATCGTTTTTAAGGCGGATACAGGGCAATCATGGACGATGCCGCACGCTTGGCACGAACAGCCCGAAGCCGTATCCGCCGACGGCATGACGGTAACGTTTAAATCCAGAACGTCGGAGAAAATGTCATGACGGAAATCAGGCTTATCGACGGGTTGAAAATCGGCGAAACGGTGCATAAAGACGTGACTTTGCGCGATCTGACCGCCCGCGACATTTTGGAAGCGCACGAAGCCGCCGAACGCGTCGTCATCGGTGCGGAAGGTACGCCGGTCGTCGTCGCTTCGCCCGTCCGCGTCGGTATGGAAACGCTCAGGCGGCGCATCGGTCGTTTAGGCGGCGTTCAAATGCCGTTATCTTTAACGGAGCTGTTAAATTTAAGCGAACGCGATTTAGACATTCTTCAAGACGCGGTTGACGAAATCGAAAAGGCGGAGGCGGCGGCCAAGCTGGAACGCGGGGGGCGAAATCATCGGGGCGTATCCGGAAATTCTTAAACTGACGGCGCGTTTAATGCGCGCCGGCAAAAGGACGGATGATTTTCTGGATATACCTCTGAAACGCTTAATGCGGATGACGGACATTGAGGTTGAACCATGAGCGATAAATTAAAATACGCTTTAATACTGGATTTAAAGGGCAATTTTGCGCGCATGACCGCATCGGCGCAAAAGGCGATGAACCGTTTTGCCCAAACCGGAGAAGCCGGATTAAAACGCATGGCCAAAGTAATGCCCGCCGTCGGCGGCGCGCTGGACAAGCTGGGCAACCGTTACACGGCGTTGATTTCGGGCGGCACGATGTACGCCGCCGTCAAATCGGCGGCGGCGATGGAAACGCGATTGGCGCGTCTGGGAATTGTGGCCGATAAATCCAACGCCGAAATGCGCAAATTAAACGAAGAAATCTATAATATCGCCCAAAACCGCAGCATTAACGTGTCGGCGGATTCGATTATATCCGGTATGGAACAAATCGTCGCCAAAACGGGAGATTTTGACGCGGCGGCGGAAAATATCAAAAACTTAGGATTGGTCATTTCGGCAACAGGGGCATCGGGCGAAGACGCCGGTGCGATGATTGCGGATTTGATTGAAAAATTCGGTATTAAAACGCCGAAAGAATTGCTGCAGACTTTGGATGTGCTGGCAAGTCAAGGCAAGGCCGGCGCGTTCGAACTGGCGGATTTGGCAACGCAGGGCAATCGCGTTATGTCCGCGTATGCCGGTATCGGGCGGACGGGAAAAACGGCAACGGCGGAACTGGGCGCGTTAATGCAAATCATCAGAAAAGGCGTCGGTTCTTCCGAACAGGCCGCAACGGCGTTAGAAGCGTATATGCGCGCGTTGAACGACGTACAGACCAGGGAACGCCTTAAAAACAGCGGAATATCTTTGTTTGAAGCTGATGATCCGAAAAAAATGCGCTCCGCCGTCGAAATTATGAAGGACGTTATAGCCAAAGCAAACGGCGATGTGGCGAAAATCGGGCGTGTTTTCACAAGCAGCGAAGCTATGCGGGCTTTTTCCGCCGCGTCTTTGGAATTTCAAGAAACAAAAAACTTCGGCAGTTTGGATTCTTTTATGAACGTTAATTCTGACGGCACGGCTTTAATCGGTGATTCCGAACGTATGGCGGCGACGTTTGAAAGTTCGGTCGTCAGTTTAAAAACGGCCGTGGAACGTTTTTCAAACGCCGCTCTTGCCGAACCGATAAAAGAACTGGCCGAGGCTTTGAATAAAATCGACCCCGAAAAACTGCAATCCGTTTTAAAAACCGCCGCAGTCGGGGTCGGAACCGTCGGCACGCTGGTTGCGGGAAAAAAATTGTGGGACGTCGGATCCGGCTTTGCCGGACTGTTTCGCAAGAACAAAGGAGGAGTTTCAAATCCGCTTATTCCTTCCGGCGGCGTTCAGCCCGTTTATGTTACGAACTTTGGCGAAATGGGAGGCGGATTTGGCGGATATGGCGCGGGATATGACAAAGGCGGTCGAAAAGCCCGCCGCGCCGCCAACCGTGCGGCAAAGCAAAGCGCAAAACTCGCCAAAACGGGACGTTTCGGAAAATTCGGCGCGTTTGTGGGAAAATCCGCCCGTTTCGGCGGAAAACTGCTTTCAAAGGCCGCCGTGCCGCTGATGATTGCCGATGCGGGTTATTCGTTATATGCGTCGGACAACAACGCCGAACGCGGCAATGCTTTGGGCGGTTTGGGCGGAACGCTCGGCGGCGCAAAGGCCGGCGCGCTTTTAGGTACGATGATCGCCCCCGGCGTCGGAACGGCCGTCGGGGGCTTGATCGGCAGCGGAATCGGGTATCTAAGCGGTTCGTGGCTTGGCAAAAAAATCGGCGGCTGGTTTGACGGCGATAAACCGTCCGCCCCCGAAACGGTAACGCCGACGGTTCAAAACGGGACAATCCGACTTGTCTTTGACAATGCTCCCGCCGGTCTGCGCGTCAAAGAAAATCCGTTCGGCTTCGATATTCAAATTAACACGGGATTGACGGAGGCGGCAGATGGCTGATTATTACCGTCAAGGCTCTTTCAGAGGCGTCGAATTTGAGTACATTGAGGACGATTACGCTTTCAAAGTAAAAGAAGCCGGACAAGACTTGCTGGCCGACGATGAAACGACGGAAACGCTTGCCGCTAAACCCCGTGAATTTGCCTTGACCGTCGCCGTTTGCGGGCGTGACGCCGTTAAAAAAAGAAATGATTTAATCAAGGCTCTGGAAGACACGTCGGCGGGCATTTTGATTCACCCGCAGTACGGAGAAATTTCAGTAAAAGTTTCCGACGCCGGTTTTAGCGTCCATTCGGCGGCGGACAGCGGAAACTGGTTTGAATTTGTCATCAATTTCATCAAAACGGACGATAACGGTTTGCGGTTGAAAGTCGTTCCGGTTACCGAAGTGGCTGAACAAAAGCAAATCGTTGCCGTTGAAGACGCCGGGGAAACATTTTCAAACGAAGCAAAAAACGATATTCAGACAAAAGGCTGGCTGGATAGTGTCGCCGATGATACCGCCGCTTTTGCCGATAAGGTTTTAAAAGAGGTCAAAAGCTTGCTTGAAGAAGAAGTTTTGCCTTTCAAAGCCTTGGAAAAAATCAAAGGTTCGATTGACACGATGTCGGGCGGCATATTGTCGCTGATCAACGCGCCCGACGTTTGGGCGTTGGAAATTATGAATTTGCTGGACATTGACGGCGCGTCTTTCGATTTATACGAACGTCTGGCCGCTTTGGTCGTAAAACCGTCGAAACCGCAGTATTTGACCGAAACGCGCAAACGTTCCGTCCAAAATCAGGAAAACGTTTTGACGTTGTTTAAAACCGCCGCCGTTTTACAAGGTTTAAACAAAGGCGTTTTGATGGAAACGCCGTCGGATTTGCAAACGGCGGAACGCATTGAACGAATGACGGCTTTGGCCGAAAGCGTTACGGACGCCGAAAGAACCAGTCCCGAGATGCAACAAGCCGTTGAAACGCTTTTGCAAACGTCCGTTGCGGTTTTAAAAAGCATCAAAAAAGAACGGACGAAACTAATTACAGCCGTTGAAACGATCCCCGCCGTCGTATTGCTGCATCAAACGGGCGGCACGGCGTTAATGCGTAAAAACGGAGATTTCGTCCCGCGAAACCGTATCCGACACCCGTTGTTTGTCGCAGGCGGTTTGATAACGGAGGTCATCGATGTCTGACAGGTTAGTTGTACAAACACAATCAAACGAGCTTTCGGGATTTGATTTTATCAAAATCAAAAATCGTATCGACTGGCTTTCTGGGTGTTTTGAATTAACGGCGTTCAACCGTTTAAGCGTCGATTTAACGCACGTTAAATCCGCTGTCAAACAGGGCGATTCCGTTAAATTATATAAAGACAAAGAACTTTGCCTGACGGGATATGTCGACCGTGTTGAAACGTTTTATGCCGGTCAAAAGAAAGGTTTTAAAATCATCGGCCGGTCGAAAGCGGCGGATCTGGCGGATTGTTCGGCGTTCGGCATGGTTTACCGCAGCCGAAACGCGCCCGAAATCATTGCCGATCTTTGCCAACCGTTCGGAATCGCCGTCAAAACGGATTTAAAAGGTTTTGCCAGACTGGATAATTTTACGGTAAACCCGTCGGAAACAATCGGCAACGCTTTGGCGCGGCTGGCCAGACGGACGAACGCGCTTTTGTTTTCTTCGGATGACGGATCACTTTGTCTGACGCGCCGCTGCATGGCGAAAAAGACCGATTTATTACTGCAAAGCGGCAAAGGCGGAAATCTGACGGGCGGAGAAACGGCGTTTTGCGCAGAAAACGAATTTTCAAAAGTGTCTTTAATCGGTCAAAGCGTTTTAGACGACGCGCACGATATTGACGCCATCCGTGCGCCGGTTTTATCCGCCGAATTTAACGACAGACGGCATCGCACCCGCGTTGTTTATGCCGACGCCGTGACTGATGAAACGTTAAAAAAAGAAATCGAACGCTTAAACAAAAACAGCCGCGTGATTTCCCTGACCGCCGCGGGTTGGTTCAATGTCGGTTTAAACACCTTGATCACGGCGCACGACGAATGGTTGAGGCTTGACGGCAACTATCTGGTCGCGGGGATTGAGGACGTATTTGACGAAACGGGCGGACACCGCACGACGTTTGATCTGGAGGCCGTCAATGCTTGAAATGCTTCATAAAAAGCTGAAATCGCTTGTTCGCATCGGAAAAATCGCTTTGGTAAGTCCCGGCAAAACCCAGTCTTTACAGGTTGAAACAACCAAAGGCGAAACGCTTGACAACGTCAAATTTATTGAACCGTACGGCCTTACGACCTTTCCGCCGAACGGTTCGGAAACCGTTGTCGTCAACGTCGGCGCAAACGGCGGGAATCCCGTCGCGCTTGTCGTCGGCGGGCGGCTTTTTCGCTTGCAGGACTTAAAACAGGGTGAAGTCGCATTGTACACGGACGAAGGCGACAAAATTCATTTAAAGCGCGGTCATGAAATTGCCGTCAAAACGACAAAATTTGTCATTGACGCCGATGAAATTCAAATGAACGGCAAGGTTAGCATTTTAAAAACTCTTGACGTTGAAGAAAACATAAAAAGCAAGGCGGAAATCGCGGACAAAACAGGAAATATGACGGCGATCAGGACGGTTTATAACGCCCATGCGCACAAAGATTCCGCAAACGCGCCGACAACGCCTCCCTTAACGCCGATGGAGTAAGACATGACGGTATATTTTGATACGTTGCCCGATTTAAACGAGATTGACGATCCTTTGTTGGAAAGCGTTTTGATTGCTTTGTTTACGGATAAATACGTTCCAAACGCCGATTTGCCGTACCAAACCGGAACAAACGGCGGCTGGCACGGCGACGCGGTCGCTTTGGAAACGCAAACCGCGCAGACCGAAGAATATTCGTGGGGGTCGCGTCTGTGGACGCTTGAGCGGGAAAAAATCAATGAAGATACGCCCGAAAAAGTCAAAAAAATAGTCGAAGACGCTTTGGAACCGCTTTTGTTTTTAAAAGAAATCAACGATATCAGCGTTTCGGCCGAACGCTTTGGCGACGGCGTTGCTTTTACGGTTGCCGTCGATGCTTTATCCGGACGGCGCGATTTTGTTTTCCAAAATATCAAAGGATAACGCCATGCCTTATGAAATCCCGTCAATCGAAACATTGGTTCAAAAGTACGAACAGGCTTATATCGCCCGCGTCCCCGCCGAAAAACAAATGCCTCTTTCCAAAATGAGGGCAAAAGCGCGCGCTTTGGCGCAAGCCGTCGGAGGTCTTTACGGATACGGCGGATTTATCTTGAAACAAATCATTCCTTTAACGGCCGAAGCCGAATTTTTGGATTTGCACGCTTCCGCCGCCGGTGTGTTTAGGAAATCATCTGCGCAGGCTTTCGGCAAAATCGCCGTTACTGGTGCAAGCGGCGCGATTGTTCCGGCAAACTCGGTCTTAACGTTTAACGACGGCACGGCGTATGTCGTTTCGGCGGATACCGTGTTGGGCACGGAAGCAACAAACGTCCCCGTCACGGCCGTTGACGCCGGAACGGCGGGCAACAGAACGGCGGGCGATATTTTGGCTTTTTCCGTTCCCGTCCCCGGCATTCAAAATCAGGCGTCCGTCGTTTCAATAGGCGGCGGAACGGATAGCGAAAAAGACGAAGACTTGCTTTATCGCTATTTGTTAAAAGTCAGAACTCCGGCGCACGGCGGGTGCGATGCGGATTACGTCAACTGGGCTTTAAGCGTTTCGGGCGTTACCCGTTGCACCGTTTATCCTCATGAACAGGGAATCGGCACGGTCGTTTTGCGAATTATGTCCGACGGGATCGGCAACGGTCAGGCAAGCCAAGAAGTCATTGAACGTTGCGCCGAATATATTGAAAGCGTCCGTCCCGTTACGGCAAAGCGGATTTTTATCCTCTCGCCCGCGCCGACGCCCGTTGATTTTACGATTTCCGGCTTAAAGCCGGATACGCAGGCTGTTCGCGACGAAATCAAAGCGGAGCTTTCCGATCTGTTTTTCCGTGAAGCGACCCCCGGCGGAACGGTGTTGATTTCCCATATCCGTTCCGCGATTTCCGCCGCTTACGGCGAAGAAGACCACGTCCTTGTCACGCCGCTTTCAAACGTTACTGCCGGCGCAAACGAAATCTTAACGCTGGGGGAAATTACATGGAGCTGAAAACGGCGTATGTCAATGTTTTGGGCAAGCTGATGCCGAAAGGCCGCATCTGGGAAGCGGACAGCGATGAGGAACGTTTTGCCGAAGCCGCGCTTTTAGCGGAACTCCACGCTTTTTATGACTTGATCGTCAAAGAATCGGACGTGCGCACGGCGACATACCTGTTGCCCGAATGGGGCGAAGTGTTGGAGGTCGACGTTGAAGGAAAAACGCTTCAAGCCGCCCGTTTTGACTTGAGTTTAAAAAAGAACGCTCAAGGCGGCGCAACGCCCGAATACTTTAAACATCTGGCTAAAAGTTACGGCTACGACAGCGAATTGACCGAATGCGTCCCTTTTGTCTGCGGCCTGTCGGAATGCGCTTCCGCCGACGAACTGGGCAATGAAGACACGATTTACGGCTGGTATTTGAAACTTTTGACCCCTGACGCCGTTGCTTTTCGCGTTTCGGAAAGCGAATGCGGCGATGATTTGGGATCTGAACCGCCGGATATCGGGGCTTTAAGCGCGATCCTTCAAAAATACAAGCCCTCGCACACCTTTTTAAACATCAGTTTTGAATGACGGAGAAGCAATATGAAATACACCAAACCGCTGAACGAAACGAATGAAGACGCAGGTTACGTCAATGCCGACGTATCAATCGGCCGACGCGGCTCAACCGTTCCTGCAATCGCCATTGAAGCTCCTCAGCGCGAGATTGTCGCGGCGATTGTGGCGGCAGGGTTGACGCCTGACGCCGATGACAACACGCAGTTGTCTCAGGCGATTAAGGCGGAAATCAAATCAGCCGTTCAGGACATAGTCCCGATTAGCGCGACGTCGGGGACTGTCGCGTTAAATGCCAACACCCTCTATCAAATGACGATCAGCGGGGCAACGACATTCAGTTTGCCGTCGACGGTTAATACAACAAAGCACAATCAAATCAAGATACTGGCTAATTTATCCGTCGTATCGGCGATCAATTTCGGCACGACGAAATACTTTAACTGCGAAGCCCCCGACATGAGCGAAGCGGGATTTTACGACATTTACATAGATTACGACCCGCACCGGTCTTCGTGGGTGGCGGGGGCGATCCGCAAAGGAGCGGCCG
>JBJFAY010000064.1:0-5357 GCA_051888155.1 Alphaproteobacteria bacterium
CGTCAGCGGTTTCGGGGAATTGTTTCGCTTGGCTCGTTTTTACGGCAAGCGGGTCGAAATCGAATTTGAATAAATAAAGAAAAGCCCTCTGAAATCAGAGGGCTTTATATTATGACTTTGTTACTTTATTTTGCGGAAACCTTGCCGTCGGCGCCGAATTTAACGGGCGTTTTGACGATTTTTGCTTTTTTGCGCAGTTTCTGCATTGTTTCTTCAACGCTTTGCGCCGCCTGCATCTGCATCAGTTCCTGTTCGACGTTTTCAAATTTCGGCGTTTCGGACAAACGGCGCGGGCCGGCTTTGATTACGTGATAGCCGAATTTCGTTTTGACGGGCTTTTTGGAAATTTCGCCTTCTTTCATGGCGAAAGCCGCTTCGGAAAATTCCTGAACCATCAGTTCGCGCGAAAAATATCCCAGATCGCCGCCTTCCAATCCCTTGTTTTCGGAAACTTTATTCGCCAGTTCGGCAAAATCCGCCCCTTTTTGCAGCTGCTGAATAACGTCCTGCGCTTCTTTTTCCGTTTTTAACAGAATATGCGCGGCGGACATTTCTTCCTGCGGAGGATTGTCCTTTTTGAACTGTTCATACAAAGCTTCCAGCTTTTCCTTTGTCTGATTTTTCTTTGCCTGCTGTTCCAGATAATAACGGGCCAACAGCTGTTTTTCAAAATCCTTTGCCATTTTTTTAAATTCGGGCGTGTTTTGCACTTTTTCAGCCTTTGCCGCCGCCGCGACAACATTCAAATCAATAATATTGTCTAAAAGAGGTTCGTAAACACTTTCCAAAGGCAAAGCGCTTAACTGCGGATTGGACGCGCGTACGTTTTCAATTTCGGACAGCGTAATATTGTTTCCGTCAACCGTTGCGATGACCAAATCCGTCTGCGCATCTTTTGCTTTTGTTTTTGCCGCCTGAGCCGGCATCGCAAGACACAAAGCAACCAAAGCGCCCGTAATTACTTTCATTGACATTATTTTTAGGCCTTTCCTAATGTTGTTGTTTTAAACGATCTGCCTATCATAGCATCTTTCGAAAGGTCGTAAAGATTTAAAATATCCGCCGTTGCCGGAAAAATATGTTTTTTAGTTCTGCTGACATAACTGAATGATTGACACACGCTGTTCTGTAGGCTTAACTTATTTGATTTTTATATTTTATTAAGAGGATTTGCGATGATCGGTTCTTTAATGCGTAAAATTTTCGGCAGCGCGAACGACAGATATGTCAAAAGCCTGCAAAAAACAGTTGCAAAAATCAATGCTCTGGAGCCGGAAATTTCCGCTTTGTCCGACGAAGAATTAAAAAATAAAACGCCGGCTTTAAAACAGCGGCTGGCCGACGGGGAAACGCTGGACGATATTCTGCCCGAAGCGTTCGCCGTCGTGCGCGAAGCGTCTAAAAGAACAATCGGGCTGCGCCATTTTGACGTGCAGCTGATCGGCGGGATCGTCCTGCACCGCGGACAGATCGCCGAAATGCGTACCGGCGAAGGAAAAACGCTGGTCGCGACGCTGGCCGTTTATTTGAACGCGCTGACGGGAAAAGGCGTGCACGTCGTTACGGTCAACGATTATCTGGCAAAACGCGATACCGAATGGATGGGGCAGATTTACCGTTTTTTGGGCTTAAGCGTCGGCACCATTCTGCATGATCTGTCCGACGAGGAACGCCGTGCCGCTTATGCCAGCGATATTACTTACGGAACGAACAACGAATTCGGTTTTGACTATCTGCGCGACAATATGAAATTTTCTATTGACGATATGGTGCAGCGGCCGTTCAATTTCGCGATTGTCGATGAAGTCGACTCTATTTTGATCGACGAAGCCAGAACGCCGTTGATTATTTCCGGCCAGGCGGAGGATTCATCTGAAAAATATATTCAGATTGACGCTTTGATCCCGCGGTTAAAACCGGAAGATTATGAAAAGGACGAAAAGCAGCGCACCGTTTCCCTGACCGAAACGGGAACTCTGCATATGGAAGAACTGCTGCAGGAAGCCGGACTGCTCAGCGGCGCGATGTACGACGCGATCAACGCGCCGGTTATTCATTATGTCGATCAGGCGTTGAAAGCGCATAAACTTTTCCAGCGCGACGTTGATTACATCGTCCGCAACGGCCAGGTCGTCATTATTGACGAATTTACCGGCCGCATGATGGAAGGCCGCCGTTATTCCGACGGGCTGCATCAGGCTCTGGAAGCCAAGGAACACGTTAAAATCCAGCCTGAAAACCAGACGCTGGCTTCGATTACGTTCCAGAATTATTTCCGTCTGTATCCGAAACTGGCGGGCATGACGGGGACGGCAATGACCGAAGCGCCGGAATTTGCCGAAATTTACGGGCTGGAAGTCATTGATATCCCGACGAACAAGCCGTGCGTCCGCATTGATCATCAGGACGAAATTTACTGGAAAGAAGATCAAAAGCTTAAAGCCGTTATTGAATTAATTAAGGAATGTGCCGCGCGCAGACAGCCCGTTCTGGTCGGCACGACGTCGATTGAAAAATCGGAACATCTGGCCGAACGGCTGAGAAAGGAAACAAAGCTGAAATTCAACGTATTAAACGCGCGCCACCATGAACAGGAAGCGTATATTATCGCGCAGGCGGGTATGCCGGGCGCGATTACGATCGCGACGAATATGGCGGGCCGCGGGACGGATATCCAGCTGGGCGGGAATTTGGACATGCGCGTGGCGCAGGAACTGGCGGACGTAACCGACGAATCCGAACGCGCCCGCCGGATTGCGGAAATTAAAAAAGAAATCGAAGAGGGCAAGGAAATTGCGTTGAAAGCCGGCGGGTTATACGTTATCGGCACGGAACGCCACGAAAGCCGCCGTATTGATAATCAGCTGCGCGGCCGTTCGGGGCGTCAGGGCGACCCGGGGGCGTCAAAGTTTTTCTTGTGTCTGCAGGACGATCTTTTGCGTATTTTCGGCGCGGAAAGAATTGAAAAATTTTTAAAACCTCTGGGCGGTATGGAAGACGACGACGTCATTTCCAGCCCCTGGATTTCCAAAACGCTGCAAAAATCTCAGGAAAAGGTTGAAGCCCGTAACTTTGATATTCGTAAAAATCTGCTGAAATACGACAATGTCATGAACGACCAGCGCAAAGTCATTTATGACCAGCGTAAAGAATTAATGATGGCGGAAACGATTACGGAAACGGTTCAGGATATGCGCGACGAAATCATTTCGGCGATGACGGAAACCTATGCGCCGGAAGACGCCGCCGCTGATGATTGGAACGTTCCGGCGTTAAAAGAAGATGTTGAACGTGTTTTAGGACTGCAGCTGCCGGTTGATTCTTGGATAGAAGAAGGAATCGGTACTTCTGAACTGACGGAACGTCTGCAAAAGGCCGCCGATGAAAAAATGCAGGGCAAACGCCGCGATTTCGGCGACGGCCTGATGAACATGATCGAAAAAAACATTACGCTGCAAATTCTGGATCAGGTATGGAAAGAACATTTGCAGGTGCTGGAATATATGCGTCATACGATTGTGCTGCGGGCGTATGGCCAAAAAGATCCTTTAAATGAATATAAAAAGGAAGCTTTTTATTTGTTCAGCGGCATGATCGGCAATATGCGCGAACAGGTGACGCAGTTTTTGATGCATGTTGAACTGGCGCCGGAAACCGTTCAGGCAATCGAAGAATCGCGCCGCCGCCAGCAGGAAATGACCGCGCGTCATGACGAACCGGGCGATGCGTTCGGCAATCCGTCCGATTCGCAGCGCGAGGTCGACCGCCGGCTGGATCGGAGTCCTTTCCGTTATACAAAGTCGGACGAAATTGATCCGAACGATCCGTCAACTTGGGGAAAAGTATCCAGAAACGCTTTATGTCCGTGCGGTTCTGGGAAAAAGTACAAACATTGCCACGGGGCGATCGCCTGAAAAACGGCGGATAAATCAGGCGGCATGTTGAGCCGCCTTTTTTATTATTTTTGAAAGGGTTATCATTTTTTCGATTTTATAGTGGATTTTGCTTGAAAAACTGATAAAATGAAAGGTGGATATAAGGAACGGTTTAAGCGAGGATTTTTATGTACGTTTCTGATGTTGCAGAACAGATTGTTGCAATGCAGGCGCAGATGATCAGAAGCTCTATGGCAATGGCCGCTGCGAAAAGTGCGATTGATCAACAAAAAACTGTAACAACCCTCCTTACAGAAGCGACACAGTCCGCTGCTGCCAGTGCAGATGGTCGGGGCGCTTTGCTCGACATTCTCGTTTGAAATTTTTCTCCTTGTTTCCTTTGGGCTGTCTTCGGACAGCCCTTTTTTTATGAAAACCGCGCCGGACAGTCATTTTTCTTTCTCCGGGGCGGGAAAAGAAATATTGCGTTTCATCAGGACTTTCTTTAATACTTTTGACTGTGTCGGTTAAAACTTTTTCCGGCATGCCCTCCGATCACTTTTTATGAAAGGAGGTGAGTCGTATAAAAAAGCGTAAAATTGGCGAGAAAGTTTTTAAAATTATCATTTTAGCTTTCTTATTTTTAATAATCTTCGCTAATGAAGCCTGTTAAAAAATTATCCCCCGGTGGTTCAGACCGGGGGATAAGCCTTTTTTAGTCGTATAATCAGCGTAATGGTAATATATTGTCATATTTTCCTGCTTTTTGCAAGAATAATCGGGCAGAAGGGATTTAAAGCGCTTATGTTTCGCGGTGTTTAGATCCTGTTCAGCCACAGCCAGTTCATAAACAGCGGCAGCTGCTTTTCCCAATCTGCTTCGCAATGCCGTCCGCCGATCTGCCGGTACATATACGGCTGCGCCCCCTTGCGGTACAAGTGGTCGTTTATGGACCTGTTACAGGCGTTTGCGATGGCTTTGCCGCGCGGCGTACGGCTTTCGTTACTTCCCCAGCTGAGGAATACTTTCGTGTCGGGATTAATGTCATTTTGCGCAATGGCGGCCCGTAATTCTTTGCCGCAAAATCCGATTGCCGAAGAAACGCAGGCCGCTTTTGAAAAAACGGCGTTGTAACAAATCGCGGCGTACAAAGCCATCAATCCGCCCATGGAACTGCCGCCGATTCCGGTTGCCTCCCGATGCCCCCAGGTGCGGTACGTTTCGTCAATAAATGGCTTTATTGCATTAACGATCCAATCCATTGTCCGCTGTCCCGTGCCGTAAACGGGGCCGGCAAAGGAATCCCAGTAATACGGACAATATTCACGCAGGCGGTCGTTTCCCGTGTGCGAACATTCCGCGCCGACAATGATGATTTTTTTGCCCCAGTGATCCAGAAAATCTTTCATACCCCAGCTTTTGCCGTAGGTCGCGTCAGAATCATAAAACAGGTTGTGCCCGTCGAACATATACATGACGGGA
>JBJFAY010000065.1:0-5351 GCA_051888155.1 Alphaproteobacteria bacterium
GGCTTGAGCGGGACTTTATGATTGCCTGCGATGCGGACACGGGCGTGGAACGTTTTGTCAAAATCAACGAAAACAAGCATACTTTCGCCCATCTGCGCTATTTGAGAACGGACGGAATGTTGTCGTCCTATTATCCCGATTTTCTCGTCAAATGCGGAAATGAAATCTTTGTGGTCGAAACAAAGTCCGACAAAGACGCCGCCAATGACGCGAACGTGAAGAAAAAGCAGTTGGGGGCTTTGGATTGGGTGGAAAAAATCAACGCTCTGTCCGAAGAAGACAGAATGAACGCCGAATGGAAGTATGCCTTGCTGGACGAAACGACTTTCTACGGTTGGAAAAGAAACGGTGCGACAATCAAAGAAATCCTGACTTATGTCGCGTTAAAGAAACAAAGCGTTACGGGCGAATTGGATTTATAACATAGGGCGGGAGAAATCCCGCCTTTCGATTTCAGAAACCGGTTGCAAAGACAGGGGCTTTTTACAATAATGGATTCGGATTGATTAAAGACGAAAACGGTTGAAAAAACGGGTTGCAAAGAGGTTGCAACGGTGATTTTTCAAAGCAAGACTTTCGCCGCGGCGAAAGTTTCGGGCAATAAAAAAGCCCTGATTTCTCAAGGCTTTATTTTATGGTGCCCCTGGCCGGAATCGAACCAGCACGATCGTAAGATCAACAGATTTTGAGTCTGCCGCGTCTACCAGTTCCGCCACAGGGGCACTCAAAACAAAAGAAAATATAGACGATTTTTTCCCGCTGTCAATAATTAAATCAACTTATTTTTCACAGCGCATAAAAATTTCATTTGCGGGTATTTCTTCTGCCAGGCAAATATGAATTTTCTTAAACTCGTTTTTTTCATAAAAAGAAACCGCCCCCGTATTTTTTTCAAAAACGTGCAGTTCCAATATCGGGTTTTGTTCTTTGCAAAATTCAATTAACGACGTTCCTATCCCGACGCGGCGTTTGTCCGTCCGGACAAACAAACCGGCAACATAGTTTCCGATTAATCCGATAAAACCAAATATCCGGCCGTCCTGTTCATACACAAAAACGCCTTTGGCAATTTCTGTTTTTACTTCGTCATAATGGGAAAGCCAATATTCTTTCGGAACAAAATCATGAGCCTGAAGATTCGCTTCCAGCCACAGAGTCATGATATCGTCAATTTCTGATGCGCGGGAAAGGCGGATCATCAAATGTCCAGATCGTCAACAAATTTGGCGTGTTCCTGAATATACTGGAAACGCAGTTCCGGTTTGGATCCCATCAGCTGTTCAACCAGATCGGCGGTCAGCTGAAATTCATGTTGGTCTTCTTCTCGGCGCGGATCGGGAATCAACACGCGCAGCAACAGTCTTTTTTCCGGCGCCATTGTTGTTTCCTTTAACTGCGAAGGCGGCATTTCGCCCAACCCTTTAAAGCGACTGATCTCGATTTTTTGCGCGTTTTTAAATTCTTTTTTCACAATCCTGTCTTTGTCCGCATCGTCAATCGCGTAAAAAACTTTGCTGCCGTAAGCCAAACGGTATAAAGGCGGTACGGCCAGATACAAATGGCCTTTTTGAATTAGTTTCGGCATTTCACGATAAAAGAAGGTCATGAGCAGCGAAGCAATATGCGCTCCGTCAACGTCAGCATCTGTCATAATAATGATTTTTTCGTAACGCAGAGCGTTTTCATCATAGTGATCCCGACGCCCGCAGCCCAGAGCTTCGGTAATATTATTGATTTCTTCATTGGCCAGAATCTTATCCGTCGAGGCGCTGGCGACATTTAAGATTTTTCCGCGCAAAGGCAGAATGGCTTGCGTTTCCCGGTTTCTGGCCTGTTTTGCGGATCCGCCGGCCGAATCTCCTTCAACAATGAAGATCTCCGTGCCGTGAGAAGAGGTTCGTGAACAATCCGCCAGTTTCCCAGGCAGGCGCAGGCGTTTCGTCGCGGAAGCGCGCGCTGTTTCGGTTTGTTTCTTTTTACGCTGGCGTTCGGCCGAACGTTCCAGAACATGAGTCAATAAGGCTGTCGCCGTTTTAATATCGCCGGACAACCAATGGTCAAATTGGTCTTTAATCGCGGAGTCTACCAAGCGGGAAGCTTCCGGCGAACCGAGCTTTTCTTTAGTCTGTCCCTGAAATTGCGGGTCTTTCATAAACAAAGACAGCATAATTCCCGCCGATCCGATAACGTCTTCCGCGGCAATTTCGGCGCTTTTGCGGTTACCGACCATTTCGGCGTAACTGCGCAGGCTGCGGGTCAAAGCGGTTCTTAATCCTGTTTCATGCGTACCGCCCTGCGGCGTGCTGATTGTATTGCAGAACGAACTGATAAAGCCGGCGTCCGAATCTTCCAGCCAGGTCATCGCCCATTCGATATGACCGCGGTCGCCCGACAATTCGGCGCGTCCCGAAAAAGGTTTCGGCGTAACGCAGACTTCGTCTTTTAGGCGGTATTTTAAGAAATCTTCCAGTCCGTTCGGGTATTTTAAAGTTTCTTCCGCCGGCGTTTTATCTTCGCCCGTCAGCAAAACGGGATCGCATTTCCAACGGACTTCCACACCTTTGAACAGGAAAGCCTTTGACCGGGCCATGCGGAATAAAACGCTGGGTTTAAAGCGCAGCCGTTCCCCGAAAATTTCCGTGTCCGGTTTAAAAATAACCGTCGTGCCGCGTCTGTTGGATACGGTCCCGATTTTTTGCAGAGGAGTCGTCGGAACACCGCGGGAATATTGCTGTACCCAAACGCATTTGTCGCGGGCGACTTCTACAGTCATGGACGAAGACAGAGCGTTGACGACCGCCATGCCGACCCCGTGCAGGCCGCCTGAAACCGTATAGGCTTTTCCGCTGAATTTTCCGCCGGAATGTAAAGAAGTCATAATGACTTCCAAAGCCGACTTTTCCGGATATTTCGGGTGCGGATCAACCGGAATGCCGCGGCCGTTGTCTTTGATACGCAGGGACCCGTCCGCATTCATTTCCATTTCAATAACGCTGGCGTATCCGGCAACGGCTTCGTCCATGGCGTTATCCAGAATTTCGGCGGCCAGATGATGAAAAGACGTTTCGTCCGTTCCGCCGATATACATTCCGGGGCGGCGGCGGACAGGTTCCAGACCTTCCAGAATTTCGATATCTTTGGCCGAATATTCGTTAGTGTTTTCAACAGCGGGTTTGTTAAATAAATCAGACATAGGCGTTTGTGTTCATTCCTGTTTTTTTATGAAGACTGCTTTTTAAAGCGGGATTTGCGGCCGTTTCTTTTCGGGGCGTTTTCCTGAGGAAAAGCTTTGGCAAATTCACTGTATAGAACCTCGACAAACGTATCGGCAAAAGGCAGTTTACCCTTGTACCAATCCGGTTTTAACTGATTTTCCGTTTCGGAAAAAGCAACAAATCTGCGCGTCCACAGCTGATCCAATTCCATTGCCGCGGCAAACGGCAGATGTTTACTGTACAAAGATTTTATTTTTTGTTCCGCATTGCGCATAACATTTAACAGCGTATCGTCCTGTGAAGACAGGTAAAGTTTATAGCCTTCCATATTTTCCAAAATGGAATTGCCCAAAACGGACGGAGAACGCAGCAGAACTTTAAATATGCCGATGCAGATCAGCAGGGCAAAGAAAAATACGGCGGTCAGCGGCGTCGTCTGAATACTGTAATAAACAAACAAAACAGTCAGAACGGCAACGGGTAAAAGCAGGACAAGCGCAGTTTTAAACAGGCGCATTTTATTTTCTTTAAAAGGAACGCCGCGCATTTGCGTATATATTTTCGTTCCGATTATAGCCGTCGGAATCAGACAGGCGGCGCATGCCGCGGACGTCAGAGCCGTTACGACGGGAAACAAAGACATTGACGAAATCGCGCCCACGGCAATGACAGCCATTAAAATGCCGAACCAAAAGTAAGTCTGCGGAAATATCGTGAATTTTTTACGGTATTCTTTCTGCAGGCTTTTTTCAATGTCGGTCATCAGCCTTTTCAACCGCAGGACATTCGCGTTTGTCAGGGCAAAAGAAGTGCTTTCTTTTATAAACAGTTTTCCGGCGACCTTTTTTTCCAAAGGCGTCAACCCGGTTTCTTTATCCGTCTGTTTAATTAAAAGCAGCGTTCCGTCGCTTTGTTCGTCAAAAGCCAGAAAGTTTTTGGACGCCATGTTTAACAGAATGATAAACAGGGATTTCGGCGTAATTTTTTTCTTCAGAGCGTAATTCAGAACTGCGGGAGTTAAGTCGCCTTTTTGTAAAGGAGCCGCTTTAATATCTGATTTTTCCTGATTTTTGCGCAGACTGAAACCTGTAGCCAGATAATAGGATAAAATGAACAAAAAAGCGATCAAAGCGAGGCCGGCCGTTCCATGTTCAATAATAAATCTGTCAAGTTTGCCGTTTTGAAATACCGGAGCCGGATTCTTTTCCGCCCAGTTGGCCAATATCGTCAAACCTTCGTACGGCGCCAGAGGAAATGTAATGACAAAAGACAGGTCGTTTTCTTTATCTCTTCTGATTTTATAGTTATGACCGTATCCGCTCGGGCCGCTGGTAACGGCGGCCTGAGAAAACAGAATTGATTCCGGCGGAAAGATCATAACGGCGCCTGCGCGCGTAATGGGAATATCCCAATGCGAACCGGTGACTTCCCAAATTAATTCTTTAAAGTCGGGTGTTTCCGCATTTTCGGAATTGTTTTTAAATTCGGCAATCTTGTTGGACAGCAGATACGTTACCTGATATAAATGCGTTCCCGGTTTTTGCGGATCGCCGGTATACAGCGTCATTTTTATGCCGTTTGTATCAGGCTGCAGTTTTGCCTGTACCGGCGCGTTGTCTACGGAAGCTTCCAATACGGTGATGTCCGTTCTGTATTGTTTTCCCGTGCGATCCGAATGATATTTTGGAAAATAGCGTTCAATACCGCGGAAATCGGTTTCTTTCGGTTCGACCACCCGTTCAATGGTTTCGGTGACTTTAACCGATCCGTTTCCCAGAATTTCAATCCGGCTGAAAAAATAGGGAATATGTTTTAAATAAGGGACTTCGATAAACGTATCGGGCGGAATCAAAGCGACTGTTTTATCGCCATCGTAATCCAGTGATAAAAAACGCGGTTTTATTGTTTTTGTCGTCTGCGGGGCAAACCAATCGGGTTCCCGCGTGCGGTCGGAAAAAATAGGCGCGGTTTCCGGCTGCTGCTGTTTTTCGGACGAACCGAACAGTCGTTGCCGGGCTTTTTCCAAAGTGCGTTGCAGCACATTGGATTGTTTTGTTTTAATATTACCGCCCAGTGTCGGTTTTGTCCCGGAGGAATTCGTATTCCTGTCATCCGGATATCTGCCGGAGTGTGAGG
>JBJFAY010000066.1:0-5327 GCA_051888155.1 Alphaproteobacteria bacterium
AATATTGACGTTCATGCGTTCCAGAGCGTCGACGATTTCCTGTTTCAAAGCGTCTGTTCCCGCCGTATTCAGCTGGCAGGCGACGATATCGTCAAACCGGTCGATAATCAGGCCGGGCAAGCCATCGCCTTCGGAATGAACCAGACGGTAAAACGGCGAATTGACCAGAGCGTTTCTTAAATCGACGCAGCGGCGGAGTCTTTTGGCAAAAAAGGCGGTGTTGATTTCCGTCTGCGGATCAGAGGCCATTTTCCGGAAAGAAATCAGGGAATGCGGATTAAACGAACCGACTCCGATAAAAGTATCGTTCGCGTCGTACAGGCGGGTCAGTGTGCCGGCGGGAATATTTTTGGTTTCGGCGGTCATGTCGATTTCGTTGGAAAAAACCCAAGGGCTGCCGGCTTTTGCGCGTCTGGCGCAGCCTTGTTTTAATTTCACGGCGGGATAATTTGTGTTTTTCATGGCGTTTATGTTCAACCTCTTTTAAACTGCATAAAACGGTTTTATCATGACAGAGGCGCAAATGCCAAAAAAAGAAAAAACTTTTTCCGCAGGCGATATCCTGTTTAAACAAGGCGATCCTTGTTCTTCGGTTTTTACGATTATCAGCGGCAAGGCAGAGCTGTTTTATGAAATCAACGGCAAAGCGCGTATTCTGGGACGAAAAGGCGAAGACGACCTGTTGGGCGCCAACAGCGTTTTAGAGGGTAACTACGATACTTCGGCGCGCGCGGTAACGGAATTGACCGTTACGGTACAAAGCGCCGACGAATATATCGAACAGCTGCAAAGATCGGGCGAATTGTCTCCGTCCGCCAAACCGCAAACTAAAGTATCGGATTCTTTTGACGACGACGATGATGATTTCAGCTTCAGTTTCGGCGGGGACGACGAGGAAGAAGAAAAAACCGCCGCAAAAAAAACGGCCCGTCCGCCCGCGCGGCGCGCCGGCCGCTCAACGGCGCTGACGCATAAGGGAACGACAGCGGCCGATGATGACGAGGAACAAGAAAACATTAAAGATTCTTCATCGGCTCTGGTGCGCGTAGAAAAACCGCGGCCGACGCCGGTTATGCAAAAGCCGCTCGTTCTGCCAGCGGAAATAAAACGTTTTCCGATTAAAGAATGGCTGCGCGAAGGCAGTGATGAAACAATCGCTTTCGGTCCCGTCGTTTTAATGGCTTCCGTCGCCGGCGACGACGACGGCGCCGTGCGCGACGAGTTGTATCGTACTTTGCGCCAGGTGCCGAATCTGCAGGTGAAAGTCGTCGATAAAGCCGTCACCGACGCCAACGCGCGGCGCGGGGCGATGCAGATGCGCGCCTGGCTGGAACAGCATAATGCGGACGTCGGGCTGTATGCGGCTTTGGATAACGCGGGGCGTGTTCTGGAGTTTCATACGGTCCGTCCCGTTTTAAATTATGAAACGCAGCCTTTTACCGCCGGATCGCGTTTTTTCCTGCCCGTGCAGATGACTGATGAACAAAAAACGCTGTTAAAGATTTTTACGATCTGCGCAATGACGCCGACCCGGTTGGAACATGAACAGCTGCTGCGTTTATTTTTGCCGTCTTTGCTGAACGAAGTGACGGCTTATGCGTCAAAACCGATGGTCGGGCTGGCAAACGAAGAACAGGCCGTCAACCTGACGGCGTTTGCCAATGTGCTGTCGTGGATCAGCTTGATTACTCCCGGGGAAAACAGGCAGACTCAGGCGGCGGCGATTTATGAACAGGCGTTAAAGCTGCTGCCGCCGTATGCGCCGGAATATGTTTTCGTCAACCGTCAGGTCGGTTTGCTGCACCAGATGGAGGGAGAACGCCAAGACAGCGTCGAAGCCTATAAAGTAGCGGAAGAAACCTTTAAAAAAGGGTTGGAGGCCGTATCGGAAAAATATCAGCCCGAAGCTTACGGCGATTTAAATCTGCGGATCGGCAACGTGCGTCAGAAAATTGCGATGCAGACGGGGGCGGGCGAAGATTTTGCCGCGGCGATGGCGGCTTACCGCGACGCTTTAAAGACTTTGAAGCCGGGGCTGCATACCGAACGCTGGGCGGATACGGTTAACGGGCTGGCGCGCACGATGCAGCTGTTTTCTTCATACAGCACGAAAACGACTTTGTTGAAAAAAGCGGTCGAATTGTACGAAAAGGAATTAAGCGTTTTAAACAGGGATACGCAGCCTTTGCTGTGGGGCAGAGCGTGCAACAATCTGGCGTCGGCTTTGTTTTTGCTGGCCGACAGAGAGGGCGGAAATCCCGCTTTGCTCCGCCGCGCCGTGGAAGTTTTTTCCGACGCTCTGCATGTATATGACAAAGCCGGCGCGCATCAAATGGCGACGGTTGCGGATAATAATTTAAAGCGCGCGGAAAAGGTTTTGGCGCGCACGGAAAAAGAATTGGAAAAGAATAAAAACTGGCTGGACGATATCTTGAACGATTCCGTTTCCGATTCTCAAAAAACGGATCAAGAAAATCCGCCCGCCGGCGACGAACCGTTGGTTTTCGAACGAATCGCCGTGTTTGAAGAATTAGACGACGACGAATAAAAACTGCAGACAGTCAAACTGCTGTAAAATCAGAACGGTTAAAACGCCTAAGAACAAAGACGTGCCGTACGGTCCTTCTTTTTTTCTGCGGATCAGCGCGATCAGGATAAAAAAGATAACGGACGACAAGATAACGGCAATCAGTCCGGGAAATCCCAGCCATGCGCCCAGCGCGGTCAGCATTTTGAAATCTCCGCCGCCCAAAGATCTGGGAAAAAACGGAGTCATAAGGGCTGCGGTAACGGTCGGCAGCAAAAAACCGGCCAAAGCTCCGGCGGCGGAATCAATCGGGCTTACGATTCCCAGATCCAGCGTTGCGAAATAAAATCCGGCGATCAACAGGGGAATCGTCAGTACGTCCGGCAGGACATGCAGTTTTTCATCAATGCAGGCCATTAAGGAACAGAGCCACAGCAAAACGAACAGCGTCAGGGGATAATTTGAAAAAACCAGCAAAAACAATCCCAGAATACCGACGATTCCCCAAAACAGGCCGGCGGCGAATAATTTTTTCCATAACTGCTTGCGCCGTTTTATCCGGTCGGGCGACTTTGATTTGGCCAGCCGGGGAATATGAAACGACCGTACCAGCGCCGTTCCCGCGTCGGCCGGCAGAAACTTGCCGAACCGGCGGGCAAAGAAAGGAATGGGGAAAAATAGAATAAACGCGACGGCGCCCGCGGTGTATAAAATTTCTGCCGTTGTCATGAAAATCCTCTTGATAAAAACATTTTTTTCAGATTAACGCAAAAATTTGTTTCGGAAAGCATATTTCTTTCGCCTATAATAAAAAAAATTTTTAACAGGAGTCGTTATGACCGTTCATTTTCAAAAAGCGGCGATCGTCGGCGTCGGATTAATCGGATCGTCTTTAGCCCGAGTATTGCGCCGTTGCAAAATCGCCGATTATATCGCGGGAGCCGCGCGGTCGGTAAAAACGCGGGAAACCGCTTTGGCGTTGGGCGTCGTGGACGAAGCGGCCGAAAATCCGTGCGACGCGGTTAAAAACGCCGATATCGTTTTCGTCTGTACGCCCGTCGGGGCTATTGCGGAAACGATCGGCGGATTTATGCCGGCGTTAAAACCGGGCGCGATCGTGACGGACGTGGGATCCGTTAAATCGTCGATTATCCGGGAAACGCTGCCGCTTTTGCGTCCGGATATCCGTTTTGTGCCGGCTCACCCCGTCGCCGGTACGGAAAAATCGGGGCCGGAAAACGGTTTCGCCGAATTGTTTGAAGGACGCTGGTGTATTCTGACGCCTTCGGATCAAACAGATAAAGCGGCATTATCCGCCGTGCGCGCGGTCTGGGAAGCCGCGGGCATGAAAGTGGAGGAAATGTCCGCCGCGCGTCATGATAAAGTCATGGCGTTGATGTCGCATTTGCCGCATTTAATCGCTTATACGATTGTGGGAACGGCGTCCGATTTGGAAACGGAAACGCGCGAAGACGTGATTAAGTATGCCGCCGGCGGTTTTCGGGATTTTACCCGGATTGCCGGCTCTGATCCGGTGATGTGGCGCGATATTTTCCTGAATAATACTGAAGCGGTACTGGATTGTTTGCAGCGTTTTTCCGAAGACTTGACCGTTTTGCAAAAAGCGATCCGCCAAAAGGACGCAGAAACTTTACAAAACTGGTTTACGCGGACGCGCGCGATCCGCCGCGAAGTTATTGACGCGCGTCAGGATCGTCCCGAAAATGAAAAATTATTGATGCAGGATAAAGGATAAGAGCATGACAAAAGTAACATATCAGGGGGTTATCGGCTGTTTTTCGTCAATGACGTGCGAACACTGCTTTCCCGACGCGATTCACCGCAGCTGCCTGTCGTTCGGCGACGCGATGCAGTCGGTTGTCAACGGGGAAGCGGACATAGCGGTTATTCCCGTTGAAAATTCGACGGCGGGGCGCGTGACGGAAGTTTACGGCATATTGCCGGAAGCTTCTTTATCCATTATCGGGGAATATTTTTTGCCGATTCACCACTGCCTGATGATGCCGACGAAGTTTGTCCGCGGTCTGCCGCCGCAGAATGTAACGGAAGAAGAATTGCTGGAATGGAAACGTTCCGCGCCGACGGCCGAAGAAATCAACCGCGCCGTAACGATGATTTCCGAAGTCCGTTCTCACCCGCAGGGACTGGCGCAGTGCCAGAAATTTTTATTACGCAATCTGCCGAACGCCCGACTGCGCGAAGCCTGGGATACGGCGGGCGCGGCGCGTGATCTGGCGCAGGAAATGACGCCGAACGTCGCGGTTATCGCTCCGGTAAGCGCGGCGCGTTACGGCATGACGGTTTTAAAGGAAAATATCGAAGATAATCCCGGCAATACGACGCGGTTTTTATTTTTACGCAAAACGCCTTTGACGGCGGACGAAATTCACGTTCACCCGATTACGACGCTGGTATTTCGGACTCGTCATGTCGCCGGCGCTTTGGTGGAAGCGTTAAAAGTTTTTCAGGCGCATAACATCAATATGACAAAGCTTGAAACCTATATGACGGGCGTGCATCATTCCGAACCGGTTTTTTATGTTGATCTGGCGATGAACCAATTTGACGAAACGGGGAAAAGGACGCTGGAAGAGCTGCGCGCCGCAACGTTGAGCATTCAGGTTTTGGGAACGTACGAAGCTTCGCCGGCCAGATCGGACAGATTTGGCTTTGCCGCTGTGGAATAGCCGACTTTGGACGCTGTTAAAAATAAAAATCCGCAGGACTGAACGGTCCGGTAAAAAAAACAGCCTTTTTTCAGAGGCTGTTTTTAATTAAA
>JBJFAY010000067.1:0-5320 GCA_051888155.1 Alphaproteobacteria bacterium
TCAGATGATGCGCGGTCCGGCCGTTGAAGAAGTCCGTATTCTGCTTGCCAAGAATCCGCCGGCGGACAGCCTTGTGTTAAAAGCGCTCGGCGTTTCGGAAATCAAAGCTTTTTTAAACGGAGAAATGACGTGGGATCAGGCTGTCGATCACGCCTGCCGCATGACCAGAAATTACGCCAAACGCCAGACGACCTGGTTCAGACACCGATTTGCCGCCGATTACGCCGTCGACGGCGTAAAAAGTCGGGATATATTAACCAAGGCTTTACACTTCTTGGAGTAAATTAAAACGAAATCTGCCGTATCTTGGCTTGTTTGAAGCCGAAGTGAGGTATATAGGTATTCGTAAGTTTAATTTTTTTTTAAGGGGGCGCAATGCTTTCAAAGCTGACCGGCTGGCTGTCCGCAGATATGGCCATAGACCTTGGAACCGCAAATACTTTAGTATATGTCAAGGGACGCGGTATTGTTTTAAATGAACCGTCAGTTGTCGCGATTGCCGAATCAAAGGGCAAGAAACACGTTCTGGCCGTCGGTGACGAAGCCAAACAGATGTTGGGCCGTACGCCGGGTTCCATTCGGGCGGTGCGTCCTTTGCGCGACGGCGTGATCGCGGATTTTGAAGTCGCCGAAGAAATGATCAAGCATTTTATTTACAAAGCGCATAACCGCCGTAATTTTGTTTCCCCGATGATTATCATCTGCGTTCCGTCCGGTTCGACGGCGGTGGAACAGCGCGCCATTCAGGAATCTGCCGAAGCTGCGGGCGCGCGCAAAGTATTTTTAATTCAGGAACCGATGGCCGCGGCGATCGGCGCCGGCCTGCCGGTAACGGAACCGACGGGATCAATGGTCGTCGATATCGGCGGCGGTACGACCGAAGTCGCCGTTTTGGCTTTGGGCGACATTGTTTTTGCCCGTTCCGTTCGTGTCGGCGGCGATAAAATGGACGAAGCGATTATTTCCTATATCCGCCGCAATCATAACCTGCTGGTCGGGGAAGGTTCCGCCGAAAGAATTAAAAAAGCGATCGGATCGGCCTGTCCGCCGGAACAGGGCGAAGGCCGCACAATGGAAATCAAAGGCCGCGATTTAATGAACGGCGTCCCCAAAGAATTAACGATTTCGGAACGTCAAATCGCCGAAAGCCTGGCCGAACCCGTCAGCCAGATCGTTGAAGCCGTTAAAGTCGCTTTGGAACATACGGCGCCCGAACTGGCCGCCGATATTGTCGATAAAGGCATTGTTTTAACGGGCGGCGGCGCGCTTTTGACGAATTTGGACCGCGTATTGCGCAAATCGACGGGACTGCCCGTTTCGATTGCCGAAGATCCCCTGACATGCGTTGCCATGGGAACCGGCCGCGCGTTGGAAGAAATTAAAAAACTGCGTAATATTCTTTCGACAATGTACTAAGCCTTTTCCCTTTTAAGAGAGGGTGTTTCATATGGGAAAGCAGCATTCCGCCAACACGGCGTCACTGCATCAGATTAAAACAAAATTACGGCGTTTCGCCGTACTGGTGCTGGTAATGGCCGCGTTCGGACTGATGCTGCTGGGAAAGGCCGATACGATTTTGGTTGAAAAGGCGCAAATTCTTTTTAACGATATCGCGTCGCCCGTTCTGTCGTTACTGTCAAAACCGGCCGAAGCGGCGTCACGGTTTATGCAGAATATGCATGAACTGGTATCAATCCGTCAGGAAAACACAAGGCTGCGCCGTGAAAATCAGGAATTAAACCTGATCCGGCTGGATACGGAACAACTGCGCAAGGAAAACGCTTATCTGAGAGATCTTTTGAATTATGTTCCTCCGCCGCAGGCGATTTCGATTACGTCGCGCGTTATCGCCGATACGGGAAATTCTTTTGCCCAATCCTTAATTGCGTTTGTCGGACAGAAACAGGAAATTGAAAAAGGAAACGTCGTTTTAACGGGCGACGGTCTGGTCGGGCGAATTGCCTCGGTCGGTATTAATGCCGCCAGAATTTTGCTGATTACGGATATTAACTCGCGTGTGCCCGTGAAAATAGAACCGCTGGACACGCCGGCGATTTTATCCGGCGACAATACGGAATATCCGCAGCTGATTTCTTTGCCCAATCATGCCAAAGTTTCCGTTGGCGACAGAATCGTTACGTCCGGTATGGCCGGCGTTTATCCGGCCGGTCTGCCGGTCGGCGTTATTGTTTCCGTTAATGACGGCGTAATTAAAGTTCGTCCCTTTTTTAACCGCAGCCGACTGGAAATGGTGCGTATTGTTGATTACGGCCTTTCGGGCTTGTTACCGGATCCGATATGCGAAACTTCTCCTTAATCAATCAGCCTTTTTGCGATCAGGCTGCGGCAAAGTTCAGGCAGTATTCGCCGAAGCTGCTGACAATTTTGATTTTGCTGTTTTCCGTCGCGCCGACATATTTGCCCGGTTATTCTTCGGTCAGGCCTTATCTGACGCTGATCCCCGTTTTTTACTGGGCGGTTTACAGACCGTATGATTTTTCTATTTTCAGCGCTTTTGTGACGGGGCTGTTTCTGGATTTTCTGGACGGCACGTCTTTAGGGGTTAATACGCTGGTCTTTACGCTGTTTTATTTGATGACAAAAGCGCACCGCCGTTATCTGCTGGGAAAGTCGTTCGTTTTTGTCTGGTTCGGATTTGCGTTATTTTCTTTTGGCGCTTATTTTTTGAAATGGCTGTTTGTTTCAATTAATTATGCCGTCTTTACGCCGATGACGATCGCTTTTATCAGTTATTTGCTGCTGCTGCTGTGCTATCCGCTGATTTCCTGGCCGTGCGCCGCTTTGCACTTATATTTGCTGGATAAAGAAAAATGATTACAAGAGACGGAGATAAAGGAAAAATGTTGACCCGCCGCGCGGCAATGCTGGCGGGAGGCGAGCTTTTTTTATCTTCGGTTTTGCTGGGGCGCATGTACTATCTGCAAGTGCTGGAATCAGACAGGTATAAAACGCTGGCGGAAGAAAACCGGATCAGCACGCGCCTGCTGGCGCCGCCCAGAGGATTGATTTTTGACCGCTTCGGCAAGCCTATGGCTCAAAACAATCAGAATTTCCGTGTGTTGGTTATTTCCGAACAAACGGAAGGCAATCTGAACGCGACCTTGGAAGCTTTGAATAAAATTCTGCCGCTGACGGACGGAGAAATCCAGCGGATCCGCAAAGACGTGCGCCGTTCGCGCGATTTTACGCCGGTAACGATCCGTGAAAATCTGACTTGGGAACAAATGGCGGCGATTCAACTGAACGCGCCTGATCTGCCGGGCATTATTATCGACGAAGGACTCAGCCGTTTTTATCCGTTCAAAGAATCCGCCGCGCATGTCATCGGTTATGTCGGCGCCGTTTCGGAAGAAGAAATTGCTGCCGGAAATCCGTTGTTAAAACTGCCGGGATTTCGTGTCGGCAAATCAGGCATAGAATTGGAATACAATACGGCTTTATGCGGTAAAGAAGGCGCCCAGCGTGTCGAAGTCAATGCCGTAGGCCGCGTTATCCGCGAAATTGAACGTGACGAAGGCATTCCCGGTACGACTTTGCCGCTGACGATTGACATGCGTTTGCAGAAAATCGCATACGAGAAAATGAAAAACGAAAGCGGCGCGGCTGTTCTTTTAGACATTTATACCGGTGAAGTGCTGGCATTGGTTTCGACGCCCAGTTTTGATCCGAATAAATTCAACCGGGGCCTGTCCAACGAGGAATGGGAAGAAATATCGACGAACGAGAGGAATCCTTTGCTGAACAAAGCGCTGGGCGGCTTATATTCTCCTGGTTCGACGTTTAAGATGGTTGTGGCTTTGGCCGCTTTGGAAGCCGGCGTTATCCGTCCTGATACCAAGATTTTCTGCGGCGGCCATATTATGATGGGATCGCACCGCTTTCACTGTTGGAAAGCCGGCGGACACGGCAATGTTGATTTAAAAGAAGCATTGATGCATTCCTGCGACATTTATTTTTATGAAGTCGCCCGCCGTACCGGAATTGACAAGATCGCCGCCATGGCCAAACGGTTCGGCTTCGGTATGCCGACAGGGATTAATCTGCCCGGTGAAAAATCGGGGTTAATGCCGACCAGACGCTGGAAGGAATTGATCTTAGGCGAACAATGGCTGCAAGGGGATACATATAATACCGGAATCGGTCAGGGATACGTATTGGCGACGCCGATTCAGCTGGCAGTTATGGCGGCCGTTCTGGCAAATGACGGTTATAAAATCAAACCGACGATTTTAGTGCCGGAAAACAGAGATACTTCCGTTTGTCCGGGGGAAAATTTAAATCTTTCCAAAACACATTTACAGCTGATGCGCGAAGGCATGTTTGACGTTGTCAACGCGGCGAAAGGAACGGCCAAAACGGCGCGTGTGAACGTTGACGGCAAGCTGATTGCCGGAAAGACGGGAACAACGCAAGTCAAGCGCATTTCAATGAAAGAACGCGAAGAAGGGCTGCGCAGTCAGGACGAGCTGCCTTGGGAAGACAGGAATCATGCTTTATTTGTTTCATTCGGTCCGACGGATAATCCGCGTTATGCTCTGGCCGTTGTAATTGAACACGGCGGCGGCGGATCGACTACGGCGGCGCCGATTGCGCGCGCGATTATGGAAGCCGCATTAAAACTGGATCCCGCTTCCAAACCGCCTAAAAATCCGAAAAAGAATGCCTCGGAGGGAATATAACTATGGCTGATTTTTCTTCTCCTTTCCGGTTACGTAATCCGAATATGACTTTAAAGGATCGTTTTTTACATCTCAGCTGGTGTTATATTTTTTTAATTTTTCTGGTTGCGTTTTCCGGCTTTGTCGTTTTATATGCCGCGGCGAACGGGAATTGGGAACCGTGGGCCAGTCGTCAGTTTTCCCGTTTCTGGCTGGGCTGCGCAGTGATGTTTGTCGTCGCCATGATTGATCTGCGGTTCTGGCTGAAATATGCGTATGTTTTTTACGTTATTGCGGTGATTTTGCTGTTTATCGTGGAATTTTTCGGTCATGACGCCATGGGCGCTCAACGCTGGCTGAATTTGGGATTTATTCGGATACAGCCGTCCGAATTAATGAAAATCGCTTTGATTTTAGCGCTTTCGCGGTATTTTCACGGCAGTTCCCTGCAGGAAGCAATGAGCATGTCGGCGATTGTTATTCCGTCGTTTATGGTTTTAATTCCGGTTGCGCTGGTTTTAAAGCAGCCTGATTTGGGAACGGCGGTTTTGATGGGAGCCGGCTCTTTGTCTTTGTTTTTTCTGGCCGGTCTTCAGATGTGGAAATTTGTTGTTCTGGGGATAGCGGGGTTGATTTCGATT
>JBJFAY010000068.1:0-22713 GCA_051888155.1 Alphaproteobacteria bacterium
AGTGTCCGAAAAATTAAACAGCTCCGCCGATTCGTTTTTTATCGTCATCTGGGCGGATACCGGCACGGAAAACAGCAGGAACGCAAAAATATCCGCTTTTTTCATGGCAAGATCACCCTGCTTTTCTTCTGCGCAGCCTGCTTTTTATTTCTTTCAGATCAACGCCGCCCGAAATCAGGACGAATACGGTAAAAACGACGCCGCCGGCCGTAATCAGAGCCGTCAGCAGCCCGAATTTTAACAGTTGTTCGCCGTGTATCCAGTCCGGAAAATAAAGATCCGTTTCTTTTTTCAGCAGACAGACAGCCGCGGCCATGATCAGCGTTGAAAATAAAATGGAAGCCGTTCGTTTTTTCAAAAGCCTGTCCGTCTGATGCAGCCGTTGTTTTTTGATGCGCATAATGTACTGGATTACGTTGATCCAGGCGACAATCCCGGTGGCCAGAGCTATGCCGACATATCCGAACACGGGCAGAAAAGCGGAACACAGAAGAATATACAGCCCCAAAGCCCAGGCGGCGATACGCACCGGCGTGACGGTATCGCCGCGCGCATAGAAAACGGGAGCCAGCGTTTTTGACAGAATATAGGCCGGCAGTCCGGAAGCATAAGCGCATAAAGCCGCGGCCGTTTTAACGGTTGCTGCCGGATCAAAAGCGCCGCGTTCAAACAAAACGGCGATAATCGGTCCGCTTAGCACCATCAATCCCGCCATGGACGGCGCGGAAGCCAGCAGGGCAAATTCCAGCGCCCGGTTTAAACTGTTTTGCGCCTGTTCGTTTTCTCCGGCTTTTAACTGGCGTGTCAATATCGGCAGCAGCGCCGTTCCGATTGCCGCGCCGATAATGCCGACCGGCAGCTGATACAGCCGGTTGGCGTAATACAGCCAGGAAACGGCTCCCGTTGCCAGAAAGGAAACGAATAAAGTGTCTAAGAACAAATTAATCTGGTAGATGCCGGATCCGAATACGCCGGGCAGAATACGTTTCATCAGCAGTTTTAATTCTTCGGATCTGTTACGCAGAACTCGCCTGACGCTTTGCAATCCCAGAGGCACTCCGGCGCGGCGCGTATGCCAGATCAGCCATAACAGCTGAAAAACGCCCGCCGTTGTTACGCCCGCGGACAAGGCATAGCCGTAGTTGCCGCCGAATAAAGGCGTAAAAGCAAATAAAGCGGCGATCATTGTCAGATTTAACAGCACCGGCGTCAAGGCGGCGGCGGCAAAATACCCCATGGAATTTAATATGCCGCTTTGCAGAGAATTTAACGATACCAGCAGCAGATAGGGAAACGTGATCCGCGACATAACGACGGCCGCGTCAAACTTGGCGGGATCTTCCAGAAATCCGGGCGCCTGAACCATAATAAAAACGGGCATGGCGATCTCAGCGGCGGCCGTAAACAGCAGGACGATATAAAATAAAGCGGAAAAAGCTTCTTCGGCGAACAGACGCGCCCGTTCTTTTCCTTTTGTTTCCAGACGTTCGGAAAACAAAGGGACAAAAGCGACGTTGAAAGCGCCTTCGGCAAACAGGCTTCTGAATAAATTCGGCAGCTTGAACGCGACGAAAAAAGCGTCGGCGATCATGCCCGCCCCCAGGAAATTCGCAATCAGCAGATCGCGGATAAATCCTAAAATACGGCTGACCATCGTCCAGCCCCCGACGGTTAAAATTGATTTAATCACTGAAAGCGGCGCTGCCATTGATCGTATCCAATAAAGCTGTTTTTATTTGTTGTACTCTGTCGCCGCCGGTAATTTTACCGCCGTTTTCGTCCGTGACGTAAAACACGTCGACAATACGGGAACCATACGTGTAAACGTGCGCGGATACAATCTTTAAATTCAATTTTGTCATTGTGTGCGTTACGGCGTGCAGAAATCCGACGCAGTCCGTGCCGTTGATTTCGATCAGCGTACAGGAATCTGACGCGGCGTTGTTTATGAAAACCCGCGGCGGAGACCATAAAACGGACGAAGCGGGCGTTTTTAAGCGTTTTAAACGCAGTTTTTCCTCAATGACGGCCGTGTCCGCCCGCGCGATGTTATTTTGCAGGCGCTGTATTTTTTTGGCGGAATCCAAAGGCTTTTTTTCATTTAACAGGTTGGTTTCCTGAATTAAAAAGGTATCCAGCGCCATGCCGTTGTCCAGCGTGGCGATTTGCGCTTCGACGACGGAAACGTCTTCGACCGCCATGGCGCCGGTGATTTCCGCAAACAAACCGTCATGGTCGGGAGCTAAAACAATAAATTCGCTGACGCCGCGTTCGGCGTCCGTCGTAATCGAAAAAGCGTACTGTCCGGCGGCGGCTTTTTCGGCCATTTGTTTTTGCGCCGGCGTCAGACGGCGCGCCCGGCTGTCGGCGCCCTGCATTTTTTCCAAAGCCAGTGTAAACAAGTCTTTTAACAATTTGTCTTTAAAAGAATTCCAAACGTTCGGTCCGACGGCTTTGATATCCGCCGCGGTTGAAGCGTATAACAGCTTTAAGCGTTCGGGCGACTGGACGACGTCAACGAAATCCTTGATGGTTTTGGGATCAAAGATATCGCGTTTAAAGGCTGTTTCGCTCATTATCAAATGGTGTCCGACCAGCCAGACGACCGTTTCGGCGTCATCGTTTTCCAAGCCCAGTTCCGCGGTTATTTTTTTTGCCAGCTCGGCTCCTTTAACCGCGTGTTCGCCGCCCAGCCCTTTGCCGATATCATGCAGCAAAGTCCCCAGATACAGCGCCCGTTTTGACTGCGGCCTTAATTCTTCTTCGGTGTCGGATAAAAAACCGACGGCTTTGAACGTGTGTTCGTCCGTTGTATAAACATGGTACAGATCGAACTGTACTTGCGCGACGATATTTTGAAATTCGGGAATCAAGTAACCTAAAACGCCGCTTTCCGCCATTTGGCGCAGGGACGATTCCGGAGAATCGGACAGCAGGATTTCAAAGAACATCTGACGGGCTTCCGGCATATTGCGCACGCGGCGCATTAATTTTGAATTGTCCGTTATTAACTGCAATGTTTGCGGATTCAAGGATAACTTTAAACGCTGCTTTAAAACAAACGCCTGTAACAAAGCCAGCGGATTTTCGTTAAAATGCAGGTGGTCTTTAAAGGCAATCCGGTTGTTGATCAGGTAAAAATCAGTTGTGTCTTCCAGCGGAGCAATCAGGGGCGTTCCGCTTAAAATGTCGGTAATGGCCACGGTAATCTGTCCGGACAGCTCCCCGACCGTTTTGCAGGTCAGGTAATAATGCTTCATAAACCGTTCCGCCGCAGACTGCCCCGTGCGGCTGACGTATCCCATTCGTTCCGCGATTTTCTGCTGCGCGTCAAATGTCAGAATATCGCCCGCTTTGCCGTTTAACAGGTGCAGATGGCAGCGGACGGCCGCTAAAAAACGATGCGCTTTTAAAAACTTGTGGCAGGCGACGGGACTTAAAATCCCCAAGCCGACCAAATCGGGCATATCGGTAATGCCGAACAGATATTTCGCCAGCCAGAACATCAAATGCAGATCGCGCAGGCCGCCGCGGCCTTCTTTGACGTTGGGTTCCAGCATGTATTTCGATTGCCCCATACGTTCGTAACGCGACCGGCGTTCGTCCAGTTTCGCTTCGACGAATTCCCGCTGTGTTCCGCCGGTGCGCAGCGCTTCATAACGGGCGCAAAAATCATTGAATAACGCCGTGTCGCCCCGGACAAGGCGGCTTTCCAGCAGGTTTGTCCGGATACTGATATCCCGCCCGGCCTCCGAAATACACTGCGCGGGCGTGCGGACGGACGATCCGACTTTCAGTCCCGCGTCCCACAAAAGAGAAGTCATAAAAGAAACAATTTCCAGATTTTCTTCACTGTTTTCATCAAACAAAAACAAAACGTCAACGTCCGAATACGGCGCCAATTCTTTGCGTCCGTAACCGCCGACGGCAGTCAACGCCAAATTGTTTCCCGTTTCGGGAAAAACGGTTTCGTTTAAAAAGGACATGACCTCCGATAAAGTTTGATCCAATTCGTCGGCATGAGTAAACATGGCTTCCAGCCCGCTGTTTGACGGAGAAGCCAACGCCGATGCCAGATTTGCCAGCATCTGATCGCGCTTTTGCCGCAAAACCGCGGCCAGCGACGCTTTTTTGTCTGCCGGAACGGCGGTGTTCCAGGCTTGTTCCAGATCGTGTTTTAGTGTCATTTATTTTGATCTGCCATTTGTTTTAACCGGTACAGTTCGTCCAAAGCCTGTCTGGGCGTCAGGTTGTCGGGAATGATTTTATTTAAGGCTTCGATAACGGGAGAAGGTTCGGATATTTTTTCCGGTTCTGTTTTTTCAGCTTCCGTTTTCTTTTTAACCAAAGCGAACAAAGGCAGGTCGTTCATAAAATTAATTTCATAAGATCCCTGTTTTTCCATTTGTTCCAGCACTTGCCCGGCTCTGGCGATAACGGCGGGGGGCAGGCCGGCCAGCCGCCCGACGTGAATACCGTAAGATCGGTCCGCCGTTCCTTTAATGACTTCGTGCAGGAAAATGACGTTGCCTTTCCATTCTTTGATCCGCATGGTGTACAGCGACAGATGCGCCAGCATTTCGGTCAAAGCCGTTAATTCATGATAATGCGTTGCGAACAAAGCGCGGGATTTATTGACGTCGTGCAGGTGTTCCACAACGGCCCAAGCGATGGAAAGTCCGTCAAAAGTCGCCGTTCCCCGGCCGATTTCGTCCAAAATTACCAAAGACCGTTCGGTCGATTGGTTTAAAATCGCCGCCGTTTCGATCATTTCGACCATAAAGGTTGACCGCCCGCGCGCCAGATCGTCCGCGGCGCCGACACGGGAAAACAATTTGTCGACGATACCGATCCGCGCGGACTGCGCCGGCACGTAACAGCCGGCCTGCGCTAAAATGGCGATCAGAGCATTTTGGCGTAAAAACGTGCTTTTACCCGCCATGTTCGGGCCGGTGATCAGCCACAGCCGCCCGTCTTTTGTTTCATGATTGCCCAGGCGGCAGTCGTTTGTGACGAATCCGGATTCATGCGCGGCTTTCATTGTTTGTTCGACGACAGGGTGGCGGCCTTTGACAATGTCGAAAGCCAGACTGTCTTCCAGTACGGGACGGCAGTAATCATGTTCTTCCGCCGTCTGCGCCAATCCGGCGGCAATATCCAAAACGGATAAAATCTGCGCGTTGCGGGCAATCTGATCGGCGGCTTTCATGACTTTGTTGACCAGATCCGTAAACAGGTTTAATTCCAAAACCAGCGCTTTTTCCGCCGCGCCGCGCAGCTTGTCTTCCATTTCCGATAACTCGACTGTCGTAAAACGCACGGCGTTCGCCATCGTCTGCCTGTGCATGAAAATGGATTTTCCTTCGCGGGCTTCTTCCAAAATTTTCTGGGCGTTTTTGGCGGAAACTTCAATAAAGTACCCCATCAGATTATTATGCGATATCTTCAATCCGGAAACGCCGGCCGCTTCGGAATATTTGGCCTGCAGCTCTATAATCATCTGTCTGCTTTGGTCGCGCAGACGTTTCATTTCGTCCAGTTCGGCGCAGTATAGCGGCGCGATAAAACCGCCGTCGCGGGGCAGCAGAGGCAGATCCGCCGCCAAAGCGCGGCATAACGTATCCGTTAAATCGTCCAGATTGTTCAGCGATTTTAAACAGCTCTCAATCGCCAAAGGCATACCCAGTTCGGAATGCAGAGCCTGTTTCATATCCGGAATTTGTTTTAACGTATCGCGGATTGCCGCCAGATCCCGCGGTCCGCCGCGGCCCAAAGAAAGGCGCGCCAACGCCCGTTCCATATCCGGACATTCGGCCAGCCGGTCGCGGATCGTCGCGCGGATCAGGGGATTTTTAATAAAAAATTCGATTCTGTCCAGCCGTTTATTGATGGCGGCGACGTCAGTTAAAGGCGAAGAAAGATACCGTGACAACAGCCGCGCGCCCGAACCGGTGACCGTTTTATCAATGCTGGAAAACAAAGTCGGTCCTTTTTCTTCGCACAGGGAATGAAATAATTCCAGGTTGCGCCGCGTCGCCGTGTCGATTTCCATTAACCGGCCGGAAGTAAAATGTTTCAGCGGATTTAATCTGGGCGTTTGTCCTTTTTGCGTTAATTCGATGTAATCGACCAACGCTCCGGCCGCTCCCAGTTCGCATTTGTTAAAATGCCCGAAAGCGTCCAGCGTTTGGACGTTAAAAAATTTTTCCAATCTGTTCTGCCCGTTTTCCGGAGAAAAGCGAACCGCCGGCAGAGGGGTCAGAATCCGTTTGAATTCGTTGAATAATTCGAAAAATTCAGGCGTCTGCAAGATTTTATCGGAAACGATGATTTCTTTCGGTTCCAGCCGCGAAATGCCGGCGGACAAAGGCCCCGGCGTTCTGTCGGGCAGCGTCTGGACGGCGAAATCGCCGGTCGATACGTCCACCCATGCCATGCCGATCCCGTCTGCCGTCTGCGTTAAAGACAGCAGATAATTGCAAGAGCGGGGTTCCAGAATATTGTCTTCGGTCAGTGTGCCCGGCGTGATCAGGCGGATTACTTCGCGTTTGACCAACGTTCCCGTTCCGCGTTCTTTGCGCGCCTGGGCGGGGTCTTCCATTTGTTCGCAAATAGCGACTTTAAATCCTTTTTTAATCAGGCGGGACAGATAAATTTCATGAGAATGAACCGGCACGCCGCACATCGGGATATCCTGTCCTTTTTCGCGGTTGCGTTTGGTCAGAGCAATGTCCAGCGCCGCCGAAGCCTTGATCGCGTCGTCAAAAAACATCTCATAAAAATCGCCCATGCGGTAAAACAGCAGATAGCCTTCGTTCTGGCGTTTGATTTCAAAATACTGCTCCATCATCGGCGTTGATTTCTGCGTTTTGTTCGGCGTCGTTTCAGCTGTTTGATTCATTGCAATTCACTTCTTTATTTATTTATGATATCTGTAATATATCCATTTTTAACCGATCAATAAAGACTTGAAATATCATGACTGAAAACAAAAAACCACTGGAACGGGAATCCTTGATTCTGCATGCTTCGGGCAGACCCGGAAAAATAGAGATAAAAGCGACTAAGCCGTTGGAAACGCAAAAAGATTTATCTTTGGCGTATTCTCCCGGCGTTGCCGCGCCGTGTCTGGAAATTCAGAAAAATCCTGATGAATCTTTTCGTTATACGGCCAAAGGAAATCTGGTCGCCGTCATGTCGAACGGAACGGCGGTTCTGGGGCTGGGGAATATCGGTTCTTTGGCGTCAAAACCCGTTATGGAGGGCAAAGCCGTTTTGTTTAAACGGTTCGCAGACGTTGACGCCGTGGATATCGAAATCAATACGGAAGATCCCGATAAAGTCGTGGAAACCGCCGCGTTGATCGGCGGCGGATTCGGCGGAATTAATCTGGAAGACATCAAAGCGCCCGAATGTTTTTACATTGAAAGCGAATTAAAAAAACGCCTGAATATTCCTGTTTTTCATGACGACCAGCACGGGACGGCCGTCGTCGTCGCCGCCGGTTTGATTAACGGGCTGGAATTAACGGGCAGAAAAATCGGCGATATCAGGCTGGTTGTCAACGGCGCCGGAGCGGCGGCGGTGGCTTGTACGGCTTTGCTGCGGGAAATTGGCGTTAAAAATATTATCATGTGCGATTCCAAAGGCGTGATTTATAAAGGACGCAAGGAAGGAATGAACCCGTTTAAAGAATCGTTCGCCGCCGAAACGCCGGTTCGGACTCTGGCCGAAGCGGTCAAAGGCGCCGACGTGTTCTTAGGGCTGTCGGTCAAGGGGGCTTTAAGTCCCGAAATGGTTAAAACAATGGCTGGCGCGCCGCTGATTTTCGCTTTGGCCAATCCCGATCCGGAAATCACGCCGGACGTAGCTTTGGCTGCTGCGCCCGAAGCGGTTGTCGCAACGGGACGTTCGGATTATCCGAATCAGATTAATAACGTTCTGGGCTTTCCGTATATTTTTCGGGGCGCTTTGGACGTCCGGGCGTCGCAGATCAATGAACAGATGAAACAAGCGGCGGCGCAGGCTTTGGCGGAATTGGCGCGCAAAGACGGCTTGTCAAAAGACAAAATCATTCCGTCGCCGTTTGATCCCCGGCTGATTGATACGGTGCCCTTGGCCGTTGCCCGGGCAGCCTGTGAAACAGGCGTGGCGCGCCTGCCGGTTTCGGACTGGGACGCTTATCGCGCTTTGCTGCGCGGCAGGTTGAAAAAAGGATAATGTGATGTCACAGCAGAATTCTGACAGAAACGATGTTCCTTATCAATTTACGGAACGTGTTTTAACGGTTTCTCTGCCGACGGCATTCATGCTGATTATTCTGGTGGCAGCCGGTGAAATTGACGCGATGAGCGCCATTGCCGGTTTTGCCATGGTTGTGTGTCTGACAATCGTGCTGGCAATGCCTTTTTTGATGAATTTAAAAAATCTGACGCAATACGTTCATCAAATCGCGCAGGAAGAAGAAGTTTCCGATGTTCCGGTCTTCGGCAAAAAAGACGAAGAATCCGCTCGTATTATCGCCGCGATCAATCAGATGCGCAATATTTGGACGACGCGCACGGAAAAGTTGGAAGCGCAGACTTTGTCCGACGCGGCCGTATTGGACAGTCTGCCCGATCCTTTGTTAATGCTGGATAATGAAGCTCAGGTAATCGGCGCCAATCTGGCGGCGCGCGAACTGTTCGGCTTTAACGTCCGCGGACAGACGCTGCGTCTGCTGGTTGATTCTCAATACCTGCCTTTGGCGGCGGAACGTATTTTGCAAGGCGAAACACGCAAGGAAAGTTTGGAAATATATTTAAAACAAAAAGTGTTCAATGCAAAACTGGAACGCTTGCCGGCAACGGCCAAAGCCGGCGCCGTTATGGTCTTGACGCTGTATGACATGACGGCGCGCAAACAGTTTGAGCAAATGCAGGCGGATTTTATCGCTAACGCCAGTCATGAACTGCGTACGCCGTTGTCTGTTTTATCGGGCTTTATTGAAACGCTGCAGTCTACGGCAAAAGAAGACGAACAGGCTCGAGAAAAATTTTTAACAATTATGCAGACGCAGGCGGTCAGAATGTCCGGATTGATCGAAAGTCTGCTCTGTCTGTCGCGCCTGCAGATGAGCGAAGGGGAAAAGCTGTCCGATCCCGTTGATGTTCCGAGCTTGCTGCCGGCCGTTAAACAAATGCTTGACGCCAAAGCGGTTAAAACAGATATGTCGATCGTTTTAAAACCCTGTGCCCAGCCCGGGATTATTTTCGGAAATACCGGCGAATTGAATCAGGTTTTTCAAAATTTGACGGATAATGCGCTGAAATACGGTAAACCGAGCGGGCAAGT
This sequence comes from Alphaproteobacteria bacterium, assembly GCA_051888155.1. Taxonomy (GTDB): domain Bacteria; phylum Pseudomonadota; class Alphaproteobacteria; order CAAGCB01; family CAG-977; genus UBA11549. The sequence continues at coordinate 9,334 of JBJFAY010000068.1, forward strand.
GACAATTTCCTGCCGTGTCTTTGAAAATCAGGATATGCCTGAAATCGAAGCGCCGATGATTTACGCCGTAGCCGTTCATAATACGGGCGAACCGATCGGCGCGGAATATCTGCCGCATCTGTTTGAACGGTTTTACCGTGTCGCCGCGACTAAAAACAAAGCGGTCGGAACAGGATTGGGACTGTCGATTGTGCAACAGATTATCAAACATCATAACGGGGCGATAAAAGTGGAAAGCTCCAATGAAACCGGAACGGTGTTTACTGTTTATCTGCCGATGTATCCGCAGGAGGATTCTGCGGAAACTTCCGGTTCAGCAGAGTCAGAACAATCAATCCCGGCAGGCTCAGAAAAGCCGTAATGGTAAAAAACACCGGCCATGTCGTATGATCTGCCAGCCACCCGCTGCCGGAAGACAACAGGTCGCGCGGCAACGCCATTAAGGAACTCAGCAGGGCATACTGCGTTGCCGTGTAAGCCGTATTGCATAAGAAAGACATATAAGCCACAAAAGCCGACGTTGCCATAGCCGAAGCCAGATTGTCGGATACAACGGAGATCGTCAGCCACACCAGACTGTTTCCCTGTGTTGCCAGATAAGCGAAGGGCAGGTTGCTGATTCCCTGTAAAATTCCGCAGATTAGCAGGCTGCGCATAATTCCCCAGCGCACGACGGTTATTCCGCCCAGCAAACCGCCTAATATGGTTGCGGCGATGCCGTACAGTTTGACGACGGTGGCGATTTGATCGTACGAAAATCCCATTTCAATATAGAAAGGCGCCGTCATCGTTCCCAATGTCGTTTCGCATAACTTGTACAGCATAATAAACAAAACGATCCAAACCCAGCCGGGACGGGAAACAAAATCTTTAATCGGCGCGCAGACCGCGTCTTGAAAAAAATTGCTGTTGTTCTTTAGTATTTGATGCGGCGGTTCTTTAACGGCCAGAATTGTTATAATACCGATCATGCCTGATGCGGCCAGCAAAGTATAGACGCTTTCCCAAGACATGATTTCAGCCATATAAAGGGCTCCGGCGCCGGCGGCCAGCATACCGATGCGGTATCCGAAAACGAAACTGCCCGACGCGGCGCCCTGATCCTGCGGTTCAAAATCTTCAACGCGGAAAGCGTCAAATACGATATCCTGAGAAGCGGAAAAAAACGCGACGGCGACGGCGCATAAACCTGTCAAAACCGGATTTGCCGCCGGATCCGTTCTGATCAATAAAAGCAGACTGATCATCAGACAAAACTGGAACACCAACGCCCAAGACCGCCTGCGCCCCAGCAGAGCCGTCAGAACGGGCAGCCGCAGACGGTCGACATACGGCGCCCACAGGAATTTAAAGCTGTACGGAAACCTGACCAGAGAAAACAGGGCAATGTCTGTTTTGGATACCCCTTTGCTGGTCAGCCAATAGGCCAGCGTTGAAAAAATCAATACAAACGGCAGGCCGCTGAACAGGCCCAAAATTAACATTACAATCATTTTCGGATTGCGGTATACGCCGATTGAAGCTTTCCAGCCGGTCATTTTTATTCCTGATCTGTTTTCGCAGCTTTGTTCGCAGCGCGTTTGCGCAGGTTTTCGTCCAGAATAACTTTGCGCAGACGGAATGTCTTAGGCGTGACTTCAACCAGTTCGTCTTCCTGAATATAGGCCAGCGCTTCTTCCAGACTCATTTTTTTAGGCGGAGTCAGCATAACGTTGTCGTCTTTGCCCGCCGCGCGGATATTCGTTAAATGCTTCGTTTTGACAGGGTTGACTTCAATGTCGTTTGATTTCGTATGTTCCCCGATGATCATGCCGGCATAAACGTCTACGCCGGGTTCGATAAACATCGGGCCGCGGTCTTCCAGTTTCCACAGAGCATAAGGAACCGCTTTGCCGTTGTCCGTTGAAATCATAACTCCGGTTCTGCGTCCCGGGATCGCCCCTTTATAAGGCTGATAACTGTGAAACAGCTTGTTCATAACGCCCGTGCCGCAGGTATCGGTTAAAAACTGGGAATGATAACCGATCAGGCTGCGCGAAGGCACCAAAAACGTCACGCGCGTTTTATTGCCGCCCGACGGACGCATATCCGTCATTTCCGCCCGTCGTTCGCCCAGCTTTTCACAGACAGTGCCGACGTACTGTTCGTCAACGTCGACGATAACTTCTTCAATCGGTTCCAGCTTTTTGCCCGATACCGGATCAACCTGCATCAACACGCGCGGCCGGCTGATTGACAGCTCGTATCCTTCGCGGCGCATTTGTTCGATTAAAATTCCCAGCTGCAGTTCGCCGCGTCCCGCAACCTCGAAAGCGTCCGTCGTGTCCGTGCGTGAAATGCGCAGCGCAACGTTGCCTTCGGCTTCTTTTTGCAGACGGTCCCAGATAATGCGGGAAGTGACTTTATCGCCGTCTTTGCCGGCCAGAGGCGAAGTGTTGATTGAAAACGTCATTGCCAAAGTCGGCGGATCAATCGGCTGTGCCGGAATAGGCGTCGTGACCGAAGGATCGCATAACGTGTCGGCAACGGTCGCTTTGGCCAGTCCGGCCAGAGCGACGATATCGCCGGCGCCGGCTTCTTCCAGTCCGGTGCGTTTTAATCCGCGGAAAGCCAGAATTTTACTGACGCGAGCCGTTTCGATCGTTTTGCCGTCGCGCCCGATCGCTTTGATCGTTGAATTGACCTTGACGGATCCCGAATGGATCTTTCCCGTCAGAATCCGGCCGACGAACGGATCGTTTTCAATCGCGGTCACCAGCAGAGAAAACGGCCCGTGCGGATCGCACTTTGGCGGCGGCACGTAATCCATAATCAAATCGAACAACGGCGCGATGGATTCGCGGGGATCTTTGTCCAGATCCCTGACGGCCCAGCCTTCGCGGCCGGAAGCGTAAAGCACCGGAAAATCCAGCTGTTCGTCCGTCGCGTCCAACGAGGCAAACAAATCGAAAACTTCTTCGTAGACTTCCTGCGGTCTGGCGTCGGGACGGTCAACTTTGTTGATGACGACAATCGGTTTCAATCCGATTTTTAACGCTTTGCTGACAACAAATTTTGTCTGCGGCAAAGGGCCTTCGGCCGCGTCAACCAGCACAATGGCCGAATCGACCATGTCCAGAATACGTTCGACTTCGCCGCCGAAATCGGCGTGCCCCGGCGTGTCGACAATATTAAAGCGCGCCCCTTTCCATTCGACGGAAGTGCATTTTGCCAAAATCGTAATGCCGCGTTCGCGTTCCAGATCGTTGGAATCCAAAGCCCGTTCGGCGACAACCTGATTGTCGCGGAATGTTCCGCTTTGACGCAGCATGGTGTCGACCAGTGTCGTTTTGCCGTGGTCGACGTGGGCAATAATCGCAATATTACGCATAGAAGTTCTTCTTTAGAATAATTAAGTCATATCAGATACGCTTTTACGGATTCTTGTTGTTTTTGTCAATTCCCGTTGTTCCGGCGGGAGTTGTTTTTTTCATGGACTCGCCGGTCTTTCGCACGTATCCTGCACAAATCGAAATAGCGGAAAGGAATTGTTCATGAATTATCTTGCGGCTTCTGTATTAACGGTCTTTGCTTTTCCCTGTCTGGCGGCGGCTCTGACGGAGCGGTTTTCTTTAATGGATATCAACAAGGACGGTTTTTTATCCGAAACGGAATTTGTAAACGGCATGCGTGCCATGTCTGAAACGAAAAATGTTTCCGCCGTGCCGGTGCAGACTGTATCTGATGAAGAAAAGAAAAAAATTATTGACGAGGCGATTTCCCAGTCTAAAAACAATCTGCCGTATAAAATAGATGACGCGACGGTATGGACGGACGTCTATGCCGAAAATAACGAAATCCATTATGTATACAAGGTCGAAATGGATATCAGCGCTTTGGCGCCGGGACAGATCGCGACTTTGAAACCCGTTTTGCAAAAACAGATTTGTTCTACGGTCGTACCGTCCATGTGCGGCGTGGTAAAGGATATCCTGTTGGAAAAAGGAATCCCGCTGGTGACGCATTACAACGACAAAACCGGCGCGGAACTGGTATCCTGCCGGCTTACCGAAGCGGACTGTCCGTAATGGTTATCCGACTTTTTTTGCGATAAGCTCGCTGAGCGATACTTCCGGCCTGGCGCCGTAATGGGAAATAATTTCCGCGGCGGCCAGCGCCCCCATTTGCAGACATTCCGAAACCGGTCTGCCTTGAGCCGTCCCCGTTAGAAATCCGGCGGCGAACAAATCGCCTGCGCCGGTTGTGTCAATGACGCGGTTGATCGGTTCGGCGGGAATTTCATAACGTGTTTTACCGCAAATGGCGACGGCTCCTTTTGCGCCGCGCGTCACAACGACGGTTTCGCATAAATCCTGAGATTTCTCAAAAGCCGTTTCCGGATCGTCCGTATTAAACAGCGCTTTGATTTCGTCTTCGTTGCAAAACAGAATATCAATTCCGTTTTTGATCAGCTGTAAAAAACTGTCCCGATGACGGTTAACGCAGAACGGATCGGACAGGGACAAAGAAACCTTCCGGTTATGTTTATGCGCCAGTTCGACGGCGTAGGCCAAAGCGTCTTTCGCTTCCGGCCGATCCCACAGATACCCTTCCATATAGACGATTTTTGTCTGCCGGATCAGTTCTTCGTCAATGTCTTTGCGCGATAATTTCGAACAGGCTCCCAGATAAGTATTCATCGTTCTTTGAGCGTCCGGACTGACGATCACCATACAGCGCGCGGTCGGGCGTTCGTTTTCCAGACACGGAGTCGTAAAATGAACGCCGGATCTGGTAATATCCTGACGGAAAACTTCGCCCAGCTTGTCATCGGCGACTTTGCCGATAAAAGCGGGCTTTCCGCCCAGCGCCGCAATGCCGACAGCCGTATTGGCCGCCGATCCGCCGGAACATTCAACGCCGTTTTCGGCGATATGTCCGTAAATTTGTTCGGCCAAAGAAGCATCTATTAACGTCATCATACCCTTAGGCATATTATGCTGCGTTAAAAATTCGTCGTCCATATTGGCCAGCACGTCAACCATGGCATTACCGATTGCCACAACGTCAAAACGTGTCAGAGCGTTCATATAAAACCTCCGTATGGGGTTGAAGATAACGACAGTATAAAGAAACTTACAATTCAAACAAGACTCTGCTACAAAAATAAGGGATTTTTTTCGGAGTAAAAGGGTATGCTGAGTGAATTAAGGAATGCTTTTAAAGATGTTTTTTCTAAACAAATCATAGGGTTAGTATGGCTGACGGCTTTGACGACTCTGTTGGTTTTCATTGTTCTTTTTTGTTTGTTTGTTTTCGGCATGTCTTTTTTCGAGCTGACGGGCAGTCCAGAGCTGGAAAAAATGCTAGAAATCTTTAGTTATATTATATTTTTTATCATGTCGCTGATGCTTTTCCCCTCTGTGGCGACATTCGTATCGGGTTTTTTTATCGATTCGGTTGTCGACCGGACGGCGAAAAAAAATAATATTTCCGGTTTAAGAAATGTTCCTTTGTCCGAAAGCGTTGTTTTATCAGGAGTCGTCGCTTTAAAAGGAGTCGTTTTGTCCGCCGTATTAATTCCCGTTATATTAATACTGGGACTGATTCCCTTTGGCAATCTGGTTCCGATTGTTTTATATTACAGATTAAACGGCCGTCTTTTGGCCAGGGAGTATTTCTTTGCAGTGGCTTTGCGCTATCTGCCGAAGGATAAGGCTGACGAAGTTTTTGACCGTAATTCGGGGTATTGGATCAAAAGCGGTATTGTTATTGCCGTTTTAATGACAATTCCCGTCGTCAACATTATTTCTCCGCTGATTGCGATGGCGTTTATGCAGCGGCTGTTTTTAAAAAAACAACAGGAACAAAGATGAAAAAAACTGTTTTTATTTTTGCGTTTTGTTTTCTGGCCGGGTGTGCCCGCGTTCCCAAAGAACTGCCGGTCGTCGCCGCGCCCGACGAAACGGAAGTGTCCGTCGACGGTTCCCGGACTGCCGTCGAATCCGGACGCAAAGACCTGCTGTTAAAAGCGGATTATGTGTTGCGGGTTTTGGGCGAACCGACGGTAAAACGCCGCGAAACCCCCTCTGAAGTCTGGGTGTACGCCCAATCGGGTTGCGTTTTGTTTATTTATATGAACGAACAGGACGACGGGTCGTCATTGGTCCGGCATATGGAAATCGGAACGCCGACATTCCGGGCGACGCGGAAAGATTCTCTGTCATGTTTGAAAACGGCGGCGAAACTAAGATGATTGAAACGATCCTGCGGATGGATAGGGCTTTTCTGGATTATATTCAGACTTTGCGCGCGGACATACCGGATACGTTGATGACGGGCGTAACGTTTCTGGGGGACGCGGGGCTTTTCTGGATAATATGGGCGGTTGTTTTATGCTTTTTCCCGAAAACCAGAAGGACGGGAGTTTTAATGATAACGGCGCTGGCCGTAACGTTCGCCGTCAGTACGCTGGGGCTGAAAAATTTATTTGAACGCCTGCGTCCGTGCGTTCAATTTCAAAAAGAATTGTTCTATGCCTGCCCGTCCGGTTTTTCTTTTCCGTCCGGACATTCCGTTTCATCGTTCGCCGCGGCGGGCGTGTTGTTTTTCAGACATGAAAAAGGCGGAACCGCCGCTTTGATTTTGGCGGCTTTAATCGCTTTTTCCAGAATGTATCTGTATGTTCATTTTCCGTCGGACGTTTTGACGGGCAGTCTTTTGGGCGTTGCCGCGGCGTATCTGATCGTCCTGTATGACAAGGGAAAGGCAAAGGCAGAGCCGTAACTCTGCCTTTGATTTTTTTAAGCCATTTGTTCGTTAATCCAGGCGGCCAGTTTTGATTTTGTCATGGCGCCGGAATGTGTGGCGACGGCCTGGCCGTTTTTAAACATGATCAGGGTCGGAATGCCGCGGACGCCGAAATTTGTCGGCGTTTCGGGCGAATCGTCAATATTCATTTTGACAACTTTCAGCTTGTCGCCCATTTCTGTCGCGACTTCTTCCAAAACGGGACCCAGCTGGCGGCACGGAGAACACCATTCGGCAAAGAAATCAACCAGGACAGGAACGTCCGAGTTTTTGATTTCAGCAGCAAATTCGTTGTCTTTAATTACTTTCATGTTGTTTTCCTTTCTATAAGAGAACTGTACTGCCTTTATAAGAGGCTTTGAAATAACGGTCAATACTCCATTATATCACAAACAAGAGAAGTGATCTCGGTTAATTTCGGTTCTTCCGTCCACAACAAAAAACACCTGATGTTTTTGCCGGGATAAATTTTTTCGATTAAAGCCTTATAGGCCGCCATCTGCCGGATATAAACCCGCGGCGTTTCCCTGATATCGCGCGGAATAACGCGGCCGGACTTGTAATCAATCAGACGCACTTCGTTTTCCGATACGGCCAGCCGGTCAATTTTGCCGTTAATGACGCGGCTGCCGATCACGCCGGATACGGGGACTTCGGCCAAAGAATCCGGAGCGAACAAGTCTGCCGCCAACGGGTCGTCCAACAGGGAAAGAACGCTGTCGGCCAGTTTGTTTTTTTCATCGTCCGTCATACCGGTTTTGCCGGCGGCCAATAATTTTTCCGCGGCGAAGCGGCGCTGCTGCGGCGGGTATTGCGGCAGAACTTCCAGCAGCGTATGAACAATCAGGCCGCGCCGGACGGCTTTCAGACGGCCTTCGGATAACGGGGATAAAACGGCCGGTTCTTCAATATCCGGTTTTGACGGCGCTAAAGGTCTGGGCGGCAGCGGTTCCGCAGGAGCAGGGCGCGCCGTCCAATCGGGCGGATCGGCGGCGGGCTGACTGCCGGCTTGTTTTTCGGATTGTTTCGGCGGTTCTTCCTGGCGGCTGACCAGACGTAAAACGGGTTCGTCAAACAAATCCGTTTTGACTTCCTGCGCCGTATAGGAAACGGATCCGTCGTCATTCTCAACGCTCAAAGAATTCCGGATCAAATCGTGCCAGTTGCCTTCGGTGATTTTCGACGTGTCCCAGCCCGTAACGTACAGCCGGTCGGCGGCGCGGGTAAGCGCGACATAAAGCAGGCGGTTGTATTCGTCGCGGTCTTTTTCTTTCAGCTTTTGAATCTCGTCTTCGATAACGTCGTTACGATATTCCGCTTTAGGCGCCCAGAGCATGATTTCGCCGTTTTTTCCTTCCGGCCAGAATGTTTTGGGCGGGAAAAAAGACAACTGGCGCGTATCGGGCAGAAAAACAACCGGCGCCTGCAGTCCTTTTGCCGCGTGAACGGTCATGATACGCACGGCGTCGAAGGACTGTTCGGGATCGCGTTTGATTTCCACATCGTTTTGGCGCAGATGTTTCAGGAAATTCTGCAAAGAAGGCGGTTCCGCGGAATCATAATGCAAAGCCAGAGACATAAATTCGTCCAAAGCGTCCAGCGCCTGTACGCCCAGCCGGGAAACAAAAGCTTTCTGCCGTTCCAGCGGTCCCAGAATATAGGCGTACAGTTCGTAGGGGCGCATTTGATCCACGCGGCCGAGCAGGTCTTTTAAGAACAGATACGCTTTGCCCAAAGGGGCGTCCGGCTTGTTTTCATACGTTTTTAAGCGGTCGAACAAAGACATTTTGCCGCGGTCATAAGCCAGTGTAAACAGGTCGTTTTCGGATACGCCGTCTAAGGGCATATTTAATTCTTGAGCTTTTTGCAGATCGGCGGCGGACAGATCTTCGGGCGAAACGCCGCATAAAGGGGAACGCAGGACGGTCGCCAAAGCCAGATCGTCTTCGGGTAACAGCAGAAAGTCCCCCAAAACCATCAAATCCCTGACCGCGATGTGCGATGTGATTTTCAGCCGGTCAACGCCGGAAACCGGAACGCCGCGCGTTTTTAATTCGCGCGACAAATCATTGATGAAAGCGTTGCGCCGGCGCACCAAAATTAAAACGTCGCCGGGACGGATCGGTCTGTTTTCGGATTCCAAAATTTCTTTTGAAGAAATCATATCGGCGATTTTCTGCGCGATTCTGCGCGCCAGCCGGGCGGAAGGCGTTTCGGAATAAATGCGTTCAACCGGTTTGGTAAAGGCTTTTTGCGCATCGTTGTCCCGCGGCTTTTCCGTCGGCCATATTTCGACCAGTCCGGCCTGTTTTTTGCGCCAGGACAAATGGGCGGCGTTTTCTTTATCGTCAACGACGCCTTTGCGCGCCGGGGCGAAACGCAGGACAAAGTTGACGATATCAATAACGGCCTGTACGGATCTGAAAGAAATATACATCGGCACGTCGTTCCATTTTTTGCCGGCGGATTCGGCTTTTGATTTGAAATAAGACCGCATTTTTTCAAATTCTTCGGGGACGGCTCCTTGAAAGCTGAAAATCGACTGCTTTTTATCTCCGACGGCAAAAATCGTTCTGTTCTGGGGGCGCAGACCTTCGCCGGCGAAAAATTCTTCGGCCAGCGCTTTGATGATCGCCCACTGGTCGGGGCTGGTATCCTGCGCTTCGTCGACCAGAATATGATCGACGCCGCCGTCCAGCTTGAATAAAACCCAGGCCGCGGCGCCGGATTTTTCCAACAGAGCTCTTGCCGCGGCGATCAGATCGTCGTAATCCAGAAGACAGCGTTCGTTTTTTAGCGCCGTGTATTCGTTTAAAACGGCCGAACTTAATTCAAACAAAGCCAGCGAAAGGCGCTTGGCCGTTAAAGACGCCAGACGTTTTTGCAGCAATTCCGCCCTTTGCGCTTCCGCGGTCATGGCGGGCAGGGCGGCTTCGGATTCTTTGCAGCACAGCTGCTTGCGGATTTCGTTTTCCGCCGTTAAAAATACCGAGAGATATTCGCACAGAAGAGTTCGTCTTTCGTCTTCGGCCGTATTCAGAAAAGCTTCCGTTTTTAAAAACTTGTCCGTATCCGTTTTTTTCTTTGAAACGCCTAAAACGGCGGCGGCCCGGCGCAGCTCGCTTTCCCGTTCTTCGGATAAACGGCAGAAGTCCGCCCGTAAAGAATCTTCGGTGCAATCCCGCGGCAGATCCAGAACGTCTTCATAGGCGGCGATCAGTTCCCGCCGCGTTTTAAACCGCGCGTTAATTCTTTTTACCGCGGCCAAATGCGTTGTCATTTCCGTTAAAACGGTTAAAAAGCCCTCTTCCGTCGTTACGGCGGTGATTGTTTCCAGACAATCGGCATAACGGCTTTGGCCGAGGATTTTATTTTGAGCCTGCTCAATTAATTCCATGGCGCCGCGTTCGTCTAAAACGTCGAATTGGGGAGACACGCCGGCTTCCAGCGGAAAACGCTTCAGCAAAGACTGGCAGAAACCGTGCAGCGTTGTGACTTTTAACCCGCCCGCCGTATCCAATAGCCGCGCAAACAGCCGTCTGGCGCGCGCGATCAAAGCCGCGTCGGGGGGCGCGTCGCGCAGTTCCGTTAATTCTTTGACCAGCAGAGATTCTTCCTGCGCCGCCCATTTGGCCAGGCGTTCGGCGATTTTGTTCGCCATTTGCGCCGCGGCCGTGCGCGTAAAAGTCAAGCACAGGATTTTTTCGGGCGGCGTTCCCGTCAACAGCAGATTTAATACCCGGTCGGAAAGCACTTTTGTCTTTCCCGATCCCGCGGAAGCCGCCACCCAGGCGGATTCAAAAGGATCGGCCGCCAGACGCTGCAATGCGTTCGGATCTGTCAAATCCATTTATTCCTCCTGTTGTTCAGATGAATCCGACGACGCCCATTCGTCAAACCGCGCCAAATGATCAAAATCGTTATATTGCAATGAAACGCTGGTGTCCGGCGTTGCCAGATAGGGCGTATTTTTATCGTCGTACGTATTGATCAGGTCTTTTAAACGTTCCAGCGCTTCGCCGGATAAAGTTTCGGTTTCTTCCCGATTTGCCGTAACCTGCCGGATCGTTCCGCCGTCCTGCTGTCCGCGCAGACGCCAGTATTCCATGGACGCCGCGGATTTGTCTTTGATATTTTTAAATCCGTTTTGCCGCAGAACGGCGGCTTCCAGCGGCAGCTGCGGGGAATAACCGGTCAGAACGGATTTTTTCGCGGGCAGCAGACCCGTTTTGTAATCAATCAAAGTAACGTCGCCGTCATTCCCGACGTCGATTCGGTCGGCCGTGCAGGACAGTGTAAAATCGCCGCCTTCGGTTTTAAAGGAAATCTCGCCTTCCTGTTCGCATAAGATTTGCGCCGTGCCGGACTGCCTTTCTTCCTGTCGGCGGATAAACCATTTTAAAGCGGATTCCAGACGCGGTTTCCAAAAAGCGGCGGCCGTCTGCGAAAAATTCAGTTCCTGAAACAGAGCCGATCCGATTTTCAGTATTTCGGCTTCGCCGTCAGCGGGCAGTTTCGACGGAAAGGCTTTGCAAAACGTTTCGACGGCTTTATGGACGATCGTGCCGTAATCGGCGTTGTTAAAGTCTTCGTCAATATCGTCCAGCGGCTTTAACCCCAGAATGTATCGCGCGTAGATCGAATACGGATCGCGCATCAGCGTTTCGATTTTCGTCACGGATAATCTGCGCGGACGAGCCGATACCGGCGGGTTCGGTTGCGGCGGCAGAAAAGACAAAACGGCTTTCGGTTCGTCAATCCGGCGCGCCCAGTCCTGCCGGTTGCCTTTTTCAAAACTTAAACCGGAAATATCCAAAACGGTCTGCAGGCGCATTAACCAGCGCGACGGAACGCTGGGGGCGCCGCCTTCTTTGACCGAGCGGGTCATAATCAGGTTTTCGGCGCAGAAAGCCTGAGCAAAATCATGCGCCGACAAAGCGATTTTTCTTTCCGGCGCCGACAGGCCGCACTGTTCGCGCATCGGACGGGACAGCCACGGGTCGGCTTCGGGCGTTTTGGGCCATATTCCTTCGTTTAATCCGCCTAAAATCAAAACGTCGGGCTGGATCAGGCGCGCTTCCATCGTGCCCAGAATATCCAGCCGCGGGTGCATGCCGTATTTCGGGCGGACGGTAACGCCTTTGAACAAAGCCCCCAAAAGGGACAAATATTCAGCCGGCGTGATTTTTCCGATTAACGCCGCCTGTTCTTTTAAAGCGGTGAAAAAAGCCGCGGCGGCTTCCCCCGCTTCACCCGTCCACAACCGTTCCGAACCGGTTCTGTCCGCGCTTTGCGCCAGCCGTTCCGCCGCGTTTAAATGCGCGTTCAGCAGCGTTTCGAAATCCTGCGGAACAGAAGCGGTCATGCTTTCGGTAAAGGAACCCAGGCGTTGTTCCAAATCGTTTATAAATCCGCTGATTTCCGGTATGCCGGCCGTTTGCGCCGCCCGCTTTAATCCGGCAAAACCGTCGCCGGGGCGTTTGCCGCGCAGCAAGACTTTTTCCAGCCGGCGCACCAAAGAACGAAACGGAGCGAAACTTTTGGCTCCCAAAGCCAGCGGGTGTTTTAAGCAGGCCAGCATATCCGCGGGCGCCCAGTTTTCCAAAGCGGCCCGTCCCAGCAGCAAAAGAAAAGCGCCCAAAGGAGTCAGCGTCAGGTTTGTTCCGGCGGAATCGTCCATGACGATTCCCCACCGGTTCATTTCGGCGACGACGCGGCGGGCCAAAGACCTGTCCGGCGTAATCAGCGCGGCGGTCTTTCCCGGCGTTTCCAGCGTTTCGCGCAGGACAAGGGCGATAATCAACGCTTCTTCCTGAACGTTGGCGCAGTCGATTTTTTCAATACCTTTCACGGCGTCTTTTGTAAATTTTTCGGCCGTCCGCCAATGGTCGGTCGTCGCCGACGGCCGCATCGCTTCGCTGATCAGGCGCAGCCGTTCGCCGCGCACGGGCGGGTTATGTCCGAAAATTTGTACTTCCGCGCGCGTAACGCCCATTTTTTCCAACAGCTTTTTCAAATTATACTGCGGGTGCGACGGTTCGCAGGCGGCAAAACTTTCTTCGTCCAGCAGCATGTCCAGCCCCGGCAGAATCACTTTGCCGTCCGGCATGGCGGCTATGGCGTCCAACAGCTCGGCCGTCGCGGGCTGCGACCCTGTCGAACCGGCGGCAATAACGGGAAAAGGCGGCGGATTTTCCCGCCAGTGATCAGCCTGCGCTCTGAATAAACGCACTTGCCGGTCGGCAGCGTCGATCACGCCTTCTTCTTTTAAGATTTCAGGCCAGGCCGCCGTGACAATTTCCAAAAAGACCAACGTTTCCTGCCAATGGGCGGCAAATTCGTCGGGCACAAGATTTTTCAGCCGGTCAAACGGCATGCTTTCAATATAGGCTTCGTCTAAAAACTGCGCCAAAGCGTCCGCCAGATGCAGCGCTTTTTCAGCGCCGAGCGGCTGCGGGCTGCGTTTTTGAATCAGCTTGCTTAATAATAAACGCCGGCGCAGCGGATCAATCGCGTCCGGCAGGTCGACCGCGTTTAATAAAGATAAACGTCCCTGCGTTTCTTCCCCTTCAACGGCGGAAAACGGAATCA